>JAYTOM010000493.1:0-1762 GCA_043747765.1 Actinomycetota bacterium
GCGCCGCTGATGAAGCCGTCCATCATGTCGGTGAAGCCGTACTGATCATGGGGGCCGACGATCAGATTCTCGTACAGGCCATAGCCGACATGCGATCCGCGGCTGTCGGTGTAGGTGAACTTTGCGCCATTGTCGACGATTCCGAACAAGCGGGCTTTGCCTTCCGGAGTGTTGGTATCGAGTTCGAAGTGCTGTGTGACCGGCGCTTCGCCCTGCCACATACCGTGCCTCCAATCTGCGTCATATCCGTAGCCGGTACCGATGCCGATGTGGACGCCGATCAACGGCGAAACCGTGATGTCGATCAGTTCGCCGGCGCTGTCGTCGTCGCGATCGACAAGGGTATTCATGAACAGATGGGCACCCGTGCTGAAGCGACTGCCCTCGACGAACTGCATCTCGTGACGGGCCCGCCCGAAGTACTCGTTCGGCTTGCCGCTTCCGATCGGCCAAATGCGCACGGCTTGCTCCATCACGCGACTGCCGTCTTGATGTTCCTGCATGATGATCACCAGCGTGTGGTCCTCGAACTGGATCGGGCAATAGAGCCAGAACCAGCTGAAATGCTGCTTGGCGCGGATGCCCTGCGGCTCCGGGTCGCCGACCGGGCGCACGCCCCACGAACGGTCACGGGTGCCGTACCAGTCGTCGTTGTTGACGTCGAAACTCTTCCCGTCGACCGTTAGTGTTCCCGCCCAGTTCCCGGTCTGGGCGAGGCGCGTCGTGTCGAAGATGATCCGGCCCATCTCGCGTACGTAGTGGCGCGGCTCCTCGAGCGGCTCGTGGAATCCGGTGAACGTGCAATCGAACTCGATACCCCACTCGTTCGGCTCGCAGCGGACTCGCAGCGAGCGCAGAGCCTCGACGACTTCGACGCTGAGTGGGCCGACCGAGGGCTTGAGACGGTCCGACAACTCGAGTTCTTGTGAGGCTCGCACGACGCGGTACTGACCCTCGTGCATCACGGCCAGGAACGCATCGATCACACCGAGGTTCGGGTAGACGCCGAGTCCGGCGATGAACATTGCCTGCCCGGTCTTTTCGAAACCCATGAAGTAGTAGCGGTCGTAGAAGTTGCGGTCACTGGTGGCGACGTATCGCATCGGCTCGGCGAACTGGTGGATCGGATATTCATCGAGGTTGGTCAGCATGGCGTGTCCTTGTCAGAAATCGTGCGGGAAATCGTGCGGGAAATTGATCAGGAGATCGTGGTCAGCAGCGGAGCAACCTCGGTCGCGAATGCAACCATCTGCTCGCACAGCTCGTCGCAGCTGCGCGACCTGAACCGGACCTGCAGCTGGTTCACCCCGTTGGCCGTCCCGGCCAAGATCTGCTCGGCGATCGCCACGGGTGAGCCGCTGAGGGTCGTTGGGCCGACGTCGAACGCCGGGTCACCGACGTAGATGAACGGCGTGATGTGCCCGATCATCATCGGGAGTTCGGCGCGCCCGGCAGCCTCTCGCCCAGCCTGCAATGCATCGACCATGGGTTGGTCGGACGGCCCTTGGGGAAGCCACCCGTCGCCAAGTCGGGCAGCTCGCGAAATGGCCGGTCCGCTGGAACCAGCGACCCAGATCGGCGGCCGCGGCGACTGGATCGGCCGTGGTCGCGCGCCCATCCCGTCGACGAACTCGTTCTCGAGTGCAGCGGCCAGCACCGGAATCCGCTCGTCGGTCGTCTTGCCGCGCCGGTGGAAGTCCTCGCCGAGGCGATCGAACTCGGCTTCGACATGGCCGGCACCGATACCGATCAGTGCCCGACC
>JAYTOM010000494.1:0-7792 GCA_043747765.1 Actinomycetota bacterium
CTGGAGCAGCCACAGGAGCCGGAGACGGCACCTCTGCCACGGGTGCTGGAGCAGCCACAGGAGCCGGAGACGGCACCTCTGCCACGGGTGCTGGCGCGGTCGACTCGGTGGCGGGCGCGGGCGCTGCGGCGCGTGCTGCCGTCGCTGGGGTGACAGAGTCGATGTGGTCGAGTACGTCCTCACGCGTGATTCGGCCGCCCGGGCCGGTGCCGGTCAGTTGGTCGACGTTGATGTTGTGTTCGGCGACGAGCCGTCGAACGACTGGCGAGAGCAGCCGGGTGTTGTCGGTGCCCGCCGGAGCCAGGCCCGACGCAGGTGCCGGAACAGGAGCTGCTGGCGCCGGAGCGGGTGTCGGCGCAGCGAGAACGGGCTCGGGAGCTTGCGCCGCGATGTCGGCGACCGGAGCCTGGACAGGCGCCTCTGCTGTCATCGGCGCGGGCGCAGCCTCGGGCGCGGGCGCAGCCTCGGGCGCAGTCATCGGCGCGGGCGCAGCCTCGGGGGCCGGAGCAGGCGCGGGGGCCGGAGCTGGCGCGACGGACGCATCGCCGACAACGGCGATCACCGCGCCCACCGGGACGGTGTCGCCCTCTTGCACACGGATCTCGGTCAGTATCCCGGCATTCGGGGATGGGACTTCGGTGTCCACCTTGTCGGTCGACACCTCGAACAACGGCTCGTCGGCGGCGACGGTGTCGCCGACCTTCTTGAACCATTTCGTGATGGTTCCCTCGGTGACGGTTTCACCGAGCTGCGGCAGCGTGACTTCGGCCATTGGGTTTCCTCTTCGATCCGGACATGCGTGGGCGAGATGTGTTGACGACAGCGTGCCTGAATCGGCGCGATCGTGTTCGATCAGGTGTTCAGGCTGCGGCCCGTCAGCGACAGCATTGTTTCCCCGAACAGTTCGGTCAAGCTCGGGTGCGGTTGGATGAACTCGGCAACCTCGGCAACCGTGGCTTCCCAGTTGACGGCGAGGTAGCCCCCGCTCAACTGTTCGGTGACCCATGGCCCCACCATGTGTACGCCCAGCACCTGACCGGCGCTGCCGTCGGGGTTCTTCTTGGCAATCACCTTGACCAGTCCGTCGACCTGTCCGATGATCTGAGCCCGGCTGTTGCCGCGGAACTGGTGCTTGGCGACGATCACGTCGTATCCCATTGCGATCGCGGCCTCTTCGCCAGGTCCGGCAAAGGCGACCTCGGGGTCGCAGTAGATGGCCCAGGGAACCTTGTCGTACATGACCGGCATCGGATTCTCACCGAGCAGTTGCTTGACGACCAGGATCGCCTCTGCGTACGCGACGTGGGCAAGTTGAGGAGTGTTGATCAGGTCACCGATCGCGAAGACGCCAGCTTCGGAGGTGCGGCAGAACTCGTCGACGTCGACGAATCCTCGCTCACTCTTCGTCACGCCGGTGTTCTCCAGACCGAGTTCATCCGCGTAGGGACGACGTCCGACAGACACGATCACCACGTCGACATCGAGGTGCTCGGGCTCGGCGCCCTCTGCCCCGAAATGGATGGTCGTGCCGGCTCCGTTCGGCGTGTGCCCGGTGATCTTGACGGCAGTCTTGATGTCGATGTTCTTCTTGCGGAAGCTCCGTACGACGACATTGGCGACGTCGGCGTCGAGACCGGGAAGAATCTTCGGCAGACCTTCGAGGATCGTCACCGTCGCGCCGAGGTCGGCGAACGTCGATGCGAACTCACAACCAATGGCTCCGCCGCCGATGACTGCGACTCGAGCGGGAACGTGGTCGAGCATGAGCACTTCGTCGCTCGTCATGATCGGGCCGCCACGATCGAAGCCAGGGATCGTTCGCGGCGCGGACCCGGTGGCGAGGAGGACTGCTCGACCCTGGACCTGTTCGACGGTCCCGTCGTTCGACCGGATGGTGACCGTGTGGTCGGGTCCGAGCGAACCAACGCCCGTGTACGACGTGACCTTGCGAGCCTTCATCAGTCCGCCGATGCCCTTGACGAGACCGGCGACGATCTTCTGCTTGCGCTGCTGGGCGACGGAGAAGTCGACCGTCGGCGCACTGGAATTGATCCCGAACTCGCCGGCGTGCTGGACGTGCCGATTGACGGCCGCCGTCTCGAGGAACGCTTTGGCCGGAATACAGCCACGGTTCAGGCACGTCCCACCCAAGACGTCCTTCTCGACAATTGCCACGTTCAGCCCCGCAGAGGCCGCATAGAACGCTGCCCCGTAGCCGCCGGGACCGCCACCGATGATCACGAGATCGAATTGCCCCACACCATCTTGCCCGGTCAGTTGGACCACCTCCATCAGGTCTCGCCGACATGCGCCAGCGAGGCGAATTTCTGCTGTTCACCGTAGCGGCACCGTCCGGCGGCGCCACCGCCCGTACCCGCGTAGACGGGTGCGGTCAGCACTATCCAGTGATGTCCCAACGAAGTGTCTCGCCAGCGCGCCGGTACCCGAGCACACCGGGCACGCGCTCTGTTTCGAAGGCCAGCACACAGACCGTCGGAGCCGTGACCGATGTTGCCGCGCACCGGTTTCCCTGGCCCGCCGGCGGACCTTGCGGCGGCAAAGGTTTCGCACCGGTGTTGTAGGTGAACGACAGGGCACCGTCGATGTCGTCAGCGCCGACCAGACGCACTTCGACAAGTGTCTCCCCCGCCGTCCGATGCACCGATTGCACGGCGACCGTCATGTCGCCGGCCTTGCCGCTCTGGCCGACTGCGAGATGCACCGGCGCCTTGTCGTCGGCGATGAGGAACAGCTTGATGCTGCCGGCAACCAAGATGATCAGTCCGCAACCAACGGCGAGCAGCAGCAGCGTTCTGGTCTTCACCCGCTCAGGATACGAACAGAACGTTGTGCAGTAGCGTTGGCCAGATGGGAATTCGTGACTTCGCCAAGCGCCTCCGTGCGGACTCGAACGATCTCGACTCCGTGCGGTTGCAGCATCGATTCCACGACTCCGGGCTGACGCCGATCGGCGAGCTGACGTGTCGAGCCTCGGCTCGCGTCGGTGGCGAAGTCAAGCGCATGCGCGTCGCCCCGCGTGATGGCATCCCATCGTTCGAAGTCGTCGTGGGTGACGGCACCGGCGATGCCGTCGCAGTCTTCACGGGTCGTCGATCGATCGGCGGCATCGAGCACGGCCGGGCACTGATCATCGAAGGCGTCGCCCGTGACGAGCGCGGTCGACGGATCATGCTCAACCCCGCGTACACACTCGTCGAGTCCTGACCGTCCTCAGCGTGCTCGATCGACAGCGACGCTGTCAGCCGGGCTTCGGTGCATGCCCGGCTCGCGGCGCATCAGTCGGGAGGGTCTGCTGACAGCGTTGGATCGTTCAGTGGCACGCGCGACTGCGGCGAGTCATCCGATCAGGATCTTGCGAACTTCTTCTTCGCTGTCACCAGCGACGAGGACGAGGACTTCGTCGCCGATGCGCAGAACCGTATCACCGCGCGGAACAACGACGCGGTCCTTGCGGAGCAGTGCGACGACGGTTGCCTCTCGGGGAAAGTTCAGCTCGACGACTTCCTTGTTCGCGGCCGGCGAATCCTCGGCGAGCGTGACTTCGGCCAGCTTGGCCTTCCCGCGGTCGAACGACAACAGCCGGACGAACGATCCAACGGCGACGGCTTCTTGAACGAGTCCGGTGATCAGGTGCGGCGTAGAGACGGACACATCGACGCCCCACATCTCGTTGAACATCCACTCGTTGTTCGGGTTGTTGACGCGAGCGACGACGCGGGGCACCCCGAACTCCTGCTTGGAGAGCAACGAGACGACCAGGTTGTCCTCGTCGTCTCCCGTCACTGCTGCCACGACGTCACACTCGGCGACGTTGACCGACTTCAGCGCGCCGAGTTCGCATCCGTCGCCCTTGACCCAGGTGACGCCCGGAACACCGAGCCCGGCGTGCTGTTTGACCACCGCGGCCGCATTGTCGAGGATGGTCACGGAATGACCGCTCGCCCCGAGTTGCTCGGCGATGAATCGGCCGACGCTTCCGCCGCCGACAATCAGTGCCTTCATGTCGAATGTCTCCTGCTGACCGTGATGTCGATCGTTTGTTCGGAACTAGTGGGAATGCGCTGCCGTCGGTGTGAGTTTGCTGTTCAGCGAGTCGACTTGGTCAGACGCCACGGCGAGATAGACCAGGTCGCCCTCTTGGGCAACCAGCGTCGGCGTTGACAGCATGGCCTGGCCGAGCCGCGCGACTGCGATGACACGTACCTCTGCTGCGGCTTCGATGTCGCTGTATCTGCGGCCGGCGTTGGGAGACTCGATATGACGCTCGACGAGGGACACCTTGGCGCTCGGGTCGACCCATTCGATCGCGACTGCCGGCGGAAGAACCCTGCGCAGCACGCGTTCGGTCGTCCACGACACCGTGGCGACGGTGGCGATACCGAGACGCTGGTATACGGCTGCGCGCTGTGGATCGTAGATCCGGGCGACGACGCGCTCGATCGCGAAGTTCTCGCGTGCGACCCTGGCGATCAGGATGTTCGAGTTGTCACCACTCGTGACCGCTGCGACCGCGTCGGCATGCTGGATACCGGCGCTGATCAGCACGTTGCGGTCGAAGCCGATGCCAATGATGATCTGACCAGAAAAACCGGCTCCGAGCCGGGCAAAGGCCTCTTCGCGACGGTCGATGATCGCCACCGAATGTCCTGCTTCGAGGAGTTCGTTGGCGAGCGCAGAGCCAACTCGCCCGCAACCGACTATCACCACATGCACGGCATTCTCCTTCTCCAGCCCTTATGACACCAGGGCGGGGCTAGCGTACGCAGGCTCTTCACGGGTTTCACAAGCCGCAGCGTGAAGAAGTCGTGAAGCTGTAGCATTCCCGTTTCGGATTCCGAAAGGATCAACGTCTGCATGGCCAGTTCACTCAAGCGCGTCCTTCTCGGCAAACCCCTGGCTTCTGCAGATGAGCACCATCAGCGCCTCTCCAAGAAGGTCGCTCTTCCGGTCTTCTCCAGCGATGCGATCTCGTCGACGGCATATGCGACCGAAGAAATTCTCCGAGTGTTCCTCGTCGCCGGCTCCGGTGTGGCGGCGGGTGTTGCGGCGTACACGAAGCTGGTCCCGATCTCGATCATGGTGGTCGTCCTCCTGGCCGTCGTCGTCATCAGCTACCGCCAGACCATCTTTGCCTACCCGAGTGGCGGCGGTTCGTACGTCGTCAGTCGCGAAAACCTGGGCGAACTGCCATCGCTGATCGCAGGAAGTTCTCTCCTGACCGACTACATCCTGACCGTCGCTGTGTCGGTGGCCGGCGGCGTGGCAGCCATCATCTCCGCGTTTCCCAGCCTCGGCAACTATCGCGTGCTGTTGTGCGTCGGCTTCATCCTGCTGATGACCATTGCCAACCTGCGCGGTCTGAAGGAATCGGGGGCCGTGTTCGCGCCCCCGACCTATATCTACATCCTCTCCCTGATGACCCTGATCATCGTTGGTCTGTACCGGGTCTTCGTCCAGCACATGCCGCCGATCAAGCACACGGGAAGTGCCGCCGAACTGCTCAAAGGCACCGACCCGATCATCCTGTTCATCTTCCTCAAGGCTTTCGCCTCCGGAGCCGTCGCGCTGAGCGGCGTCGAGGCTGTTTCCAACGGTGTCCCGGCGTTCAAGAAGCCCGAGTCGAAGAACGCCTCCACCACATTGATCTGGATGGGCATCATCCTCGGTAGCACCTTCTTCGGGCTGTCGATCATCGCCATGCACCTCCAGCCGGTCGCCGATCAATCCCAAACCGTCCTCGCTCAGCTCGCCGAACACATCTACGGCGGCCGCAACATCTTCTACTTCGTGACGCAGTTCGCGACCTTCGCGATTCTGATCCTGGCCGCCAACACCGCCTACGCCGACTACCCCCGCCTGTCGTCGATCATCTCCAAAGACGGATTCCTGCCGCGCCAGTTCAGTAACCGCGGCTCCCGGCTGGTGTTCTCGAACGGTGTGATCTTCCTGGCCTCGATGGCCACAGGTCTGATCCTGATCTTCGGTGGCAAGATCGACGCCCTGATTCCGCTGTACGCGGTCGGCGTGTTCACCGGCTTCACCCTCAGCCAAACCGGCATGTGCATCCACCACCTCAAGATCAAGGAGCCGCGCTGGAAGCTCAATCTCGCGATCAACGCGATCGGCGCGCTGACGACCGGACTGGTGGCGGCAATCGTCGTCACCACCAAGTTCCTGAGTGGCGCCTACGTCAGCGTGATCGTGATCGTCTTGCTGACGGTTGCGTTCAAGGGCATCAATCGTCACTACAAGCGGGTCAAGGAAGCGGTCTCGGTCGAGCCGGGCTTCAAGACCTATCGTCATCAGCACCTGGTGGTCGTCCTGGTCGGCTCGGTCAACAAGGGCGTCCTCCTCGCAGTCCAGTACGCACGCAGCCTCACCCCCGACCGCCTGATCGCGGTCTCCGTCGTGACCGACCCGGATGAGGAGCGTCACCTACGCGAGCAGTGGGAAGCGTTCGCACTCCCGGTCGAACTGCACACGATCAGCTCGCCGTACCGCGACCTCACCGGACCGGTCTTGTCATATCTGGACGAACTCGATCAGCAGGACGCAGACGAGATGATCACCGTCATCATCCCGGAATTCGTGACCGGGCTCAGCAGCCAATGGCTGCACAACCAGTCTGCGTTCGCACTGAAGGCCAAATTGCTGTACCGGCCGAACACCGTCGTGACGTCGATCCCCGTCATTGTCGACTAGCGACCCGACGAGCGACGAGTGCAACGGCCGCCGGCCCGTTCTGTCAGTTGGTAAGTTCTCGACGTGTCCGCAGCCGAGGCGTCCCCTGGACCCCGACCGCGAGTTCGCTGTCGCTGCTGAGCCTGGTCAAGCACTCGGCGATCTGGGAGCGGCGATGGTTCCAGGTGATCGTGGCTGGGCGACGCTTCCCGGGCGAGTAGCCGGAGATGCGCTCGGACGACGACAACGACGACGACAACGAGAACGACAGGGACAGGGACAGGGAGGACGCGACCTTTCGACTCGATGATGAGGACACGGTCGAGACGGTTGTCAGACGACTACCCGGGAACAGATCGTTGCCTCGAACGAGATCTTGGACACCTTCGATCTCGACTCGCCCTGTGCGTGGCCGGGGATGGCCCAACAGGACTTGCGCTGGGTCGCGTTGCACATGCTCGAGGAGACCGCCCATCACGTCGGCCACGCCGACATCATCCGTGAAAGCATCGACGCCAGACGCTGACGCACGCCCCCCCGGCGAGTGGTACTTCGCGCACCCGACATCGACGCGCTCCACCTCTGGATTCGCGCGTCACCGACCCAGGGGTTTTCGTTGCGGCTGGTTCGAGTTCGTGAGACGGTACAGGCGTGACGGATCGCGTCAGTTGAAACGACAGGGGACAGCCATGAGTAACAGCAGTTGGGACGACTATGCAGCCGAGGGAGCGACCGCGGACTCCAGCGACACGGCGGCGTTGGACGCGGACGTCACGCCCGTCCTCGACACCGCGGCGAACGACACGTGGCAGGGCGACAACGCCACGTCCTGGGGCGACTGGAACCAGGCGACGGCGAATGAAGCCACCGCCGATGCGCAGAGCGAATTGGCCTACGCGGACGACGCGTATCGTGACGGTTGGACGGATGTCGGCGATGCTGCTGTCGCCCGAGCCGACGCCAGCGCCGACATCGCCGCCGATCACGGCGCAACGGCATCGGACTACTACGGCAGCGCCGAGAGTTCGTACGGGGCAGCGGCCGACGGCTACAGCACCGCCGCCGATTACGTCGCCGACGACACCGCAGC
>JAYTOM010000495.1:0-8487 GCA_043747765.1 Actinomycetota bacterium
CATCATCGGACTCCTTGGTCTCCATGCGAGCGCCGTCGACGACACCTGCTGCGTCGTCGCATGCCGACGATACGACTCGGTTGTGTGGGGCAAGCCCGCAGACGTGACACTCGCAGTGTGACCGACAGGTCAGTGCCGAGGCACAGGGCGATGGACCTGATGTGGTATCAGCAACCAGGAACTGAACCAGGCCACCCGCACGGATTCTGCGCGCTAATGTCTCTGACGAATCCTGGTCGAGGTGAGCCCCGAGGAGCATCCAAATGGCGTTTCTGTCACGCGAGTTCGTTGCGGTCCCCGATGACCGCAAGGATCAGATCGTCTTCAAGTGGCCCGACCACAACCTGCGCAAGGGCACCCGCGCCATCGTCGAGCCCGACATGATGGCCGTGTTCATCAGCCGTGGCGAGGTGATCGGTACGCTCGGGCCCGGTCGTCACGCGATCGCGGCCGACGAGCTGCCGTTCCTCGGCGTGTTCATCGACATCGGCACGGGTGGCAATGCGTACCGCGCCGAGTTGTTCTTCTGCGGCACTCGCGAGTACCCGGGGCATCGCTTCGGTGGCCGAATCGACGATGTCGAAGATCCGAAGACCGGGTTGATCGTGACCTTGCGAGTTTTCGGTGAGTATTCCATGAAGGTGGCCGACCCCACCAAGTTGATTCTCAACCTCACTGGCACGGTGAACGTCGAAGACAACCGCGCCATCTCCGGCTGGATCAGCGAGCAGTTGCTGAAGACGATGCGCACCAACATCACCCGCCAGATCGTGCGCAACGGCTGGCCTGTGCTCGGACTGTCGGCGTTCTCGCCCGAGATCGAGAGCGCCGCGATCGAGAGCGCCAATGAAGCGATCGCCAGCTATGGCCTGACCATCGTGCGCATGGGCAACTTCGACATCAACCTCGCCGAGGAGGACGAGGCCCGACTGAAAACCCTCGCCAAGGACGTCAGCTACTCGCGTCTCGCTGGTGGGTTCCAGAACTACGCCGCCGGTGAGGCCATGCTCGGCGCCGGCCAGGGCATGGCGCAGGGCGGTGGTGCGGTCAGCGGCGCGTTCCTTGCCGCTGGCGTTGGCTTCGGGCAACAGATCGCCCAACCGCCCCCGCCCGCACCGGCCGGTGGCCCCGTGCCCTCGGCTGCGCCACCGCCGGCGGGCGCCCATTGCACCAGCTGCGGTGTCGCCAACCTGCCGGGCGCCAAGTTCTGTTCTGGGTGCGGCACCCCGATGCCCGTGGCGCCGGCGGCGGCCTTCTGCACGAACTGTGGCCAGAAGGTCGACGGCAAGTTCTGCGCGACCTGCGGCACCCCGCGTCCTGCCGATGCGCCGCCAGCGGACGGCACGTTGCCGCCGCCGGCCGCGCCGAGCGCGTAGCCCGATCAGGGCTCAGATCGCCGGCAGCCCCGCCATCGCGAACGCTCGAGCCCAGCCGTATTGATCCTGTGGCGTCATCTGCGCGCACTCCACGGTAACAGTGAACGAACGGTTGTTCTTGATGACGGTGAGTACCGCCTTGCCGGGCGCGTTCACCTTCCATGCAGCAGGGAAGCCGAAACCTTCCACCGGGTCGCCGTCCGCGGTAGGCCCCTGCGAAAGTGAGCCCATCAGCTTGTTGAGCCGTCCGCTGACGGCGGTGTTCTTAGTGAGGGCCCCGCCCAGCCCGCCAAGAGCCGAGTTGGCGATGGCAGCGATGCCTGACTTGTCCGAGACTGCACACGAGACAGAGATGCCGGCCGGGTGCGTGTACCGGTGGGCGACCACGATGCCGCGGTTCTTGTCGGCCCCCGGTGTGAACCCGTTGGAGTTGGCGAACGCATCGAGCGCTGCCTCGAACGGGCCGTCGTCGATCTTGGATGCGCTGAAGGCCGCCTTCGCAGCACCGATCTGCGCCACCTGGCGTTGCTGGTTCCAATCCATGGTCGTGCATGGCGAAGTACCAGACACGCGGCCGGTCGCCTCCATGCGCTCGTACTTCGACGAGACAGCGATGCGACCGGGCCCTGTGAGACGCATCCACGGAGTACTCGGCGACCATCGGCCAAACCAACCACCCGACGCCGGCCGCTCGAGATGCATCCCCATGCCGACGGCTGAGTCCTTCCACAGAAAAGCCCCGGGGTGCAGGAGGATCGATTGGCCGGGGGCGAGGTCGCGGACGAAAACGTTGCCGTGGCCGTGCAGCGTCAGCATGCCAGGGGATCCGGTCGCGGTGAAACGATCGATGAACATGCCCGCCGGGTAGTGCGTTTCGGTCTCGTCGCCATCGGTGGTGCGGTACCAGACGCCGCTCTGAAACCAGTCGTAGGTCACGTTGAGCGTCGCCATCACGAACCGGTTCTCACGTACATCGATGGACTGACCGGGCATCAACGGCACGACGATGCTCTCGCCCGGGGTGTTGTCAGCCAGGGCCAGCGAGCCGGGGCCGACGGCTTGCATCATCACGACATCGAGGCCGGCCATCTTGCGGTTCCAGGCACCCTTGAGCGGCTGGTTGCTGAGCTTGACGATGGTGTCGGCCCACAGCAGTTGGTGATGTCCGAAGTACACGCCTTCGCCGGCGCCGAGGCGCAACTCGGCCGCAGGCACGTACACCCCGGAGATCTGACACGTGCTCTGCCCGAACTGGATGCGCGCCATGTCCTTGATCGCTGGTTGCCGTTCCCATCCAGACTGCGAGACGCTCGCGCGGATGTCGACGGGCGCACCACAGTGCGCGCACGACCCGCCTGTGGCCGGCCCGTCGAGACGACAGTACGGGCAGGTGTAGCTGTTGGACGGCGGGGCGGCGAGCGTGGGCGGCGGCAGCATCGACATCATTCGCTCCCGTGGTGCACGTACATCGACTGGATGCCGACACGACCGGGGCCGACCATCTCGGCCAGGTACATCCCTTTGCTGAACCTGCCCGTCTTCAGATCCAGTTGCGAGACGTTCATCTGCACTGATGAATCCTTGAACAGGAAGGCGCCGGGCTCGAGCAGGATCTTCTCACCGGGGCCGAGGTTGCGTTCGAAGACGTTGCCGTTGCCGTGCAGCAGCAGCAAGCCGGACCCACCCTGGGTGACGAATCGATCCATGTACATGCCGCTGCCCCCGTGCAGCACGTTGGCCAGACCCTTGATGCGCACGAACGAATACGTGACGGACGACGAGGCGGCGAGGAACGCGTGCTCGCGCACATCGATCTCCATCTGCGGATGCAACGGCAGCACCACCATCTCGCCCGGCGCATCACGCGAGACGGCCACGCGGCCCGGTCCTTGGGCGGCTGTGACCACGAACGGCATGCCCCCAAAGCTGCGGCTGCCCGTGTTCATCGCCGACACCATGACATTCTCCTCCTTCCACAGCAGCACGTGGTGCTCGAAGTACACCGAGTCGCCCGCGCCCAGGTTCAGCTCGGCGACTGGCACGATCTCGCCCTCCACCTGACAACTGGAGCTGTCGAAGTTGAACTCGGCCATGTCCTTCAGGCGTGGCGCTTCGCGCCACCCCGAATCCGTGACCAGTGCCGCTGTGTCGAGCGGTGCGCCACACACCTCGCATGCAGTACGGCCGGCGTCGCTCTGCCCCTGACACCACGAACAGACGATTCGTTCCATCGAGTCCCTCGCTTCCGACTCGCACAGTAGCCGGTGCCCTCGGTCCAATGCGCGTAGCTGTGTGAAGCCCACTGCGCTCCGCGGAGTCTCATGACCGTGGACACGAGGATGGAGTCATGGCCGTCAGAAGAGTCCAACAAGGCATCGGTACACGCCGCAGTTCAAGCAGCGCGCGGTCCGTCTGGTGATGCAGTTGCGCGATTTGACGTACGTGGCGACACGGTCCGGAATGGTCTACGCGTGTCTTCCGATGAGGTCGATCTCGTCGTTGCGGCCGAGGTGGCCGAACCTCACGGTCTGAGCGTCCCGGGATCCGTCGAGGTCGTTCGAGTCGAACCGGCCCAGCCACCGTCCGATGCCGACGTTCGGGTTGCGGTCGCGATACCGGTCGAACGCGCCGAGAATTGGCCAGTTGCCGCTGGGCATGTGAACGCAGGCCAGAAAGCGTTGATGCACCTTCCCATGGCGCGAGTCGATCGTTGTGTTGTGAGTTGCGATCGGTCCCTGGTGATCGACCTACCCGACGACATCGGCCGCCACGAATATGGTGCAATCAAGGTTGTAGATGCTGAGTCGACCGTGGCGCCCGGGCCGCACTCGTAGTCGCGAGGTGATCGCCACGCCGAATCGAGGAGCGAGTCGACCGTTTGCGAATCTTTCGGCGAGCTCGGCTGGCGGGGTCTGTCGGCGATCTGCCATCGCAATGACCGCCTCTATCGTCTCGTCCGCATCGGTCTCAAAGATTCGGAGCAGAAACAACTGCGGGTCGATCAGTTCGATGTCGTCCGGGACCGATGTCTCGGGGAAGTCGCGCAGGTTGCTCGTCACGAGGTGAGTCGCCTGCGCGCCGACGGCTGCGGCGAGGACGTGTCGATCCTTGAGATTGTTGGTCATTTTGCTGACGAGCGGCTCCTACGTGCTTGGGTCCAGTCGGGCAGCCGGGAACGCTGTGTTCATGAACCCGACAGTACGCTGGATCGTGACTGCTGCATCGCCCGGATCGAATCCGCTTCGCTCGACGAGCAGCCGGGCGCCATTGCGGATCACCTCGATCTCAATCGCCTCCTGCCAGACCGGCCGGTATAGGTCGCGCTCGGCGAGGCACAGCAAGATGTCGCGAATTGTCGGCGGCACGAGGACGCGGGCATCAAGGGCGCAAACAAACTGCCGAACGACCGCGTTCAGAAATCCTCGTCCCGATAGTCCACCTCGCTCGACATGGCATCGAGAGCGGCGCGACGCCCAGCGCGCATTCGTTCGTTGTACGCCTGGACATCGTGTGCCCTGAACCGATGATGGGTGCCGACCATCTGGCATGGCAACTCACCCGTCTTGGCCAACTTCACGACATACGGGCGACTTACGTTGAGGATGTCGGCAACATCCTGACTGGTGAGTGAGCCGACGTCGTCGACGGCGATGACGAGGACGTCGACGCTTCCGCTGGCGAACGCGGCATGTACCTTTCGGATCGCCTCGGTGCATCGGATATCGCCCGAAGTTCCGGCGGATTCCTTCGGGAGAAGCTTTCCGGACTTGCTAGGTGGCTGCGACAGGATTCGGGTTCCAGCTCGCTTGCTGCTCACCACGAAGCCGTCGGGACGTGGCCTCCCGAGCTTCGAACCCGCCGCTGTCTTGATGACTGTGGGCGCAGCAGTGGCGGAGGTCAGCCGCTTGGCGGCTGGCGTCGCCTTCGACTGAATGTTCGATCTCGGCGCTCTTGCCACGGTCCAACGCTAACCGAAATAACCGAATCGCGATGACGGTTGGGTGCGAAGCAGCCATCGCTTGTCGAGGACGTCGCGTGCGTCGCGCGGGAAGGAGCTGGCCGCGTCGGCTCGGTACCTACGCGTCCAAGCGCGGTCGGCCTGAGGACTTCCACGCCATGGCGACCTCCTACGGCAACTGATACAACTCTGATACATGGGGCGAAAACGCCAGAGGACCTCACCGCTCCGGTGAGGTCCTCATAATCGGAATCATCCCACCAGGGGCCGTATTTCTGTGGTGCGCCCGAAGGGACTCGAACCCCTAACCGCTTGATCCGTAATCTGATAAAGACCAGGTCAGACTGTGTTTTGTGGTGTTGGATCGTGTTGCTGAGCAGGTGTTTCGCGTACTTGGCGGACGTGCCAGCACGCCTCGGAACGGTCCGATCGCGAGCGGACTGGGACATAACTGATACATCGGTGCCCACCGCTGTGGTGAACTTACGGTGACAGTAATCACGCCACACACGTTGCGACGACCACCGCCGCCGAATCGATCGAAGCATCCACGTAGAGCACACGCGTGAGGAGCACGTCGCCAAACTCGAGCACTGTCACGCGGCGCCACCTCAACACACACTCACTGAGTCCGCCAGTGAATAGCTGGTGGCGTGGCGAACTGCACGAGGTCGTGACCGACCGATCAGGCGGTCGCCCAGCTGCGGTTCTCGAGTACCGACAGGATGTGGGAGGCGGCGCGCGTTGCGCCGTCGGTCTCGACGGCGCGGTACGACACCGGCGCGTGCATGGTCTGCAGCGCGCGCTCGGCGAGCGACTGGGTACTGGTCTCGTGCAGCTCGACGCTATTATCCGCGCCGTAGTTACGGAGCCGGTTCCGCACGTGAATGTTCTGCTCGAAGTGGTGCGCGAGCGGGAAGCTCAGGAACGGCCTCTTCGTCGCCACTAGCTCCATGCACGTGCTGAGTCCACCTTGCACGAGTGCGAGATCGGCGCACGCAAGGTGCTCGAACAGATTGTGCACGTACGTGCGCACTTCGAGACCGTCGTGCTCAGGAAGTGAACCCGGGTCGACGCGTGGCCCGGCCACGAGCACCATGCGCGCATCGGGACACTCGCGGCGGATGATCGGGAAGGCGTCGGCGATGTGCCGGAGCAGCGATCCACCGACGGACGTGCCGCCGACAGCCGCAACGATGAGCCGCTCGCCCGGGCGGTAGCCGTGGCGGACGCGGACGGCGTCGATGTCCGCCAACCGCTGCGGGTCGAACGGGAGCGTGTAGCCGGTGAACGCGAAGTTCCGTGTCGTCCACGCCCGGATGTTGGGTAGGCCTGGCCCGAAGGCGACGTCGGGGAGGTCGTCCGCGTTGCCGACGAACAACGATCGGTCTCGAATCCACGGATAGCGCTCGACGTGCTCGATCTCGTCGGCGTTGCGGTCGGCGCACAGGTACGCCTCGCGCTCGTCGTCGGTGACCGGGAGTGAGCCCACGAAGTCCGTGAGGAAGACGAAGGGCTGCCGTTTGAGCTCGGGGTTCTCGTGCAGGTGGTGGTCCACCTCCCATGCCTCGTCGCCGATGATGAGGTCGAAGTGCTCCTCGTCGAGAACGTGCTGCAGCACGAGGAAGTTGCGAGCCATCACCTCGTCCATGGTGCGCAGCGCGAAGAACGCGTGGAGGTCGTGCTCCCCTGCCATCTGCTCGAAGTGCCGGCTCTCGTTCGCAAGCAGTCGGGTCGCAGGATGGAGTGTCTCGCCCTCCTGCAGGAGGTACGTCGCAGCCGGCTCGACCGTGAACCACTCGATTTGCAGCTCCGGACGCTGTGCTCGAAGCTCGCGAGCGATGGCGAGGTCACGCTGCACATGCCCGAGACCGATCGCACTCGAGACGAACAGCACGCGCGGCGGCCGAGCTATCGCCCGAGTCCACGTGCGACGCCTCGACCGCGAGCCGGTGAACGACTCGACGAGGCGCGCAAAGGCGATGGGATCACGCGCGGGCATTAAATGACCCCCGGAGCCGACGGTGACGAACTCAGCGTGAGGGATCAAATCGGCGATCTCCGCACCCCCCGACCACGGCACCACGAGGTCCCGATCACCGTGGATCACCATCGTCGGGCAGGCCACCGAGCGAGCGAGCGGCCGGTGATCGACCCCCTCCCAGCCAGCAAGCGCCTTTGCGATGGTGTCGCCATCGCTCCCCCAACCGGCGAGGGCGGCGTCCTCGATTGGCTTCGTCGAATGCGGCTCGTTCAGGCACCGGCCGAAGAACGTGCCGAGGTACCGGTCCCAATGCGAACGCATGGTGTCGAGGTTCGCCTCGAACAGTGGACGGAAGTCGCCGGGGTACAGCAGCGCGAGCTCTGCGCCCACAAGCATGAGGTGCGACACACGTGCCGGCTGCTCGGCCGCCAGTCGCACTGCGTGCATCGCCGTCATCGAGATCCCCACGACGCATGCGCTGTCGACGCCGACGGCATTGAGGACGGCCACGAAGTCGGCGTAGCAGTTATCGACGTCGTACGCCGCCGGATCACTCGGACGATCGGATCTGCCCGACCCCCGCAGGTCCATGACCAGCACGCGGAAGTGCTGCGAGAGGTAAGGCACGACGCCACGCAACATGTAGCTGTTGGCGATCTGGTAGATCGGCGCGAACACGAGCCAAGGGCCGTCGGTGCCGTACTGCCCGTACCACGTGCCTACCCCGTCTCGAGAGACGATGCCCTCTGCGTCGGGATCGACGGTGCCGTAGGGATACGGCTCGGGGAGCTGGTGTGAATCGGGCATCGTCCCGATCGCAAGCTCGAGCTGTCCTGCGCTCGATCGCGGCTGCACAGTGGTGTCTGTCATGTTTCGCTCCCTCTCGTTGCCGGCCCTGCGGCCGCCCGGTCTTCGATCCGCCTGAGCACGACGGACATTGCCTCCAGCGCTGCGCGCTGATGACCCGCCTCTTCCGGGACGCCCAGCGCGTGACTCGCCTCCATGCCCATCCAGAACCACCCGATCCACGACGCGATTGCAGCGGCAGACACGGGGACGGACACGCCGGAGCCCTCCAGGAACTCGTCCACGCCACTGCGCACCAGCTCGTGCCAGGCGAGCAAGCGAGGCACGAACTCGCTCCGGAGCTCGGCGTCGTGGAAGCTCGC
>JAYTOM010000496.1:0-7891 GCA_043747765.1 Actinomycetota bacterium
GCGCCGGTCACGGCGCCGAAGGCGAGGATCAGCCCGATCAGTGCGTCCGCTGTCAGCGCAGCCTTTTCGAGCAGCTGGAGCCCGACGTCGGTCGAAAGACGGCTGGCCATGATTCCAGCACGAGGTGTCCCCGGACCTCCTGTTCCATGCCGTTGGAGCGGGTGCGGGCAATCACTGCGGCGACCTCCTCGGTGGACCCCTCCTCGACACCGATGTGGTTGTGGGAAGCCGGTTCACCCATTCCCGTGAACAGGACCAAGAGGACGCACGTGCGTGTGTGACACTGAGGGCGATGCAGTTCCACCTCTTTCTCCCACAGATGCGGCTCTCGATTCCACAGTTGGTCGAACGGGCTCGAGCGGCTGAGTCAGCCGGGTTCGGAGGAATTGCGCTGATGGATCACCTCGTTCCGCCGAACGCTGTCGACCAACCCATGTATGAAGCAATGACAACCGCCACGTGGCTTGCTGCGGCCACCGAGACGTTGCACGTCGGGCACCTCGTGCTGTGCGATGCCATGCGGCATCCGGCTGTGTTGGCTCGCCAGGCGGTGACGCTGGATCACGCTTCGGGTGGGCGTTTCGAACTCGGTCTCGGTTGGGGCTCTGTACCCCGAGAACTGGAGACTTTCGGTGTCGCGTCGACGGCGCCCCGTTCGCGCGTCGACCGAATGAGCGAGACGCTCGATCTGCTGCGCGCGCTGTGGAGTGGCGAGACCGTCGATTTCGGGGGCCAGTATCATCGCGTCGTCGGGGGCCAGCAATTGCCGAAGCCGCTCGCGCGCCTGCCGATCGTGATCGGTGGTGCGGGGCCGCGAACCATGCAACTCGTGGCCGGGCACGCTGATTGGTGGAACCTGCCCATCCACAAGATCGACCAACTCGAAGGCCTGCGCGCAACTGCGGGTTCCGCTCGAGTCTCGATTCAACTGATGGTCACCCTGATCCGTTCAGAGGCGGACCGAGAAGATGTGATCGCGGCGGCGGATCGGCGATTCGGCTTCATGCCCGTCGCAGGTCGCGCCATCGGCAATGCCGAGCAACTCGCGGCGGTGTTCGATTTCTACGCCGCGCGTGGGGTCGAACGGATCTACACCTGGTTCACGGATTTTGCTCAGCCGGACACGCTTGCCGCTTTCGGCAGACACCTGATCGGCCGATGAACGCCGTCGCGACACGACCGAGAGCACCTGAAGTCGCCGACATCAACGTGGTCGTTCTGTGGAAACATCAGCTGCACCGAGGCCGTGAGCGAGCGCATAGCGTGTGGCACCGACCCGGTTGCTGACTCCCAGCTTCTGATAGATGTTGGCGAGGTGTCGTTCCACCGTTCCGGCCGAAAGGGCCAGTCGCTGGGCGATGTCCCGGTTGGACGAGCCGGTGGTGAGCAGGGTCAGAATCTCGGCTTGGCGAACTGTCAGACCTCCGGGAAGGGTGCCGGCAGCAGACGGCACCTCGGCGATCGTCAGCGCAGATCGGGCCTCGGACAGGCGCACCTCGTCCCCGATCTCGGCGGCCAACGCTTCGCTCTCGCGTAGCCTCTGAACACCCTCGTCACGTCTGCCGGCGCGTGTCAGCGCAAGTCCGAGGCTGCACAGTGCGAGCGCGACGTCGCGGCGGTCACCGACGCGTCGGAAACCTGCGAGTGCCAGGTCGTAGTGCACCATCGCTGTGTCGTCTTCGCCGGCGGCGACCGCGACATCACCAAGGTTGTGTTCGACGAACGACCCCAGTCGATCGTCACTGAGTGTCTGCGCGATTTCACCCGCCTCGTTCAGCGCGGTTCGGGCTTCGTCGGGACTTCCCTCTCGGACGAGCAGGTCGCTGAGGTTGATCAATCCGTACCCGAGCGACCGCCTGTCTCCAGCACGCCGCTTGAGCGCAAGACTGTCTTCCATCAGGGCGCGACCGTGGCCGAGGCCGCCCTGGTCGATTACGAACGCGGCGAGGTTCTGCAATGCCACCGCAGTTGCCTTGTCGTCACCGACCATCCGCTGGCCGGCGACTGCGTCGGTGAGGTGATTCACGGCCGCCGCCGCGTCGCCCCGGAACTTGGCGACGTTGCCGAGAATCGTGCTGGATCGAGACATACCGACGTGATCGCCCACCGCTTCGAACGATCGACGTGCTGATTGGGCATGAGCCCATGCCGTGCCATAGTCCCCGTTCTCGGCGGCGAGGATCGCGCTCGTGTACAACGCCTTCGCCCGACGCGACGGCGATGCGGAACGCGATCCGGCGAGGGCGGTGGCGGCCCATGCACGACCTTCGGTGATGCGGCCCGACGTGTACCACCATCTCCACAGCGATCCGACGAGGCGCAGGCTGGTGTCGTCATCCCGATTTGCTCTGGACCGTTCCAATGCAACCACGAAGTCGCCGTTGGCCCGGTCCATCCGGCGTTGCCATTCGGCCTGTTCGTCTCCCGAGAGACCCATTTCGGATGCCTCGGCGATGTCGGCGAAGGCCTGCGCGTGTCGATCGCGCACGATTGTCTCCTCGCCGCTGCGTTGCAAGAGTTCACGCGCATAACTGCGCAGCGTGTTCAACATTCCGTAGACGCTGTCGTTGCCGGGCACGGCTACGACCCACGACGACGTGACCAGACGGCGGAGTGCGTGAACGATGTCGCTGGAACCAGATGAACCGGATGAACCGCCGACGCGTTCGGCGTCGGCAACCGTGAACAGTCCGGCGAAGACGGACAGCGCGGCGAGAACCGCTCGATCAGGCGGGTCGAGCAGCGCATCGCTCCACTCCGCGACGGATCGCAACGTTCGATGTCTGCGTCCTCCGCCACCATCGGCGTTCAACAGCGCGATGCTCCCGTCGAGTCGTGCGGCGACGTCGGCGATGGACAACGTCGACAGCCACGCGGCAGCCAGCTCGAGTGCGAGGGGGAGCCCATCGAGGAGCTCGCAAATTCGGACGATGCTCGTTGCAGCGGGGTCGTCGAGGACGAACCCGGGCTGAGCCCGCCGGGCCCGCTCGACGAACAGGCGTCCCGCATCAGACCTGGCCACTGCGTCGGCACCACTTCCGGTGGCGGCCATCTGGAGCGCTGGGACAGGCCAGACTTGCTCGCCGGCAACATCGAGCACGATCCGGCTGGTCACGAGCACACGGAGCTGCGGCGCTGCACCGAGCGCTGTCTCCACGAACTGGCGCACGACCGCAGCCACGTGTTCGCAATTGTCCAACACGAGCAGGCATGGCCGGGAGGCGAGGTGGGCAATGACGAGATCATCAGCGGAGGTGGTACCGGTCGAGCGCACCCCCAGCGCAGCGCCGATCGCCGTTGGCACCAGCGTCGCATCGTTGATGACGTCCAGCCCGACCATCGCGACCGTCTCATCGGGTCGGCCGCAGCGCCGAGCGAGTTCGGCCGCCAGTCGCGTCTTACCAGAGCCTCCTGGGCCGATCAGCGTGATCAGCCGGGCATCCTCGAACAGGTCGCACAGCTCGACGAGCTCCTTGTCGCGACCGATGAACGGTGTCGAGGGAAGCACGATGGCCGACGCAGTTGCGACGGGTGCCTGACTTGTCGGCACCTGAGCTGATCTCGCCAGCTCGTCCAACCGTCGCTGTGACGTGCTGGACGGCAGTCGACGGCCGGTCTCCCATCGGTTCACGGTCACAAACGACACGTCGAGGTAATGCGCCAATTGCTCCTGCGTCATGCCGAGGCGAGACCGCAGGTCTTTGACGTCGGCTCCGACGGCACATCGGTGGAGAAGCGATGCAGCCTCGGCCTCGGCGCTCTCATCACCTGCAACGGCAATCACGCCAACTGTTATAACAAACATCGGTACCGAGGAAATCCGAAACCCTCCCTGCAGTAGGACAGTCGCAGGTCGGAATGAGGTACATGGTTTCCCTGATTCGCCCGGCCGTCGAGACATTTATCGTCGTCGGTGATGACCACCGCTTCCGCTCTCGACATCGTGCAAAGCATCTACGACGGCTTCGCCAGAGACGATCTGGATGTGGTTCTCGGATTCTGCGCGGAGGGTGTGGTGATCGTTCAGGACCCTCGGCTGCCGTGGGGCGGACGCTTTGTCGGGCGCGTCGGAGTGATCCAGTTCATCATGAAGTTGGCTGAAGCGATCGACTCGGCACTCGCCGCTGAACAACTCTTCCGGTCAGGTGACCAGATCGTGCAATACGGCAGGACGCAGGGGACGGTTCGCCGCACGGGGAGCCCGTTCGACGTCCCGGAATGTCACGTCTGGACGATCCGAGACGGTCTCGTCGAGCGAGCAGATTTCTACATCGACACCACAGCAATGCTCGCCGCACTCGCTCTGTAGCGGGCTCGTCGGCGGGCTCCGTCCAGATGTTCGTCTCGACCGCTCAGAGGGGTCCAACGGCGGGAAACGCAAGGGCAACGACGTGATCGCTCGGCATTGGTTTGCGGTTGCTGTCGAACGCAACGCTGACCTGCACCGTGGGCGGGCCTTTGTAGAGAACGACTGTCGCGTTCGGCCCATCGTCGGGACCTCCGATGGGCGACGTGGCCAGGAACGCGCCATCTCCGATTCCGTCGAGCACCCTGAATGTCGGACCGCCCACCGGACTGCACCCGCTGCGACTCCCGGTCGAAGCCGGTCTTGCCGCCGATGGGCGGTCCGCTGTGGACATCGACGAGGAGGATGCCCGGCTTGGAGGAAGAGTTCGATCGGACCTTTCAGGATCGGACCGAGGATCTGGCGAACAAGCCCGGGAATCTGCGCCCACAACAGTTCGACCTTGGTCTGCAGGTCGTCGACGTTGAGGGCGAGCAAAAGACCCGGAATCACGATTGATGGTGCGTGTTTTCAGTCATGGGTGCCCATCGTTCGCAGCGCCAACAGTGAGCCGGACTTCCGGCCGCGCTGACCCAGCCCGCCAACAGATACGAGGTCGGCGGCAGACCGGGATTGGCCGGCACGAGTTTGTCGAGGTCGGCACCGATCGTCCCTTGACCGGCCGAGGCTTCCAGCAACATCGCCGTTGCCTGGTCCGGCAACAACCGCATCGGTGTGGCACCGGTCGCGGCGTTGACAGGGATCAGCGGGTCGAGATGATCGACGTCGGCGACGAGAACACCAACGCACAGGCGAGCGAGATCGGAACGACGAGTGCGCGGTCATCAGCTGCTGCCGGGTCTACAAGTTGTGCAGAGCGGCCGCCGCGACGGCGGAGATGAGCGGTTGATCGGCAGCGGGATCATCCGGTCCACTGTCAGCGTGGCGATCGAGGCCGACGGCGAGCATCGTTGTGCTCTTCAACACGACGATGCTGGTGGGATCGCTGGTGAAGAACGCGTCGTCGCCGATCCCGCCGACAGGCTGGGTGCCTGTTGCGCCCGACTTGATTGCGTCGAAGGCGGTGGTCGTGATTCCCGTCTGGATCGACACCTCCAGCGTTGCTGCGCCTGCAGTGAACGTGCAGGATCCAGAGGTCGTGTCCCCACTACTGGAATCGACCGGCGCCCCGAGCGCTTTGGCGGCCTCGTCCTTGGTGATCACCGAACATGGGTCGACTGAGGATGACGGCGTTTCGGTCGACGGGGTCGGGCTCGGGCGCAGTGGGACGTCGCCGGCGAACTGCTGGATCGCGACCGGCATGCTCAGCAGCTTCGCTGTCGACGGTTCAGCGTAGGCCACGATCAACATCCGGTCGCCCGCTTGCAACGACACCGACACCGGCGCGATGGCCGGGGCTTTGCTGCAATCGGCGTCGCTGCTGTCGAAGAAGGCAATGTGGAGTTGGCCGGGACCAGCCACGTAGTTGAGCGAGCCGCCGGAGGGAATGTTCGACTGCCCACCATTCGGGGGGTCCGGTGTCTGGAGTGCGAAGCAACCCTTTCCGGGCTGACCGAGGTTGAAGCCCGGCCGGGCGCTGTCGATTGCCTGGAGTGGCCCCCCGACGGCGACGATCAGGCTCTTACCGGTTGGTGGAGCCGACAGCGAACCTGGGAAGTTCTGATTCACGTCGGTCGCCGACGGTGTCTCGTTGAAGCCCTCGGAAGCGGCATAGCCCGGCTGTCCGATGGAGTAGATGATGAAGGTGTAGCGCGCCTGTACGGTGCCGTCGACGTTGATGCTCGAGACCGGGTCCGTCTGGCCGGCGGCGTAGAGCGCAACGGTGCCCACTTTCGATGAGCCCGCCGACTCGAACGGACTGAGCTGTCCATAGGCGACACTGCTGAAGTTCGGGGTGCCTGCGCCGTTGCTGGCGCCGAGGATGTTGTCGCCTTCGAAGAAGCCGACGAGTGGCACGCCGAGCGGATGATCGGCGGGCGCATACAGATTGAGGAACCGCACCTGCACCTTCCCGCCTGGGTTGTTCCCGGAGCCGGCGACCGGCGCCGAGCCCGATGTGGGGTCGGTCGCAATTGCGGCGGCGCCCGAAATCGGTACGGATCCCGAAATCGGTACGGCGCCGGTGGAAGTCGCACCCGGCGTGGTCGTGGTGGGCCCGGAGTTGGTCGAACCCGGCGAGCGCGTACTTGCCACAGTCTGCTGAGCCGCAGACGCGTTTGGTGGAGCTGTCTTCGCGGTGCTCGCGCAGCCTGTCGCGCAGGCGAGACCGGCGACGGCCAGTGTGGTCATGATCGTCTTTGCACACAGCGGTGAGTTCATGGAGAGCGTCCTCGGAGTCGGGCCGACGAGTCGGCATCTGGCGTGTCGTTCGGGCCGGCTCGGGCCGACGTCGGCTGACGTGCTCCTGCGACGGTAGACCGATCGGTGAACGGGCGAATCGGGGAAACCATGTAGTGCGCCGACCTCGCGAGGGCGCTCGACCGAACGACCTCCGTCTGCTCACGGGTCACCGCAGCACGTCTCGTCGCACGATCATTCGGGATCTCCGGGCTTTCACGTCGAGTGCTATAGCAACTCGTCGAGATGATGGCGGGCGTCTGGGTGAATGGTGACAGGTGAATGGTGATGGACGGGAACCAGCGTGCTCGGGCGAACGTCGAAGTCGTGATGAGATCGATGTCGATTGTTCCAGCGTTGGCCGTCCTTCTCGCAGCGTGCGGAGCGAGCACCCGCACATCGCCAAATGCGGCAACGACAGCGGCAACGGCAATTGCAACGACAGCGGCAATTGCAACCTTGTCCGGCCGGGTGACCGGCACGGTTCTGGCCGGGCCGACGTGCCCCGTCGAGCAGATCCACAGTGTCGGGTGTGCCCCGAAGGCCGTCGCCGGCATTGTCCGGCTGACACAGGGTCATACTGTCGTGTCCGTTCGACTCGACGACGCAGGTGCGTTCACCGTCGTTGCTCCGACAGGTACCTACGTCCTGATGGTCGATATCGGCGCGAACATGTTTCCTCGATGTCCGTCGCGTCCGCTGACGGTGGCGGACGGGGCCGTCACCACAGCTGCTGTCGTGTGCGACACCGGGATTCGTTGATCAGGAGGGTGACACGATGTTGGATGCGGTCGTACGGCCGCTCGAGGGACCGTGCCGGCCGGGGTGACCGGTGGTCAGACGCGGTTGTTCTGGAGCGCTGAGAGGATCGGCAGGCTGTTGGTGGTGATCCCGTTGACACCGAGTTGAGCCAGCGCGTCGACCCTGCTCATCGTGTCGACCGTCCACGCCTGGATCCACAGGTGCTTCTGGTGAAGGGTGTGCACGGTGATGGAATCGAGGAGCGCGACGGCCACGGCAACCCCTTGGATGGACGGGTCGATCGGTTGCGCGAGAAATGTCGTGAGCGTCTCAGTTGTGGCGATGCTGAGGAGCCGAAGTGCGCGAGGACTGGTGGCCGCCAGGGTGTCGAGCATGTGGGGGTTCGGCGTCGAGATGAACACTTTGGTTTCCGGGTGAACGGCGATGAGGGCGGTCACGAGTTCGGCCGTCGCCGTCCCGCTGGTCTTGAGGTCGAGCAAGATGCCC
>JAYTOM010000497.1:0-4793 GCA_043747765.1 Actinomycetota bacterium
CGCCCGCAACCCAGACGAGTTCCGTGGCGACAGACCCGAACCCGGCCAGGCGACCCTCTACCGTGTCGACACCGATGTCCAGGCGGTCAACGAATGAACTGAATCGGCCGGTCTTTTGCGTCAGGTCCGTGTTGGTGTGGGGACTTGTTGTTGGGCCCGTTGGTGATGGTAGTGGTTGGCTTCCATCTCTGCGGGTGGGATGTCGCCGATCTCGCTGTGGAGGCGGCGGTGGTTGAACCATTCGACGTAGGCGAGTGTGGCTAGCTCGACGTGTTCGGCGTTGCGCCATGGTCCCTGGCGTTTGATCAGCTCGGTCTTGTAGAGCGCATTGACAGCCTCGGCGAGGGCTTTGTCGTAACTGTCGCCAACGGTGCCGATTGATGGTCTTGCGTTGAGCTCGGCGAGGCGTTCGGTGTACGCGACGGATGTGTATTGGCTGCCGGCGTCGGAATGCGCGATCACGCCGCCGATCATGGTGGTGCGCCGGGTGAACGCGGCCATGTTCAAAACGTCCATCACGAGATCGGTCGTCATCGTCGACGCGACACGCCAACCCACAATCATGCGCGAGTAGACGTCGATGATGAACGCCGCGTACACGAACCCCGACCAGGTTGCGACATACGTGAAATCCGAAACCCACAACTGGTTCGGACGCTGCGCGGTGAAGCGGCGTTTCACCAGATCGGGTGCTCTCGGGCTGGTCGTGTCGGAGCGGGTCGTGACAATCGATCTGGTCCGGCTGGCACCGCGTACGCCCAGCTCAGCCATGATCCTGGCGACACGGTCCTTGTCGACGATCAGCCCGTACTCGCGGCGCAGGCCGGCTTTGATTTTGCGTCGCCCGTACACCTGGTAGTTGTCATCGAACAACCGGCGGATCTTGGGTTTGAGCACCTCATCGGCGATCTCACGCGCCGAGATCGGCCTGGCGAGACACGACCGGACTGTTGATGTGGCGACCTGCAACACCCGGCAGATCGGCTCGAGACCGAACGTGTCGCGATGTGCGACAACGAACGCGATCACCTCCTTGATTGGCGGTCGAGCTCCGCTCCGAAAAAAGCTGACGCCGCTTTGAGAATGTCGTTCGCGCGGGTCAACTCACGGTTCTCTTTCCGTAACGCCGACACCTGCGCCCCAAGCTCCTCAACCGTGCCCGACTGCCCGGCACGGGCCGCACCGCCCGACGTGACCGGCGAGGCGGCCTTCACCCAGTTGTACAGCGTCACCTCCTTCACGTTCACCTTCGGCGCCAACCGACGACACGCCTCCTTACGCGACTCGTTCGCCTCGATCGACTCGAACACGAACCTCACCGCCTGATCCTTGAACTCGACCGTGTACTGCGACATCTTCGGCATCTCTAGATCCTCTCAGGATCGTTGAGGACCTGACGCAAAACCCCGGCCGATTCATTCGTGCAACATCAAACCCCTGAGGCCGCGTAACCCGGCTGTCCGGAAAACGCGAAGCATTCCACAAGGACGAAGTCGCTGTCATCCCGAAGAGTACAGATGCCGATTCCTCGTAGCCTTGCTCGGGTCGAGCACATGACGATGTGGAGGCGACGAGGATTGTGAACTCGTCGTATTGTTCGGCTCGTGGCTTCGAACTTCACGGCTTGTCTCGTTCCTGCTCTGCCCTACGCTGCTGTTGCGGTCGGTGTGTTCGCCGACGCCGCCGATGCGGTCCCTGATGGCAATCTGGCGGCGGCGAAGGATCTGATCCGTTCACTTGACGATGCTGCGCAGCGGGGTCACTTCAACTCGGCGATCGCCGAGGGAGAACGGCGTGACAAGTCGGCTCCCGCGCTGATGCCTGCAGCGTTAGCGAAAGGGGACCGTCATCCGACGAGGCTTCCCGGTATTACAGCCCAGCGGGTCGTGTTCGCTCGTGACGGCTGGCGATGCAGGTGGTGCGACACGCCGGTGATCGATCGCGAGGCGACGAGGCACATGGGTGTCGACCTAGTGGGCGTCTTCCCCGACGGGAACGCTGACAGCCGACGGCACGGATTGACGTTGTGCTCGTCGGCGAGCCTCGACCACGTCGTTCCGCACTCACACGGCGGCATCAACGACGACGCGAACTTCGTGACGGCGTGCTGGCCGTGCCAGTTTGGCCGCTCGAACTACACCATCGGACAGATGGCGATCCTCGATCCCAGGGACCGGGACCCGATCCTCGAACAGGAGTGGGACGGCTGCACCTGGTTCCGATGATTGCTTGACGACAATGACGGCTTCGATGGCGTGGGATACGTTCTGGCTACGGGCGTGACAGGAGCGGAGCCTACTCTCCGCTCTTGAGCGACCCGGCCGAATTCGTAGACGTGGCACGCTCCGCAGGCCGGTTCCCGAATCGGAAAGGGTCGGCCCGTCTCACCTCCCATTCTGGAATGTCGAGCTGTTCACCTATCGACGTGGATATCCGCGGGGTGAGCGGACGCTCCATCGTGCGCACAAGAGAGGCGGACGACCTCGATGCCCATCGATCGGGCGAGGTTCTCGTCCTCGCGGATCGCCTGGATCGAACGACCGAGGGCGCTTTTCTCGAGCTGGCTGACGAACAGCACTGCGAGCCCGGCCACGACGAATAACCCGGTTGTCGTGACGAGGAGGGGTGTTCTTCCCAGAACGGGAGCTTCGACGGAGGCCGCCCGAGCAATCTGCGCCCGCTGTCCCGTCCGCAAGGAATGCGCCGCAGCAGGTGCAGGTGAGCATCACGGAATCTGGGGCGGAAAGTCCGGCAACCAGCGACGACAGGCACGCAACACGGCGACATGACACGCGCCCGCACCGAAGTATTCTCCGTGCAACGTCTCGCTCGTCAGTTGCCGGTGGCCGACGCATTGCCGTCGGTGTCACGTGGCATCGTCACCCAGGCGCTGAACACGGGAACGTTCGCCCATGCCGATCCGCCGAAGTCGACCTTCTTACGCTCGTCCATGGAGTTCCCGGCGGTGACGGCAACGGCGAGTACGGCGTAAGGCCGATTGAACCTGATCGCCGCATGGCGGTGTACGACGGTGACCTTGCGCGGGCTCGGCGCTGAACCGAAAGCCATCCCGAACGCGGTGACCGCGGCAGCTTTGAAACCGACCCTGGTGTAGGACGCGACGGCGGCCTGCCTCGCGGAGAACGACACCGGGAGGAACTCGTCGCGCACGAACTCGGGGAACGTCTCGCACAACTCGGCGAACCCGGCTGCCGAAATGATGTCGTGGTCACTATCAGCGGACCAGGCGGCCATCGTCGTGGAGAACGTCTCGCGACGGCTCGGGCCACCGAAACTCTCCTCCACCGTTTCGGTGAGCGTCCATGCCGGGCCATCACCGACCTCGACCGTGAACAACGACATGCGGGTCGCGGCGCGGCCGGTCCCGGCGAGCAGTGCGGCGATCTCATGGGCGGCTGCGTGTACGCCAGCGGGTGGCACGCTGTCGGCGGCGAGGACAGAGATGACGTTCAGTCCTGACGCAGACGCGGCGACATGAACCGCGACAGGGCCTGCTGATGCTGTCAAGGCAAGGAACTGATTGTGTTCGTCGGGGGCGACGAGGGCGGTGTTGATCCGCGGACCGAACTCCCCCCCAAGGCCGGCGGCGGGGGCGATTCTGAACGGTACATGCCAGGAGATATCGGTGGCGACGGCGGTGGCGAGCAACAGCGCCGTGTCGGGTGTGACTGTGACCGGGAACGTGTCGATCATCCCGCCGGTGTGCGACGACGCCCACATGTCCGCGTCGGCCTGGGTTGGGACATCACCCTGCTCGACGGCTGTCGGGAACCCGGCGGCGAACGCGGCAAAGCGGTCATTGAGAATCCTGGCACGGGCCCACACTGCAGCAGCGACGGCGACAGCCTGATGCGGTTCGTCGAGGAGTGCTTGGGCACGCGCTGATGCTTCGCCGGCGACGCAACCGACAATCTGCTCGAGACGTTCACGGGCGGCGCCGGTGGCGGCCGGAGCGGCGAGCGCAAGAAGGATCCACACACCGAGAGGACTGGTGACACCATGCTCGGTTGCGAAGTTCGCGTTGAACGCCGTCGCGTACCTGGCGACGAGTTCGGCGGTTGTCGGAACGGTCGTGGACACAGCGACGTCAGTCATCGCCGTATCGTGCCCCACCGGCGGCCAGCGTGACGGGTCTGGCGGTGGTGGCGGAGCGCTCGCCCGGCCAGGTTCGATGGTCGATTCGATCCCTGCAGTCGGTGTGCGGGGCGATGTTCGACGTTGCCGAAAGCTGAACACGGCGAGGCCCAATCCGCCGAGGGTGACCAGGGCCCCGCCGATCACGGAGTTGCGTGCCGTCGATCGTTCATCCGCCTGCTGATGTTCGAACGACGTGGTGTCCCCGGACTTCTCGCAGACTTCGCCCGTGTGCATCACCTTCGAACCGCACGTGACCGAATCGTCGGCCTTGTCCGCCACACCGATGGCGAGTAGGACCAGACCGATCGCCAACACGACCAAACTCTTCGGCCACCGCAGAAATGATTTGATATCAACGTCCCGTCTCGTCGTCGTTCATGTCCCGTGTTCTTCACGCGATAATTGCAATACTCTCACGACTGTCTCCGAGATCGTCGCACGCGTTTCTCGATCTGTCGACGACATATTCGTTCATGGAGACGAGATGGATCGGGCACGATCCCGTGACCGGTCGACGACGACAGGTCTCCAAGCAAACTGACCGCGCAAGACCCAGGGCACACAAGAGCCACCGCGGATCCCAGGCCGATTCACAGTCGGCCGCAGAGGCCGGCACCCAAAAGCCCGAGCAGTCA
>JAYTOM010000498.1:0-20496 GCA_043747765.1 Actinomycetota bacterium
GTGTCCAGCTCCGTGGAGACACCGCCAACGAGATCATCAAGGCGCAGGACAACCATCTGAAGGAGCTCGTCGCAGGAGGTGACGCATCGCACGAGGGAGCCTCGAACGAGATGAAGAACCGGTGGAAGCATCCCCTCGCGGGGATGGGGTGGTACAAGAAAGCGAAGCGGGACTTCGCCGCACTGCCCAACGATTGAGCAACAGACCGCAGTCGAGACGTCGCGAACCAACTGTTCGGGACGTCAGAGTGCGATGCCGTCGACGGTGTCTCAGCGGCGCCTGAAGAGCGGCTGGATGTCCAAGATTGAGTTGATGGGATGGTTCAGGGCGCGCTGGCTCGACGAGCGGGCGCGTCGAGAACTGGTGATTGCCCTAGTGGTGCACGAGCCGACGATTTCTTGCAGTTCCTTGATGGACGAATCGAGAGGGGGGACGCGGCGCTGGGCGACAGGAGCGGCACTGGTGTGCGTCGCGTCGGGATTCGGATCAGTGCACGCCGATGTCTCCGCCGGTGGCACGAGCCCGGGCGACGTCACGTACTCCATGACGATCAGCCCGTCGCAGTCCGTGTGCGTTGGTCAGATGGTTGTCGTTCAGGTGGCTGTGAACAAGAACTTGATTCCGTCGGCGGGACCTCAGCCTGGCAGCATGATCGGCGTGCTCTCGGACGTCGCCGACGTGCCGGTCGTGGCAACTGTTGCGGATCCGAGCATCGTCGGTCCGGCAAGGGCGGTGGAGATCACCGACATCCGCCGGTCGGAGCCTGGAATCGCCCAGTTCACCTTCACGTCCGAAAAGGCTGGTGAGACGACGATCACGTTCACCGCCAACCTCGGCGGGCTGGACCTGCCCGCCGGCGCTGCCGTCGCGTCGATCGCGGACGTGACGCGAACGGTGCACGTGCGAGCCTGCGTCTTCACGTTCAACTCGACATCGAATTGGCAATTCACCGATTCGGGGCTCGCCGTGGCAGCGAACGTCAGCGGCGCGCTGCTCAGCGTGGATTCCACCGGGCAGGTCAACGCCACCGTGAGAGTGATCTGGGGAAGTGGCAACATCGGCGGGTCCGGCTGTCTGGTCACCGAGACGATCGACGACAGCACGGCGGTGGTCACCGGTTCGCTCGCCGACAGCGGGTTGCTGTCACTGCACATCGACTACGCGGCGACAACCGTGCGCAACCACATCCAATGTCCGCACGACGACCACACGGCAACCGTTTCGATCACGCCAGGGGCCGTGGAGCCCATTGGTTCGGAATACCTTCCGTTCATTGATCGGCTGCCACATTCGCTCAAAGGGCTGGGTCAGTCGAAGGCGGGCGAGATGCTGTACGTCGTTGCACCGGTGAAGGTCAAGTGATGCGATCCCGAACCGGGTCCCTTCGTGCTCGATGCATCGCCGTCGCCGTCGCGGGGTGTGTGATCGGCGCAAGCGGGTGCAGCTCCACACCGTCGAAGGCGCACGGTTCGAGTCTGTCGACGTCCGTGTCGTCGACACCCAGCTCACCCGACGCGGCGGAAGCGTCCTCGGTCGCGACAAACGCCGGTTCGTCCCCGACGACCAGCACGCCCCCGCCGCAGTTCGCGTTCGGCCCCGGACCGTTCAGCCTGCCCGACCCGACCATTGGCCTCGACCAGCTCGCGAGCTACACGGCCACCCTGACCCTGTCGTTCGACGGCACAAAAGCCGGCCAGCCGCTGCAGTTCGCGCACACCTATGTGCTCGAAGTGAACCGCAGCCTCTCCTCGCGCCTCCTGACGGTCCAATCCGGTCAGGCCACGACCACGCCCGAGTTCCACGCCGAAGTGAACGGCGCTGTCTACGTGACAGACACAGACGGGAAATGCACCGCAGTGCTGCCACACCCAATCGATGCAACCGCCACGACTGACGGATCTGTACTGGCCGCCGACCCCGTCCTCGAGCCGGCGTCGTTGCTCAGCGGATTCGCCGGTGCCGACATCAACGGATCGGGCTCAGTCAATGACTCTCCATCCGATCACTACACGTTCGACGGGCGTGCCCTGGGGAACCTCGACCCGGCCATCGTCACAGCGGATGCCTGGGTCGCGACGACCGGCGGGTACCTGACCCGTTACACGCTGACCAGCACGGGCCCGCGATCGATGCTCGGCAACGGCGCGGACGGCACACTCACGATGGAATACGAGCTCACCGCGGTGAATCAACCGGTCAACGGGATCCTGCCGGCTGGCTGCCCGGCGCAGATCAACGCGCCGCTGCTGGCCGACGCAACCAACATCGACCGTCAACCGGGCTACATCAACTACTCGACAGCGACCCTACCGACCGATGCACTGGCGTTCTACCAGCAACAGCTCCCGACCCTGAGCTGGACACCGACGGCCGACATTCCGGTGGTGTCCGGCCAGGGCGGTCAGGTCAGCTTCACGTCGGCATCACGACGTCTCACCATCGCCGTCTCCATCGACGAGACCGGTACGACAGCAGTGCTCATCGTGCAGGAGCCCGTCGCGCCCTGACTCGCCGAGGTACGCGCAAACCACTGATGCGGCCAGCGCCCGGGACTACGGGCGCACGGCCCAGTGGCTGAGGTCCTGGATGCCCGTGACGTGGATCAGTTCGAGCAGATCGGCGTCGGGGGTGTCGGGGTCGACGGTATAGACCATGACCCGCAGATCGCTGCCCGTGGCCGCCGCCGTGAGGATCTCGCAGTCGACGGTGATCGCGCCGACTGTCGGGTGGAGAATTGTCTTGGTCGTTCGGATGCGAGGAGCCATCTCGAAGCGATCCCAGTAGGCGGCGAACGTGTCGCTGATGGCTCGGAGGTCGTCGATGAGTTCGGTCAATTCGGCGTCGTCAGGGTAGGAGCCGTTGGCAGCGCGCAGGTCGGCAACGAGCCCTTGCTCGAAGGCGGTGGTCTCGATGTCGGGACGAACGATGTCGGGTCCGTTGCCGGTGAAGTGACGCCAGACGACGTTGCGATTGCGGTCCGTGCGGTCGCTGGGGTCGCCGAACAGTGCGGCCCACATGTCGTTCCATTGGAGGAGGTCCCATGACGCGGTGAACACTGCGACAGGTGTGGAGACGAGGTGGTCGACCATCCGCTGGATGCCGGGAGGAACGTGGCGTGGGATCCGACCGGGTGGTGGCGGGGAGACTCCGGCGGAGCGGTAGAGGACGTCACGTTCCTCGATTCCGAGTCGCAGGGCGCGCGCCAGCGCGTCGATGACGCTGATCGACGGGTTCGTCGCCCGGCCCTGTTCGAGCCGCACGAGGTAGTCCACCGACAACCCGGCGAGCGCAGCGAGTTCCTCACGGCGGAGTCCGGGAACCCGCCTGTTCAATCGCGCCGGCAGACCAACGGCGGCAGGCGAGACGCGATCGCGCCACGCTCGGAGCGCGTCGCCGAGGCTCGACCGTGTTGCCATGCGAAAGTCTCGCATCACGTTTGACCAACTGGGTGGTATCCGCAGTCCTACGGTGCCACCGGCCCTGGCCGGCCGTGTCGCCGACTGCTTGGATGACGTCATGAACACGTTCACCTTCTCAGGTTCACTCGCTGGCCGTTCCATCTCCCGTATCGGCTACGGGGCGATGCAACTTCCCGGACCCGGTGTTTTTGGGCCGCCGCGCAATCGTGACCAAGCGGTTGCCATGTTGCGTCGGGCGATCGAGCTCGGCGTCGACCACATCGACACCGCCCAGTTCTACGGCCCTGCCGTGTCCAACCAGTTGATCCACGAGGCGCTCCACCCGTATCCGGATGACCTGCTGCTGGTGACGAAGGTCGGAGCAGCACGCGACACTCAGGGCGGTTGGCTGCCGGCCCAGAAGCCCGCCGATCTCCGCACCGGCGTCGAAGACAACCTGCGCAGCCTCGATGTCGAACAGCTCGGGATCGTCAATCTCCGCCGGATGGATCACGCGGAGCTACCCGCAGGCGTGCAGCCTGTGCCACTCGTTGATCAACTCGCCGAGATGATCGCCTTGCGCGAGGAAGGCAAGATTGCGGGCATCGGCGTCTCCAATGCCACCCTCGACGAGGTCAATACGGCGATCGCGCTCGCAGGAATCGTGTGCGTGCAGAATGCATTCAGCCTCCTCGACCGCCACGATGCCGATGTGCTCGAGCGATGCGCGAGCGACGGGATCGCGTACGTCCCGTTCTTCCCGCTCGGTTCTGCGTTCCCGAACATGCCCAAAGTGACCGACAACGCCACCGTGCAGTCGATCGCTGCTCGAATCGGGGCGACTTCTGCACAGGTCGGGCTCGCCTGGCTGCTCGCGCTCGCCGACAACATTCTGCTCATCCCTGGAACGTCCAGCGTCGATCACCTCGAGCAGAACATGGCCACCGGTGCAATCACGCTCACCGACGATGACGTCGCCGAGCTGCAATCGTGCGCGGCGGGAGCGGTTGGCTGAGCACTTGCAGGCGCGCCCGGACGTCAGGGCTCAGCGGCGTGCGGTCGACGGCCGATTGGCACATGAGGACGCACTGCTCACTCGGCCGCCGTCTGCTCACGGATGGCGACCGAGTGGACAGGCGACGGTGCGTCAGAGCGTGGCGACGTATGCAGCGAAGCGGTCGAAGCTGCTCTGCATGCCCGCCTGGGACACGGGCGAGCGGTATATTTCCGGCACGTTCGTCTGGTGGACTGTCACCTCGGTGCGTCCGTCGCCGAGGTCCTTGAAGTACGAGGTGGTGAGCATCCCACCTTCGACATCAGGCTCACCCCAGACCAGCTTTCCGGGGCGACGATTTCGACGAAGTAGCCGATGCTCGGGTAATCGGCGCCACTCGCGTCGTCGACCATGATCGTCTTGAAGATGCCGCCGGCGCGAAGGTCGACCTCGATGTTCTCGAGCGGCGTGCTGAAGCCGACCGGACCCCAGAAGTGGGTCAAGTCTGTTCAGCGCAGGTGCAGGCCTTTGGGCTGGGCGATGTCCACCGTCGCAGCAAGATCGGTGAGGAATCGTCGACAGCGATCGTTCGGTACCGCACAGCCCAGCGCTCGACCGCCTGTGTCGGCTGGTGCCTGGCGGCGGATCGCCGTACTGTCACAGAGGACGTGTCCGAGAGATCAGACATTCGCGAGCAGACCTACCCCGTTGGAGGGCGACCGGAACGGATGGCTACAGAGACCACAGCACCAGCGCAGAGCGTGTACATCGTCTCGCCGGAAGGACGAACCGGAAAGTCGGTCGTGGCGCTCGGCTTGATGGAACTGCTCGCGCGTCGTGTCCGCAAGGTCGGTGTGTTCCGGCCGGTAACCCGCTCGCCCGTCGGCGACGATCTTCTGCTGAAGCTCCTCGTCGAGCACGACGCAGTGGAACTCAGCTACGAGTCGTGTATCGGAGTCTCATATGAGCAGGTTCACACCGACCCGGAGGCAGCGTTGGCGACGATCGTCGAGCGGTACCGGGCGATCGAGCGCGAGTGCGAGGTCGTGGTCATCGTCGGCTCCGACTACACCGACATCGCCGGTCCCACCGAGCTGACGTTCAATGCCCGGATCGCCACCAATCTGGGCGCACCGGTGCTGCTCGTCGTCAGCGCGTTCGAGAGGACACCGGACGACATTGCCCAACTGGTCGAGATCGCGACGGTGGAACTCGCCCAGGCACACGCGGCGACCGTGGGTGTCGTCGCCAATCGGTGCGCCCCGGAGCAGCTCGAAGGAGTTCGTCAGCGCTTGGCCGGGTCGGGCTTGGCGGTGTGGGCGTTGCCAGAGACGCCCTTGCTTTCGGCCCCACTCGTCGCCGATCTGATGTCTGCCCTCGACGGCGAGCTACTGCTCGGGGACGAAGCAATGCTCCAACGCGAGGCCGAACACATGCTGGTGTGCGGGATGAACGTCGATCACGTGCTCGACCGCCTACTCGACGGCCAACTCTGTATCGCCGCCGGTGATCGTTCGGAGGTCCTCGTCGCCCTGGCGTCGGCTCATGCTGCCGACGGCTTTCCTTCGTTGGCCGGGATCGTCCTCAATGGCGGGTACCGGCCGACTGAACTGGTCGTCCGGCTCGTTCGCGGACTCGACCAGCATCTGCCGATCATCCTCACGGCACACGACTCCTATGCTGCGGCGCGCATCGTCGCTTCGGCTCGCGGCGTGCTCGGACGCGGTTCGCAGCGCCAGATCGATACGGCGCTCGGCGTGTTCGGGAAATACATCGAGCCGGATTCGTTGTTGAACGCCCTCGACGTCCCGCGCAGCAGCGTCGTCACGCCCTTGATGTTCGAGTCGATGCTGATCGAACGAGCCAGGGCGGCGCGTCAGCACATTGTCCTGCCGGAGGGCGATGACGACCGCATCCTGCGTGCCGCATCGAAACTGTTGTCGCGGCAGGTCGTCGACCTGACGCTGCTCGGGGCCGAATCGCAGGTCCGGATACGGGCAGCTGAACTCGGCCTCGACCTCGGAAGCGCCCGCTTCATCGATCCGCAGTCGTCCGAGCTCGTCGAACTCTTCGCCGTCGAATATGCCCGGCTGCGCGCCAACAAAGGGATGACGCTCGAACGCGCCTTCGACGTCGTGCAGGACGTCTCCTACTTCGGAACGATGATGGTGCACATGGGCTACGCCGACGGCATGGTGTCTGGCGCCGCCCACTCGACGGCACACACGATCACGCCGTCGTTCGAGATCATCAAAGCAGCACCGGGCGCGACCACGGTGTCATCAGTGTTCTTCATGTGTCTCGCCGACCGGGTACTCGTGTACGGAGACTGCGCGGTGATTCCCGACCCGACCTTTGAGCAACTGGCCGACATCGCCGTCTCTTCGGCTGCCACTGCGACGCAGTTCGGCATCGACCCGCGAGTGGCGATGCTCTCGTACTCCACCGGCCGTTCGGGCGCCGGGGCCGACGTCGACAAGGTCAGGGCAGCGACGGAGATCGTCCGGGCGCGGCGTCCCGACCTTTTCGTCGACGGGCCGCTTCAGTACGACGCCGCAGTCGATGCCGTTGTCGCCGAGGCGAAGCTACCGGGCTCCGACGTCGCCGGCCGTGCGACCGTGTTCATCTTCCCGGACCTCAATACCGGTAACAACACCTACAAGGCGGTTCAGCGATCCGCCGGCGCAATAGCGATCGGTCCCGTCCTGCAGGGTCTCGACAAGCCCGTGAACGATCTTTCGCGGGGTGCAACGGTGCGCGACATCGTCAACACCGTCGCCATCACGGCGATACAGGCGCGCGCCATGAAGACCGAGCGCGTCGCAGGTGACACAGGCGATACCGATTGGGGACACCGTTCGTGAGCCAGAGGATCCTCGTCCTCAATTCCGGCTCGTCATCGCTCAAGTACCAACTGGTCGATCCGCTGAGCGGTGAACGTGTCGCTGCGGGGTTCGTCGAACGGATCGGCGAGGAGATGTCGCTCGTGCAGCACTCCTACAAAGGGACCACGACCGAACGGCGCGAGCCTCTCGCCACCCACAGAACGGCGCTGCGGACCGTGCTGGCAATCTTCGACGAATTGGGCCCTCGGCTGGCCGACGCCGACATCGCCGCCGTTGGCCACCGCGTCGTCATGGGTGGCAAGTACTTCGCCGGCGCAGTGCTGATCGACGACCGGGTCATCGCCACGATCGAGCAGCTCTCGGCGCTCGCACCGCTCCACAATCCGGCGAACCTCGCCGGCATCAGCGTCGCCATGGAAATGCTCCCCGACATCGCCCACGTCGCCGTGTTCGACACCGCCTTCTTCCACGATCTACCGGATGCCGCTGCTGTCTATGCCATCGATCGGCAGGTGGCCGCTCGATATTCGGTGCGGCGGTACGGTGCCCATGGAACATCGCACCGCTACGTCTCGCGCAAGGCCGCCGAGGTCCTCGGACGGGCAGTGACAGAATTCAAGCAGGTTGTCCTGCATCTCGGCAACGGAGCGTCGGCCTCTGCGGTTCTGCACGGCGCCCCAGTGGACACGTCGATGGGTCTCACCCCGCTCGAAGGCCTCGTGATGGGGACCCGGAGTGGTGACATCGATCCCGCCGTGGTCGTCCACCTCTCGCGCAACGCAGGTATGAGCATCGACGAGATCGAAGACCTGCTCAACAGGCGGTCCGGGATGAAGGGCCTCACAGGGCACAACGACATGCGTGAGGTGCATCGCCTGATCGACATCGGTGATGTCGACGCTCGCCTCGCGCTGGACATCTACGTGCACCGTTTGAAGAAGTACATCGGCGCTTACGCAGCGGTGATGGGCGGGATCGACGCGCTTTCGTTCACGGCGGGAGTCGGCGCGAACGATGCGGTCCTGCGCGCCGAGACGGTTTCCGGTCTGGGCTTTCTCGGCATCGAGATCGACGCTGTGCGCAACGCCGCGTCCTCGGACGCTCCCCGCCTGGTCTCTCCAGACGGGGCACGCGTCGCCGTCATGGTGATCCCGACCGACGAGGAGTTGGCGATCGCCCTCGAGACGATGTCGCTCGTCGCCGATGGAAAGGGCGACGACGGAGCGTTGCCGGTTCACCGCAATCTGATCAGATGACCGGTACGGGGCCGAGCGCATCCGAACGACAGCCTGCTGTGCACCGCCGCGGCCGGCGCCTGTCAGGCCGCGTGCTTCGTCGTCCTCTTCTTCGGCGGAGCCTTGCTCGTCGCCTTTGCGGTCGCTGGCTTCTTCGAAGGAATGTCCGTCACGACTGACTTCGGTTCCGCTTCCTTCACCGCTGCTCCATTGCGCACAGCGGCAAGCTGGTCGGACAGGTGCTCGATTTCTTGCCTGACCGAAGCCATCTGCTTGCGGAAGTCTTGGTCCAGCGTCTCGACAAGCCGACGCGTGGCCCCTTCTCCTTGATCGATGAATCCCTTGATCCGGCGATCGACCTGTCGGATCTCCTTCTCGACGTCTTTGGCGATCTGCTGGGATCGCTTGCTGAACCGGTCGACCATCTTTTCGATCAGGTCTGGTGTGACTTTGTGGGTGGTGCTCATCAGCGTTCCTTTGTTTGACTACTTTTACGGTACGGCGGATGATCCGCGCCCGTCAGAGGCGAAAGTCCTGTTCTGATCCAATGCATCGATCGGAACTCGATCATGGCGAGCCCGACGCGCCTGTTGGTCGACCAATGGTGGCAGAGTCCGAGCGTTCAGCCGCCGCTTCTTGCTGCAGCGGAGTCGAGCTGTTGTTGCGTCACTCCGCATCGCTTGGCGGCTGCGTCGAGAAGAGCATTCACCTCCGCCGATCGAGGCACATTGGCGATGCCGAGAGCCAGCAGATCAGCTTCCGACTTCGTCGCCAGCAACTCGTCGGCAGCGCATCGGGCGACTCCCTTGTCCACGCCGACGGCGACGAGGCCATCCCAGAATGCCCCGGCGACCAGACCGGTCGGCCGCACAGCGGGCCCTGGCGGCAAGGTGGTCGCTGCCGGTGTCGTTGTCGGTGCGAGTGTCTCGCCAGGCGCTGCGGTCGGCGGAACAGTAGCGGTCGTGGTTGTGGCAGGCGCTGCCGTCGTCGGCGGTGGGATCGTCGCCGGTGCTTCCACCGACGATTCAGAGCGCGGCGCTGCCGCCACCGGTTGCTTCTGCACGACCGCCGCGACGGCGAGAATGATTCCGCCGACAGCGAGCGCAATGCCGGAGAGCCACCCAGTGGTCGTGCGGTGACGGCTGTGGCTTCGTGCCTGTTCATCGGTGCCGACGGATCCCATTGCCAGCAGACCGCGACGATCAGCTTCCTTGGCGAGCGGCGGCACGACGACGAGCGCCGAGAGAAGGGCGACGGCGATGTTGATGGTGACAACCACGCCGAAATCGGCGAGCAGGGGAAGCGACGAGAACATCAACACCGCGAAGCCGCCGAGAGTTGTCAGTGCCGATGTGAAGAACGCCCTGCCCGTTCGTTCGGCGGCCACACGCGTGCTCTGTTCAGGGTCAAGACCTTTGGAACGCTCCTCGGCGTAGCGGGCGATCAGGAGTACAGAGAATTCAGAGCAGGTCGCAACGACGAGCGGACCGCCGACGGTCGTGAGTGGGCTGAGGGTGATACCGAGCAGCCTGACCAGAACCGTCGAGGTGCCGACGGCGAGCAGCACCGGGATCATCGTCAGCACGCCGCGTGCGAGGTCGCGATAGCGCAGCACGACCCAGGCGCCGACCAACAGCAGAGCGACGATGGTGAGCGCAGCGCGATTCGTCGTGATGTTCTTCAACAGGCCGACGCCGACGACGGCAAGCCCGCCCATCGTTGCCGAAGCCCTGGGCGACAACAGACCGCCGCTGCCAGGATCGGCGATGGCTCGTTGCACCCGGTCGAGCACGACGGCTCGCTGTTCGAGGGACGACGGCCCGACTTGGAACAGTACTTGGCTGGCGTTTCCATCCTCGGCGACGAGCAGCCCCTGGAGTGCCGGCGGTGCGATCCGGTACGCCTCGAGCATGTCGAGGCCGGTCGGCGGCAAGGATGTCGTCCCCGGAACCTCGGCGAGCCAGCCGACGGTTGTCGCCAGACTGGAGGCCTCGGCGAGCTGTTGGTTGTCGGCCAGCGAATGCTCGACGAGATCGAAGACGAAGGCGCCGGATTGGTCCGTGAACACACCGTTGGTCGGAGCGTTGTGCGTTTCCAAGAAGACACCGAGGGTCGTGGCAAAGCCGGTCTCGCGTTCCAGAATGCGGGCGTTCTTGATCGCCACGCTGGACTGGTTCGCCCAATTGATCGGATCACTCTCGATCTTGGAACCGGTTTCGAGCAGCAGGCCGAGGATCGGCAGCCCTGCAGCGACGATCACGAGCGGTATGACCGCGAGGCGCGGCAGGCTGCCAAGGCGGTCGACCGTCTTCTCCACCCAACCGTGACCAGCTTCCTTCTTCGTCGGTGACCTGCGTTCACGAGCACCGATGACGGTCGTCGGCAACACGATGCCGGCGAGCAGGAGAGCGACGATACCGATCGACAGCAGGACCCCGAAGTCCTGCACCATCGGCACCTTCGAGACTTTCACGGTCAGAAAGGCGATCACGGCCGCAACGGTTGCGGCCACCAGCGGTGGGCCCATGTGCATCAGCGTCTCGGCGAACGGATCGCGAGCGTGCTCTGCCGACCGTTCCTCTTCGATGCGGTTCTGTATCTGGATCGCGAACTCGATACCGAGCCCGATCAAAATCGGTAGGCCGGCGATGGTGACAAGCGACAGCTTGGTCCCGGTGAAACCGAAGACGCCGAATCCCCAGGCCACGCCTGCGACCATGCCGATCAATGGCAGCAATCTCCAACGAACGCCGAAAGCGACGACGAGGACCACGATCATCACGAGTACAGCGATGCCTCCGAGCGTCAACATGCCACCCTGCAGGTAGTTGTTGATGTCGGTCAGGAAAGTCGGCGTGCCGGTGACCGTGACGGTCGCGTTGTCGAATTGGCGTCCCGCGAACGCCGACTTGACCGCGTCGGAACCTGCGGCCAACTTGCTGAGCGGCGCATTGCCGACGAGCACTGCTGCGAGGATGGCGTGGCGGGAATCGGGGATGAACGCCCGCAGTGCCTTGCGCACCAGCAGTGCGTCATCGGACGGTACGACGAGCTTCTTGCTGGCATCGATCGCGTAGCCGTCGTTGCCGAAGACGAGGAACTTGACCCAAGCCGGATTGTCGAAGGATTGCTTCCCGGCTGCGCCGAGCCGCAGGATCGTGATCTGCGCGTCCCGTTGGCGGGCGGCCGCTGCCGCCGGATTCTGCTCACGCTGAATGGTGCGGGCAATGATCTCGCTGGCGACGCCTTTGGTGATGAGGTCCTGTGTCCACGTCAGCAAGGTCAACGGCGAGACAACGGAGAGCACGGCCTTGCTGGTGCGGATCTGCGATTCGACCTCCCGGAACTGGGTGACGTTGGCGGCGTCGAAGAGGTCGACGACAGTGTTTCCCCGAGGCACGGTGAACAGCGCGACCATGCTCTCGCCGCCGAAGAGGTTCTGGTATCGGGTGTTGTCCTTGGCGACCTGCGACGAGGGATCGATGTAACTGTCCTGGCCGGTCGCGAAGTCCAGCCGCCCGAGACCGATGGCCAACCCCAAGGTGACCACCAGCACCACCGCAAGCGTTGCTGCGGTGCGCCGACTGAGCACCCGACCGATCGACTGCCAACCGGTGTCGCTGCTGATGCTCATGGTGTGGCCCCTGATCTGCCAGGTGATTGCCGGTGCTGGATTGCTGATCGATCGGTACTCGCGCGACGTTCGTGTGCCGCCAGTTCGGTGAGTTCGGCGACCGCTGCTTCGATGCCTTCAGCCATCGTGTGTATGTCCGGCGTCGAGTCGTAGTCGCCGGTGACGCCGAAGCTGATCTGGCCGTTGTACGACAGGATCGCCACGCCGATGCGGACTCCGGCAGTGATGGGGACGTATGGGAGGTACTCGAGCATCTCCCTGCCGATCGCGAACAGCGGGAGTTGGGGTCCCGGCACGTTGGTGGTGACCGTGTTGACCGCGCGTTGCGGTGTTTGGCGGAGGATGGACATCGTTGCCCGTGCGAGCAATGCGAAGAACGCAGGCGGCAACAGATCGGCCGCTTCGAAGACGGCGGTGCCGGCAATCGCTTCGTGCGAGGCCTTGACGTCGACCATCTGCTGCAGGACCGCCTGAAAGCGTTCGAGCGGATCGGACAGCCCGACAGGCAGCTCGGCGAGCATCATCGACACCCGGTTGTTCAGGTCGTGGTCCGTCGGCAGCCGGATCGACACCGGGACGAGCGACGTGAGCGTGGCGCCATCGATCAGGTCGCCTCGTTCGATCAGTAGATCGTGGAATGCGCTGGTGATGGCTGTCAGGACGACGTCGTTGACCGAACCGCCGAAGACACTGCGGATCAGCTTGGCGTCGGCGAGCGAGCAGCGACCGACGGCCCACCGTCGTTGACGCCCGATAGCACCTTCGATCGACAGTGGAGTCGTCTGCTTCATCAGCCGCTCGGCGAACGAACGCATACCTTTGGCCGTTGCGGCGAGCCGGTGCACAGTCTGCACTGGTGCCGCGGCTGCACGCCCAATGGCGATCAGCTGGTGCCACGGGCCACGCGCCGACTCGGAAAGCGCATCGAAGAGCAACTGCGTCGCGGTCGGTTCCGGCTGTGGGAGCCACGGCGGTGCCGTCGCGATGCCGGCATCCTCTGACGGGTCCATCAACACCGTCATCAAATCCGTGCCAGACACCCCGTCAACCATGCAGTGATGCACCTTCGAGATCAATGCCCAGCGGTGGTCCGGTAGACCCTCGACCAGCCACATCTCCCACAGCGGGCGGTCACGGTCGAGTTCTTGCGACATCAGTCGCCCCATCAGTGCCTCGAGTTGTGCCTCGCATGCATGTGCTGGCAACGACGTGTGACGGAGGTGAAAGCCGAGATCGAATCGCTGATCGTCGACCCACACCGGACGACCCAGGTCGCCGGGGACGAACCGCACTCTCTGTCGAAAGCGCTCGACGAGATGCAATCTGGCGGAGATGTGGGCTTCGAGTTCCTCCATCGATGGCGGCGATCCGGCAAAGATCGCGCACGAGCCGATGTGCATGTGTGTCGTGCCATCTTCGGTGTGCAAGAACAACGCGTCGAGCGGACCCATGCGATTCATTGTCCGCTTCTCACTGCCCGATGGCGGCTGCGTCCTGAAGCCGGTCCCGGCACCGCAGTACTCCGGGCGCCGTCCGTCTTGTCGTGGCTCTCCTCGTCGCCCAGATTTCCGGTTCGGGCTTCACCATCTTCGTTCGTGTGTGGCGATCCAACGGCGAGCACCTCGTCGAATCCCTCTCGGAGGCAGGCGATCAACTCCTCAACATCCGGAACGGCGCTCGTATCGATGTTGACACCGATGCAACAGTGGTCGCGATGTGAGAGCAGGGCGACGCTCAGGGCTGCACCCGATGGTGGAGCGAAGGCGTATTCGCGGATCACTTCGGCACCTGCGAGGTAGACGCGACGGCGAATTCCAGGCACGTTCGTGACGACGAGGTCGATTGCCTTCAGCATGCCGCCGAAAATCGACGTCGTCACCGACACCGGCAGGCGGTTCAGGGCGCCGGCGATCGCATCGCTGAACGACAAGGCTGGTTCGTTCCGCCACGCCAGCGCCAATGCGCCGAGCTGGCGCATTCGTTCGACCGGATCAACCGTCGAGACCGGGATCACCATCCGGGCGGGAACGAAACGATTGTTCCCGAGCGGGTCGTCCGCTCGGCGGACGTTGATCGGCATCGTCACACGCAGTCCGTCTGTGGGCAGCGAATGGTTCTCGTGGTAGCGGCGCAGTCCGCCGGCGACGCTGGCGAGAAAGGCGTCGTTCAACGAGCTGTCGGCGGCGTGGGCTGCGGTGAGCAGAGCTCCGAATGGCACGTCGAAGGCATCCAACCGTCGCGAGAGTCCGCGGTGTCTCATCACAGGAGAAAGCGGTTTGGTGACTGGAGCCAGCAGCTTGGCGATCGAGGCAAGCGCAGACACCGTCTGGTCGACGAGGCGGGTCGGGTGCAACAGCGCCGACACCGTCCGACCAGGAAGAGCGGTGGCGCCGCGCCAGGAGAATTCTGTCGCCATGCGGACGTCGGACACCATCGACTCCAGCGTCGATCGTAGACCGCTGACGATTCGCCGTTCGAGCATGTCGCGCGCTGCATCCTGCTTCGGCGGGTTCGGCGAGTCGTCGAGCAACATTTGCGCCAACGTGACGCCGCCGACTCCGTCGGTGAAGGAGTGGTGGACCTTCTGGATGAACGCCGCCCGTCCACCCTCCACACCTTCGACCACGGTGAATTCCCAAAGCGGCCGGTCTTTGTCGAACGCTGCCATTGCCATCGGCGCTGCCATATCGAGCACAGCCCGAAAGTCAGATGGTGACGGGACGACGACACGGCGCAGGTGATAGTCGAGGTCGAACTGTTCGTCGAACTGCCACCTCGGCGCCCCGAGACGGAGTGGAATCGTCGCCACCTTCTGCCGCAGCCGCGGAACCTGCCGGCAGGCGTCGGCGAGCCGATCGCTGAGGCGTTGAAAATCAGGGCAACTGTCGAGCAACGAGACTGCGACGATCGTGCTTCGTAGACACGGGTCACGCTCGATGCTCCACAGGAGCGCGTCCGATTCGTTGAGGTGGGAGGTGAAACGCGCGTCCTCGACGCCTGCGGCCACCTTCTTCGCCGTCTCGATTTCGTTGCGTTCCATGCGTTCCATCAATGACCTGCCTCGATCGGCAAGAACGATTTCCCCTTCCCATTATGCGCTCCGGAGGGCACTCGGTCATAGGGCCGTTGGTCACCGGACCCTGAACTTGATGGATCGCTCGACGCCCGACGCGTCACCACCTGCCGACACCGATTCGGGCCTCAGCGTCGAAGAAACCCCACCGGGACATGCACCACCTGGTAGTAGTTGGCCCGCTCGTACGCTTCTCCAGCGGGGGTGTTGCTTCGGCTCACGCTGCCATGAAGCTCGCTGATGCCGACGTAGTCGCGCTCGACCATACAATCCTGCATCGCGTCGAGGATCTTGGTGATCTCCTCTGGTCCATGGCGCAGCAGCGCGCTCGTCGTCATGGCCACGTGTGCGCCGGCGAGCAGCAGTTTGAGTGCGTCCTGGCCGTTGTGCACCCCGCCGCTGGCGGCCAGTGATCCGGTGAAGATAGTCCGCAGGATGCCGATCCAGTGCAGCGACAGTCTGGATTCGGCCGATGTCGACAGCTGCAGCTGCGGTGTCACCTCGAGAGTGTCGATGTCGATGTCCGGCTGGTAGGGACGGTTGAAGAGCACGAGCCCATCGGCGCCGGCCTGCTGCAGCGCACAGGCGAAGTGCGGCAACGCTGTGAACCACGGCCCGATCTTGACGGCGAGGGGCACGGCGATCTCAGCCCGTATCGAATCGACCAGGGCGACATAGCGAGCCTCGACATCTGCGGCGCTGAGCCGTAGGTCGACAACGACGTCGTAGAGGTTCACTTCGATGGCGTCCGCACCGGCGTCCGCGAGCAGTTTCGCGTAGTGAACCCAGCCGCCAGGGGTGGCGCCGTTGATGCTGGTGATCACGGGGATCGACAGACAGTCGCGTGCGTGACGAACCAGTCGGGAGGACAATGGCGCCAGCGCCGGCACGCTCGAGTCGTTACCACATTTGCGGATCGCCGGTGATCGGACTCGCCGAGGCGACGATCGGCGCTTTCAGCTCGACTCCGAGGTAGGTCGTCATCAGGTCGACAGATTCGTGGTGCATGCCCTCTCTGTCATCATGGTGGTTGCCGTCGATCACCTCTCGATGGCCGCCTTCGGTGGCGGTGAATTGCGGCTCTTGCCTTGCGGTATCTGTCATGGCACCTTCTGATGAATCGGTGCTCGGCGCTCGATCGTATGCAGAATCGATTGGCACAGCGACGCCTCGGTCATCGACCCGGACCATCCGCTTCGATACCACCGATGCGTCCTGGAAGCGGCTCATCAGTCTTCGGTGTCTGCGCCTCCCAGTAGGGCTTGCGAAGGTCGCGCTTCAATGGTTTCAGGGCGCCGGACAGCGGTATCGGCTCGGTACGGAACTCGATCGACTTCGGAACCTTGAAGCCGGCGATCAACGCCCTCGTGTGTTGCTTGATCTGCTCGGCGGTTGCCGATGTGCCTGGATGGAGTACGACGACGGCGTGCACCTGTTCGCCCCAGATGTCGTGAGGAATACCGATCACGGCGACTTGGGCGACGCCAGGGAACGTGGAGATGGCGTTCTCGACCTCGATCGAGTAGACGTTCTCACCGCCGCTGATGATCATGTCGTTCACTCGGTCGACCAGATACAGGTAGCCGTGATCGTCGATGTGGCCGGCGTCGCCTGTCCGGTACCAGCCGTCGCGAAAGGCCGCCTCGGTCTGTTCCGGGCGCCGCCAATACTCCCGCATGAAGTTGCCGCCCTGAGCGTAGATCTGTCCATCGGTCCCGTTGGCGAGTCGCTTGCCGGACTGGTCTCTGATGCTGACGGTCACGCCGACCGCCGGGCGGCCGGCTGATCGGAGGATCTCGCCGCCGAGCCGGTGATCGGCGGCCGTCAGCAGCGTCAGAATCGACGAACATTCCGTCATTCCATATCCCTGCCAGAGATTCAGCGCCGGAAGAGCCGAGATCAGGCGACCGAGCAGAGCCTCCTGAATCGGCGATGCCCCGTAGACGAGGTCGCGCAGCGAGGCCAGGCGCTGCGGAGTGAAGGTGGGGTGATCCATCATCAGCGCGATCATCGTCGGCACCATCACGGTCCAGTCGACGCAGTAGGTCTCGATCGTGTCCATCACGAGCCCCGGTTCGAACATCGGCACGAACACCGATGTGGCGCCGGTGACGGGCAGACCGACGATGCCGCCCATCGAGGCGGCGTGGAACATCGGCGTCTGATGCAGGTAGACGCGTTCTTCGCCGAAGTCGACGGCGAGCCCGATGTGATAGAAGTTCAACATCTCGGCGCGCTGCTCGAGCAGGGCACCCTTGGCCAAACCGGTCGTTCCCCCGGTGTACATGAGCACCGCAGCGTCGGATTCCTCCGGCTCGGTCGGCACCACCGGGTCGCCGGAGCGAATCAGGTCCTCGTAACGCAGGTCGTGCGGAACGTCGCCGTCGCCGATGAGCACGACGTGGCGGAGCGGGAGGTCGTCGCGAACCTCGGCGATGCTGCGGGCGAAGTGCTCGGCAAAGAGAGCGTCCACGAAAGCAACGGTGGTACCGGAGTCGGCGAGGATGTGTTGCAGATCCCGGCCGGCCAAGCGGAGGTTGAGCGGATTGATGATGGCCACCCCGAGCAGCGCTGCGTGGTACAGCTCGAGGTACTCATGGCTGTTGCATGACATCACTGCGAAACGGTCACCTGGCCGCAGGCCCAGTTGGCTGCGCATCGAGTCGGCGAGACGGAGCACTCGGTCACCGTGTTGTTGAAACGTGGCGTGATAGGCGCCGTCATGGAACGCCATCTTGTCGGGCCAGCGGTCCAGCATCGGCAGGAACTGCCGGTGGAATACGAGTTCTTTCATTGTCTTGCCTGGTCGTCGAGGTCGTGTCGGTTTGTCGACACCGGCAACGTTGCCGAGATGGTCGCCGGTGCCGACACGTCGTGATGGGCGAAGGGGGTTCGGGCGGTCACGTGGCGGATCAGATCGCGCAGATCGGCGGCGATGAACGCGAGCCCGATCGTCAACGCCGCGAGGAAGACGTGGTGAACGGTCGTGATCCCGAACTGCCACGGTGCGATGTTCAGCGTGCTCACGTCGCCCTCAGGACCGGGGCGGAACGATGATGATCGGCCGGTCGGTGTGGTGCACAAGGCTCATCGTCACGCCGCCGAGGCGGAGCATTCGCCAGCCTGAGACGGAGCGCGTGCCGACCACAATGGCATCGGCGTGCTCGTTGACGGCGACGTCGAGTAGCGCCTCGGTGGCGTGGCTGGTCTCTTCGATCCTGTACGTCGTGCGAACGTGCGCGGTGTGCAAGGGTTGGGTCCACGTCGTGGAGAGCTTTTCGATCATGTCGGTGTGCCAGCTGCGCGGGTCGCCCTCTGCCACCCATTCGGCCATCTCGCGATGTGCAGCCACGGCGATCACCTCGGCCCGGAGGCCGGAGCCGAGTCGGGCACAGAATCGGACGTGCGCCCCGACCGGATCGCCGGGGTCGATGCCGAGCACCAGACGCGACACCGGAGCATGTGCGAACGGGGTGTCCGGCACCACCGCAACGGCTCGCTCGGCGCGGTGAATGACGTAGTCGCACACGCTCCCGATCGGCAGGCCAGAGAAACCGCCCTCACCGCGTGCCCCGATCACGGTCATGACCACGTCGCGGCGCGCAGACGTTTCGAGGATCAGGTTTGGTGCGTCACCGCACACGGCAACGATTTCGTACGCGGAGCCGGTCTCGCCGAGGTTGCGACACCAGTCTTCGTGCAGTTGTTTGCGGAGCATCTCGACCTCCGCCTCGACCAGCTCCGGTGGTAACTCGATCTGCGGTGGCGTGGCCACCGCCATCACCAACAACGACGAGTCCATCGCTGGCGCGATCTGGTTGGCCCAGGCGAGGGCTGCGAGTGACGGTCGTGATCCGTCAACGGCGACGAGGATCGTGTTCATTGCTGAGACCCCGACGTCCCTGCGGTCCCGGCATCCCAAATCACCAATCGTTTGCTCATACATCCAGCAAATGCCGTTCCCGCATGTGTCGCCAGGGCCGAACGTCCCAACGTCCGACGTCGAGGACGAACGCCTCTCCGACACCCTGTGCAACGCCCGTTCGCTCTGGGAATCAGCCCCCACACCCGGGTTCCTGGACGCTGCGCTTGACGGTGGCGAGACGGCAGTCGCGGCCGCGGTCAACCATCAGCATCGACGCGAACCGAAGGAGGACGGTTTCGCTTCGACCGTGGACTCCGTCGTGCCTTTCGGCTCTCTCGAGAGGCGGGTCAGGCTCATTCTCGATGGTCGATGCTGGCGTCATGCCAGCGCCTCAGATTGCCGGGCCGCCTGCGGCCGCAATCGTGTGGTCGACGACGAACAATAGCGTCCACACCAGTCACGCTGATCGGTGTCCCTGTGGTCTTTTTGGTCGTGGCGGGAATGGTGTTTCTCCGCGGCGGCGACCGGGTCGCGGCACTCGCTGTCGGCGCATGGATCAGTCTCTTCGGGGGCGGCACCTTCTTCGGGGCGATCGGATTCATTGCGATGGGCAGTCACCGCTCCAAGGCCCACTTGCACGGCTGAGTTTCTGCGGTGGCTGTCCGGATGGTCCACCATGAAGAACAACTCGAGTTGCTGCAAACCAGACCAAGCATCATCGCCTGACGTCGGTGAGGCCTCAACCGTGACGAGGCCATCAGAAGAATCCCTACCTCGTGGCCCGATGTCGCCGTTCTCGACGTTCGGCTTCCCGACAGGATTGGCGTTGCGGTGTGCAAAGGGTTGATGTCACAGCATCCCCAGCTGCAATGCCTCATGTTGACGCCGTTCGACGACAACCGAACGACGACTATCGACGCTGGCGCTGTGGGATACGTACTGAAGGAGGTTCGCGGCGGAATACTCGTTGACGCAATCCGACGGATCGCAAACGGACAAACTCTGCTCGATCCGCACGCTTCGGCCCGAGTGATCGGGCGGCTTGCAATCCCCCGCCGAAGGATCCCCGGCTTGCTGCGCTGAGTCCGCAGGAGCAACGAATCCTCGCGCTGCTCACCGAGTCACTCGGGATTCGACAAATCGCGAGAGAATGTCTCTCGCCGAAAAGACCGCCGGGAAGAACTACGTCTCGCATCTGCCCTTCAAACTTGAGATGCGGGGCCGGACCGAAGTTGCGGCCTTCGCGGCGCGGCTCTCCGAGAAGCTCGACATCTCCATCGGGTAGCCGCACGGAGTGACCTCTGGCTCTAGTGGGCAGGTCTTGTGTGGGCGCACGCTGGGGTTGGCGGCATCGACGTGCCGTTCGCACAAGGAGGGTGATTCATGCGAGTGCTCGTACATCACAGCCCGAAACCGACGCCTCGGAAAGTCCCGACAGAGTCGGTCCGCAT
>JAYTOM010000499.1:0-6033 GCA_043747765.1 Actinomycetota bacterium
GCGACCATTTTGAACGTCCGATCATCCTTGTCACCACCAGAGTGCGCTCGAAGGCCGGCCTCATCGGTTGAGCCGATGATCGGCCCGCCAAACGACGAGCCTGCGGCAGCCACGCATACGGCGTGAAAGCGCCGATATGTGTGCCGGATCGACGTGCCGAAACCGGTGAAACCGGCTTCGGTGGGTGGATATGGCAAAACGACCTCGAGCCAGCGGGAACGACGCATAAGGCGTGAAAGCGCCTCGGCCCGCAACGCCTTTAACTGCGCACTTTGACACTCCCCGTTTACGACTTGAAATTATTGCCTACTTGACGCGCGCGTTCTCGCTGTATGAACCATACGGTTCAACAGCTGACAGTGGGGCCATTGTCCGGCAGCTGCGAGACGAGACCTGTTCGTTTTTGCGAGCGAACGGGTGCGCCAAACATCTCAGGCAAAGGCGTACGTCAGAGGACCGGGCCCGGGTTGGATTGATAGTAATGTCAGCAGACCGAGATCTCACCTGCTGAGCTACCCCAAATCATGCGCTCATATTGGTGGTTCTGACAGCAATCGGGTGCGCGATCCGTAGGTGGGGAGGGGAAGTGAGCGCCCTCTAATCGGTTGCTTTTGGGTGGCCGGTCGAGGCCATGGTGATCCACACGGTGTGTTTGTCATGGTCAGCGAAGTACCACACTCGTCCGCCGCCTGTGAACTCGTACTGCCACTGATCAAACGCGGCTCCGTTAGCAGTCACGGTACCGATCGTTCCTTTGAGTCGGCCCTGGCGCTGCGGGTTGTCGACGTGACGCGGGTCATACGTCAGACGATCGTGGAGGCTTGCGACCTGCCCCGGCACCTGGCGAGACAACTCGTTCCAACCTTTCGCTGCTTCGGACGTTGCCAGTCGGATGCGCCACTCATTCGTCTTCGGTGGGCGAAAGGCGGCGCCGCCTCGCTTGCTCACGCCGGGCGTGCAGCCGGCGTGAGCTGCGCTTCGTCAATGACAACAGGCGTGGCGCCGTCAGCCCATGCCCGGGCCGTGCGCCGCCAGTCCTCAACGACGTCGAGCCACGGCCGCCACGTGCCCAGTGATTCGGACATCTCGGCGGCCTCGCCGACTTCGCGAGCCAGCTCGAGCTGATCCTCGACGGGCAAGGCCCGAGTCCACGGCCACGCTGCGTTGAGGACCTTGGTGACATGATCGGGCGCCTCGATCTGCACGAGCGCTGACATCAACCGGCACAAATCCCGAGTCGCAGCGACGACCGGATCAGGAGCCTGCGGAGCGAGCCGCAAGACCTGACTCCCTCGGGTCACGGTGACCTCACCGAACTCGTCCAGCGCGTCACCGACACGACTCGACTGACGTGCAAGATCGGACCACTGAGAGTTCGAAGCGATGCCGATCGTCATACCCGCCAGGCTTTAATCCAACGAACATCACCTCAAGATATTTGCTGAATAATTTCAGCACGTTGCTCGTTCGGGAACTTCAAGCTTCAAGCTTCGAGCTCCGATTTGGACCGATTCAGTTCCAAGGGCCGCGCTGAGGGTCACAAGTTCTTGACGAACAAGGGACTCACCCGGCACGGAGACCGAGTCCGACGTTGTCTAGGTCGCTGCGCCGTCGCGGGCGTGACGAAGGCGAGAGCCGACGACTCCATTGCCAGGACTTCATCGTTAAGTACATCGACAAGTACATCGACATGGTTCTGGAGAAGCGGACTCGCCGATCCCGACGAAGTGGGTCGGCGTGTCGCTCTTCGACGGGATCTGCGACGCTCGACCACCCTCTTCTGACGCGCGCTCGGTACCGGCGCGATCCGACGGTTCGTTTGTGGGTGCGACGGTAGGTGAACATAGGTCCGTGACTGATCAACGAGTGTCCGCAAGCCGACGCATCAAGGCATCAGCGCACGCGCTGTTCGAGATTGTCTCCAGTCCCGAGGGCCATGTGCGCATCGACGGATCGGGCATGCTCGAGGCTGCGCCAGACGCTCAGCCGCTCGAGGCGGTGGGCGACGTGTTCGACATGGGCATGGACCGCACGCCGCTCAACGACATACCGGGGTTGGTGAAGTACAAGGTTCGCAACACGGTGACGCAGATCATGCCGGACCAGCTGGTGGAGTGGACGGTCGGCGGCGTCGATCAAGCTCCTCTCGGCCACGTGTACGGCTGGAAGCTCGACGCGGTGAGCGACAACGAGACCGACGTCATCAATTACTGCGACTGGACGAACATCACACCCGAACTGCGCGCCCGTCGCCCCGACTGGCCCATCGTCCCCGTAGCCATGCTCGAGCAGTCGGTGGCGAGGCTCGACAATATCGCCACCGGCGCCTGACGGCGACCGTTCGTCACTGCTAGCGGACCACCCCGGGGGCGCACCAGCCGGCGCACGCGAACATCCAGCAGCCGGCGGTACGGGACGGTGGCCGAGCCAGGCTTATGTCACGCTGTTGTGGTGTCGACCTGCGTGGCCTGTGGCTTGATTGCGAGACGAGACCGGGTTGAGGCGCCGCTCTGGGACTCGATTCGTCGAACTCCTTGCTGGGACGTCGTCCATGCCTTCGGGACCAGGGTCGAAAGTTGGATTGTCCTCGTAACGCGGCGGCACATCACCTCCGTTGCAGACATGTCTGATGATGAGGCTGTGTGACCCTGGGCCGACTCATTCGCAAGGTCTCACGATCGCTACAGGTGGTTCTGGGCTGCGAGAAGACGTACGTGGCCCAGTTCGCCGAGCACCACGACCACCCACACGTGCACGTGATCCCTCGACCGCGAAATCTACCTTCTGAGCACAGGGGTCCGGAAATCTTCGGCCTGATGGGAGCCTCGCCTGATGAGGCCGTGAGTGCCGATCGGATGGGCGAGATCGCCAATCGACTCAGCGCCGAGCTCGCCTTCTAGCGTCGATACCCCGTACTTTGATCCGGCGTTATCGGACAGTCTGCGATGCTTTCGTCCGGAGATCAGACGAGTCACGCCAGCTATGAGAAAAGGAACCGGAAGGAAATGTTGGTTGTGAGCTGGAGTCTGACGAGCGACTTCACGTATTCGGGGTGGCGTCGGTGCCCGTTGAATGGCATGCGGGGTGGTGGCGCGCCTGACTTGCATGCTCTGACGAGTTTGAGATCTCCGAAGTACGCGAAGCTGAGGACACAGCATCCGATCACGAGGAACACGAGCCAGTCGCCATGGAACGGTGCCGAGTTGGCAAGTAGTCATATGCGAATCATCCTTGACTGAATATTGCCGCTGGTTGAAGGTCAACCAGCTTTGCGTTGTGTACGACGCCGCCGGATCTGCCGTGCCGGGCGATGGCTGCGCTCATGGAACCGGCGATATCTGACAGGTCGTGGTCCGTGGCGTGGCGTGGCGCGGAGCGCTGAACGCTCGTCCGGCGTTTCAGACAATCCTTCGTCAGGCTGTCGCTGCACAATCGTGACTGCAAGGTGCTGGCCAAACTTTCTGGCACACCTCGAGCGCGACGCGGAGAGCCCAGTGGCCGTTGCAGTGACGTCCTTCTGGACGGTGTTGATCGTTCCCAATCGATCTGCGCTCGGACGTTGATGGCGTCTTCACTGCTGCAGAACTCGTCGTCGAATCCGAATACGACACAGCACTCGAAATCAACGATCAGACCAAGTGGCTATGCAAGGAACTGCAAGGGTTCAACCGCCATCTGCACCCCAGCCGGGTGAGTTGAAGCTATTTGAGGATGTTGACGGCTCGTGCTCCCACGACGACGATCGTCGCCAGTGACGTCAGAGATTGGACAGCCATGATCGCCTTGGCTCGTGCAGTCAAAGGCAGCGCATCGGTTGGACTGAACGCCGTCGAGTTCGTCAACGAAACATAGAGGTAGTCGGTGAACCGCGGCGTCCAACGCTCTTCCGTCACATCAGGGTTCTCCATCTGCGGGAACATGAAGTCCGGTGCCGGATGCAGAGGGCTGCACCGTTGAGTTGGTCCACCTCGATCGATCTCCCAATACGACAGCCCAAATGCCACCACGCCAGTCGACCACACTGCCACGGCCGAAAAGACAAGTGACCGTCCATTGAGGTCAGGTCCGGCATGAAGCAAGTGATGCATCAAGAGGCCGAGCGTGATCGCGTTCGTGAGGATGAGGATCGCGATCAGTCCGAGCGCCAGCCAACGAGCATCTCGCGTCCTGTTGTTGACGTGCGAAGGGGCGACGATGATGAGTGTCACGAGCACGAACGCCTCGATCGCTGGAATCAACCAGAACGGTCCGATCGTCAGACGGTCGGGAAGTAACAGCTGCAGCACCAGCGCTCCACCTACGGAAACGCTTGCCGGCCAACGGGACTCTCCCGTTGAAACGTAACCCCACGCAGCATTCTCGCACCGCAGGCAGTCGTTCCGAAAATCCCTGCTGTCGTCGGCCGCTTCGTGATTTTTACTCATTGTCGAACCGCGTTTCGAGACGACAGACGGGGATTGGCGGTGGCGCACATCGATGTCTCCGGTACCCGGTAGGACTGCATCCGAGTCTGCCGTATTCGAAACCGTACGCTTACCGCAATTCGTGTGCGTCGTGGCCGGCGATCGACAACGACACCCGGGCGTGCGCGCCTCATTCGTTCGTGGTCCACATTGTGGCCGATTCGCCTTGGCACCCCGGGTGACTTCGACTGCGCTGCGGCGACGGTCGGCACCGTGTGCGGCGCCCCACAAAGCTCCGTGTATGACGGATGGATGCCGGGTGCCCGCTGCTCATGAATATCCTCATCGCTGGCGGTAGCGGTTTCGTCGGTTCGCATCTCTCGACCGAACTTCAAGCCCGGGACCATCCACGAAGTCGATGCTGCGTATTACCTCGTGCATTCGCTCGATCGCGAAGATTTTGCGGAGCACGACGGCAACGGCGCCAAAGCGCTCGCCCTGATGTCGTCCAACGGCACGCCGTTCGTGTAGAACGCCGTGATCAACGAACGGCGACCTACGTGCGTACCCAGATGAGCGGTGGTCTTCGGTGGCCCGAACGCCTTACCGGTGGCAGCCGAATACATCACGAACCGTCGCCGTCCGTTCTCCGCATTGACGTCATCCCACGACAACCCCAACGCCTCCGAGACCCTCAGGCCACTCGTGAACAGCAACGCGTCGACAGGACCGTAGCGGTGCGATTCCGTCGCCTCCAGCAACCTGGCCACATCCGCTGGCGCCAACACATTGCCGGTCTTCGTTGCAACCTTCGGTGCACGCACTTTGGTGATCGGGTTCAGGGCGATCACTTCGAGTTCCACCGCCCATTTCAACAGCTGGTTGACACTCGTCCGAGTGCCGACCACCGTCCGCGGAGCTAACCGATCCAACAGTTTCGACTGCCACCGCGTCAACGTCTCCACCGTCAGATCAGCGATCGCCACCTGACGCAAGTGACCGCGCCGCGCCAACCGCTTCGACGTCTCCTCGAACGTCGTCACCCGCATCCGACGCCGAGCAACATCAGACAACCACGCGTCGACGAGTTCGCTCTCCTTCGTCGTCGCGTCGAAACGAACAGCACCCGCCCGCACACCCGACCGATCCGCAAGCGCCCTATCGCGTTTGGCCACCGCAAGATCACGTGTCTTTGCCTGCATCCAACGACGGACACCATCAACTTCGTACGAAGCGCGCCACGTCTGCACCCCGTCACGAAAATAGAGCGAGCCCTCACCGTTGCCCGCCTTACCACGAACCGTCGTCGCTCCAGCGACCGCAGTCGAACGTTTCCCTACCGGTCACCGTGGCACATCCGGCCCCCTCGCATCGTCAGGAACGCTCTTGAACCACCGAAGTACTGCAACGGGTACTGCAACGCTGAACGGACAAGCGTACGCCGCAAAAAACGACAAAACGAATCGCCCCAGCCCACAGCCACCGGTCCTCATGCTCAGTGATCACCGATGCACCGCAAAACACGTCGTGGCGGAGAGGGTGGGATTTGAACCCACGGATCACTTTGACATGATCAACGCCTTAGCAGGGCGCCCCATTCGGCCTCTCTGGCACCTCTCCAATTGTGCCC
>JAYTOM010000500.1:0-3179 GCA_043747765.1 Actinomycetota bacterium
GACGTCGAGGCGTTGTTGGCCCTCCGACCCGACTGCGTGGTGTGCAACCCGAAGTGGCCCGACGTCGAGGAGATGGCGCGCATCCTCGAGGCCGGCATCAACATCGTCGCGACAGCCGGCTTCATCACCGGACATGCCCTCGGTGCCGGCCGTCAGCGGCTCCAGCAGTCGTGCGTCACCGGGGCGAGTTCGATCTTCGGTTCCGGGATGAATCCGGGCTTCGCCAATCTCCTCGCTCTGGTGTCCGCCGGCATCTGCGACCGGGTTGATTCGATCACGATGCTGGAATCGGTCGACTCCACCGGTTACGACTCGCCCGAGACCGAGCAGTCGGTGGGATTCGGTCGTCCGATCGACGATCCGGGTCTGCAAGACGCCGTCGCTGCAGGCACCGCAGTGTTCGGCGATGCCGTTTGGATGATGGCCGAGGCGGTGGGGCCTCGAGCTGGACGAAGTCCGCTGCGACGCCGAGTTCGCGCAGACGACCGCCGTGCTTGACCTGGACAGCTGGACGATCCAGGCCGGATTTGTCGCCGGGGTTGCAGCCAGTTGGAAGGGCATCCACGACGGTCGGACGGTGATCGATCTGAAGGTCAGGTGGCGCAAGAAGCGCACTCTGGAACCGGATTGGAAAGTGGAGCACGACTACGTGGTCGACGTGCAGGGCATGCCCAACGTCCGCACCAAGCTGACCATCGCCCCGCCACACGACTTCGTCGCCACATCCATGATCGACTACATGGTCCTCGGGATGGTGATCACATCACTCCCTGCAATCAACGCGATTCCGGCAGTGTGCGCCGCCCGACCGGGCATCGTCAGCTACCTGGACCTACCGTTGATCACAGCACGCGGCTTCGTTCGCTGAGCCAGCCGTTCGCTGAGCCCGCCGCCATCGGAGCCAGCCGTTTCGCTGAGCCCGCCGCCGTCTGAGCCCGCACGGCCGGGCACCGAGGGTGAGGCCTTCAGTCGTCGGTGAAATCGTCAGTGACATCGTCAGTGACATCGTCAGTGACAGCGCCGGTACGGGCAGCCTGACTGAGGTGATTGATGAAGGCACCTACACCGACGAGCAACACAGCTGCAGCGGCTGTCGCGGCGACAGCGACACCCGTCGAGATCATCCACGGGATCGTCGACGCCGACGCCTCGATCTGGTCGAGGTACACGTCCCCCACATAAGGGTTGAAGGCGTTCATCCCGGCGGGCGATCCACCGTGACTTCCGGACGCAGTCGTATTGTCGACCGGGAGTCCGGTACCGCTCGGATCTGCAGAGCAGACGTCGCCGTTGACAAGGTGGAACACAGGTTGCTGGGCAGCCACGAGAGCCGTCATCGTCTCGGCCGGCTTTGGATCGTAGGCGAGCACGGGATCGGCCGCGTTGTCGTAGTTGTCGTCGAACGAGGCCTTCGGCCACGTGAACGTCGCGTTGGTCGCGTACGCGAACGCGGGATCGGTCGGCGCGTGGTTGGCACCGTGATCCCCGAACGACGCGAACGTGAACGGCCGCCGGAATCCCGACTCCGGCGGCCGGTGACGAACCGAGACCGCGACGGTCGGGCGCAGTGCTGAACACAGCGTCACCGGTCGTGGTGCCGTCGGGACAGTTCGAAGCGGTAGTGACAAGTGGTGCCAGCAGTGAGACCACTCCACAGGGTCTTGGCATAGAACCGATTGCCGGCCAAGTTCACGCCGGCATCCTGGCTGTTCGGCACGACGCCGGCGAGGTTGACGATCGTCGCGTTGACTGATGCGCCGTAGGCGACGGTTGTCCCATACCCGCAGCAGCGCGGCGACGCCCGTTCCGTTGGCACCGCTCGGGGACAAGATCTGCGCGGGTGAATCGCGTCGAGTCGGATGGACTGTGCGAGCCGTCGTTCGGGAACGACAGATGACGGCCGATGAGGATCGCCCCGCTGACTACACCGCCTGCGGCGGTCGCAGAGGTAGGAGGAACTCGGAAGTCGTTGCGCATGTCATCCGGGTCCAGCCGATCAACGCGAATCTGAATAGGAGCGGCGGTGAACACCAGGCGAACGTCTGGAAGACACCCCTCGATGTCATGGCCGTCTTCCGTTCGCCGCTACCGGCTGACACGCTCTTGGCCAGCAGACCCGTCCTGCCAACAGATCTGAAGGCGCGCACGACTGCAACATGAATCGCACGCAACCACCGGACGAAGTCCGTAGCGTTCGAAGATGCTGTCCCATCTCGATCCGAACGTCGTGATGGGATTCTATTTCTCCCCCCGTGGCGGAAGTGCCCAGGTGGCAAAGTATTTGTGCCGCGCCCTCAGCTCGGGCAGATGGTCCCCGACCCTCTTTGCCGGGTCGCTCGGACTCGCAACGGAAAGCGGGAACGCCGACTCGTTCTTCCGTGGTGTGGCGTGCAACTCCCTCGACTACACGGGGGCGCGCGACGGTTGGATCAGCGGCCACGACGCAATGTCGGGTCCGGTCCCCATGCACGCTTCGTTCGAGGACAAGCCTGGGGTGCCGGACCGGATCTTCTTCGAACTCGACGACGAGGCCTGCGCCCGCCAGGTCGCCAGTTGGACCGCACTCTTCGCCGCTCACTCCGAAGTGACCCCGAGCGTCATCCATCTTCATCACCTGACGCCGATGCACCAGGCTGTCCGCAATCTGTGGCCAGATGTGCCCGTCATCACGCATCTCCATGGCACGGAGTTGAAGATGTTGGCGTCGGTCGATTCCCCTCGCGGATCGGACAAAGCGGACGCAGCGGACGCTCGCCGGACTCACGATGGCAGCCGGTTCGCTGATCAATGGGTGGAGCGCATGCGTGGTTGGGCGCTGGATTCACACCGGCTGGTCGTCGTCTCCGAACATGATCGAGCACTCGCGCTCGAATTGCTGCCGGTGGAGCGCGAGCGGATCGAGACGATCGCCAATGGAGTCGACATGGGGGTGTTCACCTCCGATGTCTCACCTGCGCCGAGTCATCGCCGGGCGCTGTGGAAGCAGTGGCTGCTCGACGATCCCCAGGGCTGGCGGCCGGGGGCATCCGTTGGGTCTGTCCGGTACAGCGCCGACGATCTCGACGCATTCGTCGACGAAGACGGCGAGTTGGTGCCCGTGGTGCTGTTCGTCGGGCGATTCATGCAATTCAAGCGGATCCAGTTGCTGATCGAGGCGCATCACGAGATGCGTCTCGCCG
>JAYTOM010000501.1:0-7779 GCA_043747765.1 Actinomycetota bacterium
GTGATCTCACGTATTCGGCTGCACTCGCTGCGCTGGCTGCGATGGCGGGCGAGGTCGAGGAGGCGCGTGCTGCGATTCGCCGCGTGATGAGTGGGCCAGCGCTTTCGGCGTCGGCCACATCCAGCAACTGGATGACATGGATGTTCTGCCTCGCCGAAGCGGCACTCACGTTGGGCGACGCAGCGACGGCTCAGACGGTCTACTCGATGTTGCTGCCGTATCGCGATCTTCCGATCATCGGCTCGTTGGGCGTGGTCTGCTTCGGCTCTGCGGAACGAAGCCTCGGTGTGGCCGCTCGCGCCTTTAACGATCTGGACCTCGCTGCTGATCATCTGCAACGAGCGATCGACGCGAACAGGTCATTGGGAAGTCATGTTCTGGCTGCGATCTCGACGGGCGAGCTCGGCTGCGTGCTGATCGAGCGGGGTCTCCAGCGGGACCGGGCGCGCAGCAGGGTGTTGATCGAATCGGCGATCTCGGTACTGAGTGAGATCGGTCTTCCGGGCCGGGCTGAGCAACTGCGAGCGTTCGTCGATGCGAACTCGACCGAACCAGTCGGTGAGATGAAGGTCGAATCGAACGTGTGGCACCTGCGCTTCGGCCGCGAGCAAGCGCTGCTCGCCGACACGATTGGTGTCCGCCGATTGGTGCAACTGCTCGAGCGGCCCTTCGTCGACATCCCCGTCGCCGATCTGATCGGGGGACTCGATCAGTCCTCGCGCCAGGATCTGATGGATTCCGTGGCATTGCGTTCGTACCGCGATCGCGTCTCGGAACTGCGAGCCGAGATCGATGAAGCCGATGACAACAACGACATCGTGCGGGCAGAGTGGGCGCGCGCGGAACTGGACGCCCTGCTCGAACACATCACCACCGATGTTGCGTTGGGCCAACGCAGCCGCCAGTTCACCAACTCCCAAGAGCGGGCGAGGGTGGCGGTTCGCAAGTCGTTGAGCCGCGTCTTCGACGAGATCGCCCAACAGTCACCTCGGCTCGGCGCACTGTTCGTCAACTCGATCCGCACCGGCAACATCTGCCGGTTCGAGCCGTGCGATCCACTGCCCGCTGTCTGGCGGAGGATGTGATCCGCTGCGTGGGACGGGTGAGACAGAATGATTGCGTGAGTCGTCGGAATCGGTCTGCCGGTTGTGGTCCATTCGGCCGGTCCGTTTCCCGGCTGGCGGTTGTCGTTGGTCTGCTCGCCCTTGGCGCGTGCAGCAGCGCCGAGAACCTGATGCCCGCATCGTCGACGTCCGACGCCTCGACGACGAGTACGTCCATGACGCCGACAACCGTCGCCGACACCTCGACCCTGCCGGTGACGACGGCTCCGCTCATCACGACGACTGTGCCTGTCGCGACCACTGTCGCGACCACTGTCGCGACCACCGTGCCGCCTGCTGCGGACACCGTTGCGTCTTCCGTCGCGCCGACAACACCCGGGCCGCCCTCGAAGGTTCCACCGGCGTCGAAGGGAACGTGTGCCGGGCTGGCTTCGATTCCCGCCGATGCAACGAATGTGACCACGATCCACGGTGACATCGACGGCGACCTCCACCCCGACGCTGTCACGTCATACACGACGTCGGACGGTGTTCGGCATATCCACGCGACGCTCGCGTTCGGCAAGCAGAGCGATGTGGCGATTCCGCTCGGCTTCGCCGAGACCGTCTCGATCAGCTTCGAGGATTTCGATCACTCAGCGGGAGCAGCGGTCCCACCGCCTGTCGCAGTCCTTGCGATCGGTGCGGGCAACGCCGGAAGTGCATTCGTGACGTTCTTGACATTGACCACGAAGTACTGCCTCGGGCAGTGGACGCTGGGCAACGCTCCGTACTCGTTGCGCATCTCGCAACAGGGCCCGTATGCCGGACTGTCCTGCGACGGCACTGCCGGGCACATCCACTACCTTCAGGACGTGGCCGAACAACAACCCAACGGTAGTTGGACGGTCACGCCGCAATTGATCACGCACAACTTCACGAAGGTCACGTTGACCGCCCTCGCCCCGTACACCGTTCCGGACAGTCCTGACATCGCGCACAGGTTCGGCGACATTTCAGGGTGCGATCACGCCCCGATATTTCCCTGACATCTCGGCGGAGCCGTCGGTAGCGTGCCCATCCATGAGCACACCAATTCGCATCGGCGTCCAGATTCAGCCACAGCACGCCGACTACCGTCAGATCCGTGATGCAGCAGCTGCCGCCGAGGCGGCCGGCGTCGATGTCATCTTCAACTGGGATCACTTCTTCCCGCTCTACGGGCCGGCTGATGGCAAGCACTTCGAATGCTGGACCATGCTCGGGGCCTGGGCCGAAGCGACAGAGACCGTCGAGATCGGCGCGCTCGTCACGTGCAACACGTATCGCAATCCCGACCTGTTGGCCGACATGGCCCGGACGGTCGATCACATCAGCGACGGTCGCCTGGTCCTCGGTCTCGGGGCCGGCTGGTTCGAGCACGACTACGACGAGTTCGGCTATCCGTTCGGCACGGCCGGCAGTCGCCTGGCCGACCTCGGTGCGGCGCTGCCGCGGATCAAGGCTCGTTGGGCGAAGTCCAATCCTCTGCCGACCCGCGAGATTCCCGTGCTGATCGGCGGCGGTGGCGAGCGCAAGACACTGCGGATCGTCGCCGAGCAGGCCGACATGTGGCATGCGTTCGGTGACGTCGCCACGATCGCGCACAAGTCGACGGTGCTCGATGAGTGGTGTGCCAAGGCCGGTCGCGATCCGCAGGCAATTGTTCGCTCGACCGGCGTCGATGGTGCTCCGGAGGACACTGCGATGGCCCTGATCGACTTGGGCATCAGCCTGTTCACGATCGGCGTCGGCGGTCCGGACTATGACTTGGGTCTGCTCGGCGCCTGGATCGAGTTCGCCAAAACACACAACACGAGCGTGTGAACGACACGACCTTTGCGGACCCCGACTGACCGAACGGACCACGTCGCGAACCGAGCAAATCTGCGACACTGGCTCAGTGGATCGACCGATGCCGTACTCACCGCCAGCCGACCAATCGTCACCGGCGATCTACGTGTGGCCCAATAGTCTAGTGGCCCGAGAGACCGTCCACGTGCACGCACGCGGACCTCTCGGTTCGGCCCAGCTCGAGGTGGTGCGAGTCGGCTCCGAGCGCGTTCGCGTGATGCAGGACAAGGTTCGCGTCCGGCCCCGGGAACTGCCCCCAGAGGCTGATGCATTCGGCTGCGAATGGCCGGTGACGGCGTCGATCGAGGTCGCCGCCGACTGGCCGTCGGGGTACTACGAGGTGATCATGCGTCTCGACGACGGCAGCGCTTCAACGGAAGTTGTCGCGTTCTTCGTCGTGCGGGCCAGCGAGCCGAGTCCCGATCGACCGCTGCTCGTACTGTCGACGAACACCTGGAACGCCTACAACGATGTCGCTGGTACGAACATCTACAACGGTGGAACGCACGCGAACTTCCAGCGGCCTTTCGCACCAGGCTTCTTGCGTAAGCCGGCCGGCCCGGGTAACCGTGTGACCGTGCTCGGTCCACCGGATCCACGGATGCGTACCCATGTCGGGCACATTCGCACACACGGTCTGTCGGCGTGGTCCGGTTCGGCGGGTTGGCCCTCGTGGGAGGAGCCGTTCGTGCAGTGGGCCGAACGCGCAGGGATCGGAATCGACTATGCCGTCAACGCGGATCTGCAATTCGTGCCCGACCTGCTCGACGGTCGCCGGCTGTACCTGAGTGTCGGTCACGACGAGTACTGGTCATGGGAGATGCGCGATGCGGTCGAAGGCTTCATCGGCGACGGCGGCAATGCTGCGTTCCTGAGTGGCAACGTCAGCTTCTGGCAGGTCCGCTTGGAGGACGAGGGCCGCACGATGGTCGGCTACAAGCAGCGGTTCGCCAACGATCCGGTGTACGGAACGCAACGCCAGAACAGACTGACCAGTATCTGGTCGGATCAGCTGATCGGGCGACCCGAGACCGAGATGAACCTGCTCACCTTCAACCACGGTGGGTATCACCGCATCGGTCAATCGGTCGGAGGTGGGGCGGGCGGATACACCGTCCATCGTCCGGATCATTGGCTCTTCGACGGGACCGGCGTGTACAGGGGCGACCTGCTCGGAGCAGCAAGCACCGTCGTCGGTTACGAGTGCGACGGCTGCGAGATGCAGTTGGTCGACGGCGTCCCGGTGCCCACCGGCAATGACGGTTGCCCGACCGACACCGTCATCCTCGCGACAGCGCCCGCCTCGCCGTTCACCCGTGCGACGGCGCAGCGGCCCGTCGCCTCTGACGCCTTGTCCGAGTGCGAATTCCACGCCTGGCGCGTCCTCGGTAGCTCCGATGCCGCGACTGCGCGCCGTCTTGAAAACGGTCACGCCGTGTTCGCCGTTCGCGATGGTGCGAATGGTCGCGGCACCGTCGTCTCCACAGGTTGCACGGACTGGGCATGGGGGTTGACCGGCTCTGATCCGGCGATCGAGAAGATCACGTCGAATCTCATCGAACGGCTCACCGAATGACCGACATATCCGTTGCCGCCCACTGTGCAGCCGCAGCGGCTGCGATCGGTGCGGGAATGGTCAATGCGATCGCGGGCGGCGGCACCCTGATCTCGTTCCCGCTGCTCACGGCGATCGGTGTGCCCTCCGTTCGCGCGAATGCCACGAACACCGTTTCGCTGATGCCCGGATACGTCGGCGGAGTCGTGGCGCAGAGGGATGACCTCGGCGGTCTCGGCACGTCGATTCGTCCGCAACTCGTCGCCGCCGCGATCGGTGGACTGACCGGATCGATCCTGTTGATCGTGACGAGTGAGTCGGTTTTTCGAACGCTCGTACCGTTCTTGATCCTGATCTCAACGATCCTGCTCGCGACGCAGGACCGACTACGCGGTTGGATCTTCAAGCCCAATCAGGTCCACACGTCCCATCTGGTCGCGCAGGTGGTCAGCGTCGGCCTGGCGGGCGTCTACGGCGGCTACTTCGGCGCCGGTCTCGGCATCATGCTCATCGCAGTGCTCGGATTGTTCTCGGACCTGAAGCTGAACAAGTTGAACGCGATCAAGTTGTTGCTCGCATTCGTCGTCAATTTGTTCGCAGCGATGTTCCTGTCGTTCTCCGGCAAGATCGAGTGGACCCTCGTTGCTGTCATGGCCCCGGCTGCGCTCCTCGGTGGAAACCTCGGCGGCCGCCTTGCCTCGTCCCTGCCGCCGAAGAGGTTGCGGGTCTTCGTGATCGCCTTCGGCTTCATCGTGACGATCATCTACTTCGTCAAATAACCGGCATCTCGTTCGTCACATGATCGGGCATCCACTTCGTCGACAGGTGAGGCCCACTCGCGCCATCGCTGCGTGCGGGGGCGTCGTCGGGCCGGTGGCATTCGCCTCGGCGTGGATCGCCGGGGGCTTGATGAAGCACGGCTACGCGCCGGTTGACGATGCGATCAGCCGGCTGGCCGCAATCGGCTCATCGGTCCGGCCGCTGATGACAGGGGGCTTCGTGGTCTTCGGCTTTGGGCTTGTTGCCTACTCGACAGCACTCCGGGCGGTACTCGCCGGTCCCGCGTGGATCGCTGCGGCGGGAACAGGGCTGGCGACAATCGCCGTTGCGCTCGCTCCGCTCGATCATTCATCGACGGTCGACTCGTTGCACGCAGGGTTCGCGGGGATCGGTTATCTGACGCTTGCGGCCACTCCGCTCCTCTCGGCCCGACCGCTGGCCTGCCGCGGCCACCGCACCCTTGCTCGGCTCGGAGTTGGCATCGGGGCGGTGGGCGGATTGTCGCTGGTGGCCACGACGACCCGTCTTCCAACCGGCCTGTTCCAGCGCCTCGGCCTCAGTGTGGGCGACGTGTGGGTCGTCGTTTCCGCGATCGCCATTGTCGGTGGTCGCTTGGACGACGACACTCGTCACTGACATCCGTCATCCTCCACTAGCCTTGTCGCCCAGAGGTCGTCTCGCGACGGAGATAGGGATATGGCTATCAGTCTTCAAAAATTCGAAGAACAAGGTGGTCGGCTGAAGACCGACGACATCAACTTCGAGAGCTTTCGCACGCAACCACTGTCCGCTGATGTGTTGCGATGCATCTCGTACATGCACGACATCGAATACCAGACAGTGCTCTACACCCGAGAGCTGCTGATGATGCCCGCTTGGAAGGATCCGCAGTTCACCGGATTCCTGACACTCTGGAATTACGAGGAGTACTGGCACGGGAACGCGCTCGGTCGAATCCTGGCGATGCACGACGTCCCGGCTCACGATCCCCGACTCAAGGAGATGCGCTCTTTCAACAAGCGCTACCTGTTCTGGAGTCCTGCCATCTTCTGGGCCCTCGGCCACGGTGTCCGCAAGTTCCCCGCCGTCCACATGACGTGGGGCGCGATCAACGAATGGACCGCGAATGCTGCGTACAACCGGCTCGGGGCGATTGCCGACCATCCCGTTCTGACCGAGCTGCTGACACGCATCATGCGCCAGGAGGGACGTCACGCCGGCTACTACGCCAGCTGGGCTCGGGACATGTTGGACAACGATCGCAAGGCGCAGAAGGTGACCTCGTGGTTCCTTCGCAACCAATGGGCACCGGTCGGCAACGGTGATGTGCCCAAGATCGAGACCTCGTTCGCGACGGCCTACCTGTTCGGCTCTGGCGACGGGATGGAACTGATCGACCGCATCGAGGATCGGATCGATCTCCTCCCCGGTCTGTCCGGCTTGAACCTGGTTCGCACCGGCATTGCCAACGCCCGTCAGCACGTCATCGACGAAGAGGGTTTCTTGCCACCGCCGCCCCTGCGGGTCGGTGGCGAACGAAGGTCTGTCGCCGACAACGAGGCAGAACTCCAAGGCCTATAGCGCTGCGGACAGGGTCATGTGATATTGCCCGGCCGGGCCCTCTGGGCAACCCCGAAATGTTGGCGAAGCGGGTGGCGTATGGTATGCGCGTGGCTGATCCCGGTACGGGAATCGTTGGGCGTGAGCGGGAGTTGGCTCTCGTCGGCAGCTGCGTCGTCGCCGATGATGCGATGGCGACGTCATTGGTACTCGAAGGGCTCGCCGGGACCGCAAAGACCACGATCTTGATCGGGAGCCTGAACGCTGCGGCGCGGATCGGAATTGCCGTCCGGTCGGTGAGACGGGTGGGCGGCACGCCCCGCAGACGATCAGGCGGCGACTGCCTTGTCCAGCTTGCCGAAGGTGTCGGGCACCGGGTAGTTGCCGAGGACGAAGTTGAGGATCGCAGCGTGCTGGAAGTCGATGATCTGGATCGACCCGGCGAGCGTGATCGCGTCCTTGTCGGCGATCACCGGGATGGCGCTCTGATAGGTCGCCGCAGCGATCTGCTCGAGCAACAGCGCCAGCTTCGCTGCGCCAGCAATGTCGGTCAATTTGGCGAACATTGCATCCACCGTCGGCTTCAGGGTCGCATTCGGTGCCGTCACTGCGGGAGCCCCAGCAGCGGCGAGGATCTTGTTCCAGGCATCGAGTTGCTGCTGGTGCTGGTCCATCGCCGTCTGGACGAATTGCGCGACCGCTGGCGGCACTGTGCCGAGCGAACCGGCCGTCGCTGCGTCGAGCGCAGCCTTGTATGTGCTGACGGCTAGCACCTCCAGGCCGGCGGCGAGGGTCGCAATGGCACCATCCTTCGCGGCCCCGGCGGTTCCGGCTGTCGAGTTGCCGGTTCCTCCGGTCGTCGCTGTGCCACCCGTGGTTGCGGTTGCGCCGCTGGTTGCGGTTGCTCCACCTGTTGACGTCGCCGAGGTCGTCGCCGTCGTCGACGTC
>JAYTOM010000502.1:0-8737 GCA_043747765.1 Actinomycetota bacterium
ACGTGGCGATTCCAACGCGCACACTCGGCACCAACGGCCCGACCGTCGGAGCCATCGGCCTCGGATGCATGAGCCTCAGCAATGCCTACGGCGGGTTCGCCGGCATCGATCCCGCCGCCGTCGTCCTGCGCGCGATCGATCTCGGGGCGACGTTGCTGGACACAGCCGACGCCTATGGCCCGAGTGAAGTCGCTGTCGGCAAGGCGATCGCCGGTCGACGTGATGAAGTGGTGATCGCGACCAAGTTCGGCATCGTCTCCGCGCCGAGTCCCGGTAAGGCGGCCGAGATCAACGGCACGCCAGAGTATGTCCGGAGGTCGATCGAGCGGTCGTTGAGCCGGCTCGACGTCGACCATGTCGACATCTACTACCAGCACCGAGCCGACAACCACGTGCCGATCGAGGAGACCATCGGCGCAATGGCCGAACTCGTCCGCGAAGGCAAGGTATTGCATCTCGGCTTGTCGGAGGCGTCCGTCGACACGATCCGGCGCGCGGCGGCGGTTCACCCGATCGCTGCGTTGCAGAGCGAATGGTCGCTGTGGAGTCGCGACATCGAGGACGAGATCGTTCCGACGTGCCGTGAGCTCGGTATCGGCATTGTTCCCTTCAGCCCGCTCGGCCGGGGACTGTTGACGGGCCGGATCACGACCGTCGATGGCATGGACCAGCACGATATGCGTCGCAATCATCCCCGCTTCTCGGGCGACGCGCTGGAGGCGAACCTGTCCGAAGTGAGTGTGATCGCCCACATCGCAGCCGTTCACGGCGCGACGGAGAGTCAGATCGCCTTGGCCTGGCTGCTCGCCAAGGGTTCTGACGTGGTCCCGATCCCCGGCACCAAGCGGATCGCGTACCTCGAACAGAACATCGGAGCGACGTCGGTGTCACTGTCGGCGGACGAGACCTCTCGGCTCGATCATCTGCGCGTCGTCGGAGCGCGAGCGCTCGATCCGACGTGGATCAATCGGAGTACGCCACCACTGAGGGCCTGAAGTGCCCGCAGCTCAGCTTGCGCGTGGAAACTGGCTGGTCCACACGCCGTGATCGCCCGTCGCAAAGGCCATGCTGCGAACGCGGTCCGGGTTGGCGAAGATGACGTCGATCACGACGATGTTCGCCCGCAGACTGACTTCGCGAAGCACGTCGTAGAACTGCAGGGCCTGCTGCGGCACAGGGCCGTCATCCAGATCGTTGTCGACGACCACGAGAATCGTCTGGCAGAAGTCGATGTTCACCCCCGGACGACGAGCCCAGTCGGTGACGAACTCAAATCCCGCTGGCGGATCGAGTAGGACGCCGAGAAGCTGCCGACTCTGGTCGAACATCAACAGTGCTGCGTTCTGCATCGGCATCTCAAACAGTTCGAAGACCAGTTCGATGGCGTCACCGATGCCGGCGATGATGATCGGATCGTCACCTGGCGGCGGTTTCCACAGATGACACGATGACCCTTCGAGCTGGATTGAACGTGGTCGACAATGGGTGCGCGATCGCGCGTATGAACGGTGACGGCGAGATGACATGCTTCCTCCAAGAGGGATGACCAACATTCGGGGGAAGCCGTGCGCGCGAGGCTACCGAGCGATCACGGCGACGGTTGGTCCAGTCAGGAACTGCACGACAACATCGAGCATCCGACTCGGTGACGGGCCCATTCCGGGCGCCGTGCGGCGAATCGTTCTCGACCAAGCTGGTCGTCGTACGGTCTGCGAAGCACGTCGAGCAATTCGTGGACGAGGGACAGATCGCCTTGCTCAGCGAGATCGATTGCTTCTTGAGCGAGGTAGTTGCGCAGTACGAATCGTGGATTGACGGCGTTCATCCGTTGCCGACGCTCGGTGTCGTCGATGCCACCTGCGCGGACTCGGTTGGCCCACGTGCGCAGCCAGCGAACGGTCGCTGCACGAACGTCCGAGTCCTGGACGCCGAAAATGTCGTCAGCGCAGTAGTAGGCCGGCCTCAGAGGTTCGAGCAAGCGATCGTCATCGATGACGGCGTCGTGTTCACCGGGCCGGCCGACCGGTACGTCGGCGAGGTGACGGAAAAAGAGCAGATAGTCGGTCTCGGTTGCGACCAGCAGCGCGAACAACTCTTCGAACAATCGCTCGTCTCCCGCCACGGACCCGCCGATGCCCAGTCGCTCGGCCAGCATCTCCTCGAACATCGCGTCGTAGGTTGTCCGGTACTGATCGAGTGCGGCCTGCAGCGCATCTGGACGGTCGACGAGCGGCACCAACGCCTGGGCCAACTGGAGCAGGTTCCAATGGATGATCTCCGGTTGGGTCCCGAACTTGTAGCGGTGCATGCCGGCGTCGGTGGTGTTCGGCGTCCACCCCGGATCGAAGTTCTCGAGCCACCCATATGGTCCGTAGTCGATCGTCAGTCCGAGAATGGACATGTTGTCGGTGTTCAGGACCCCGTGGACGAAACCGACCCGCATCCAATTCACCGCCAGTGCTGCAGTTCGTGTGCAGACTTCTGCGAACCAACGTGCGACGAGATCGGGGAAGGCCCACTCGCCGCCGGCCAGCAGATGACCGAAGTGGTTGCGAATCGTGTACTCGACGAGTTGGTGGAGCAATGCAACATCGTCGCGTGACGCAGGGAGCTGGAACGTTCCGAACCGGATGAACGACGGAGCGACGCGGCACACGACCGCCCCTGGCTCTGGCCGTGGATGACCGTCGTAGAGCATGTCGCGGACGACGTCGTCACCGGTGGCGATCAGCGCGAGGGCGCGGGTCGTCGGGACGCCGAGGTTGTGCATTGCCTCGCTGCACAAGAACTCGCGGATCGACGAGCGGAGTACGGCGCGACCGTCGGCGCTTCGGGAATACGGAGTCGGACCGGCACCCTTCAGCTGCAAGGTCTGGTGGTCGCCACAAGCGTCGACGATCTCGCCGAGCGCAATCGCTCGGCCGTCGCCCAGTTGTCCAGCCCAATTGCCGAACTGGTGGCCGCCATAGCAGGCCGCGTAGGGATCGGCGCCGATCGGGACCCGGTTCCCGGCGAAGATCTGAGCGAAGTCCTCGCTCCGGCAGATCGACGGGTCGAGCCCGAGCATCGACGCAACTTCGGGGGCCCAGATCAGTGTGCGCGGCGACGTGACCGGCGTCGGTGCGACCCGGGTGTAGGCAGCATTGCGAACCTGGCGTCGCGCGTGGGCCATTGCGGCAGGGTTCGCCCCAGGTGACCCTGCCGAGGCTTCTGCCAGGGATTCGGCGGGCAGGTCACGAGTGAAGCGGTTGTCGAAGGGCAGATGGTCGAGATCGATGATCGTGTCGGTCGGTGCCACGAATGGCACGGTATCGGGGGAGCACGGTTGGAGTGCGAGAGTGTCATGCGCACCGTGGGGAACGGGCCGACGACACGGATCGGGGTTGCAATGAGCGAAACAGCCGCAAACGGGGCAGTGGTGATCACAGGAGGCGCGTCAGGCATCGGGCTGGCCAGCGCGCAAGCGGTGGCTGCAACCGGGCGGGCGGTGGCGGTCTGGGATCTGGATGGAGCCAAGGCACACGAGCAGGCCGCCGCAATCGCCTCCGAGTTCGGCGTCGCGACGGTGGGCATCGGCATCGACGTGACAATCGGTCCGGCGATCGACGCTGCACTCGCCGAGACGAAGCGAGGGCTCGGAACCATCGGCGGACTCGTCCATGCAGCCGGCGTCGTCAGTGCCGACGGCATCGGCTCGCTCACCGACGACCGCTGGGACTTCGTTCTCGACGTGAACCTGCGTGCGTTGGCGATGCTCAGCCAAGCGCTCGCCCCCGACCTCGCGGCATCGCCCGGATCGGCCGTGGTCGGCATTGCGTCGATCGAGGGTCTCGTCGGACATCCGGCCATCCCGGCGTACTGCGCATCGAAGGCCGGAATGATCGGACTCGTACGGTCGCTGGCCGCATCGATGGCGCCGGTTCGGGTCAATGCCGTGTGTCCGGGATACGTGCGGACGCCGATGCTGGCACCATCGCTCGCGTACGAGCCGTTGCGTCATTCGATGGAATCGACATGTCTGTTGGGCCGCCTCGGTCGTCCCGAGGAGATCGGCAGGGCTGTTCGATTCCTGCTCTCCGACGATGCGTCGTTCATCACCGGCACGCACCTCGTGGTCGACGGCGGAACCACAGCGGTGCGGTCGTGAGCGTCAACCCTGACATCGATCTGATCTCGTCCGACGTCTTCCATGACGGACATCCGTGGGACCAGTATGCGTGGCTGCGAGCCAACGACCCGGTACACCTCCACCCGGTCGAAGGTGGCAGGCCGTTCTGGGCGCTGACGAAGTACGACGATGTGAAGACGGTCAGTCGGCAGCCGAAATTGTTCAGTTCCGCGACCAAGGGTGTGATGGTCGCCGAGCCGGACGACGGCAGTCTCGCCGTGCAGCGCCTGATGATGCTGAACATGGATCCGCCGCAGCACGACAGGTTCAAACTGCTGGTCAGTCGCGGCTTCACACCACGCAACGCGCCATTACTGGGGCCGCGCATCGAAGAACTCGCAGCCGAGATCATCGACGACGTGATCGAATCCGGCTCGTGCGACTTCGTCCACGACATCGCCGGACGCCTCCCGTCCGGGCTGATCGCAGAGCTGATGGGCATCCCCCGTGCAGACGGCGAGCGCCTGTACGAATGGACCGAGATCATGCACACCCAGGACTCGTCGACCGAGTTCCAACAAAAGCAGATGACCGCCATTGGCGAGATGCTCGGGTACGCCCAATCCGTGGCCGAGCGTAAGCGTCGTGAACCGGGTGCGGACATTGCAACGATGCTGGTCGAAGCCGAAGTGGATGGCGACCGGTTGACCGATGCCGAATTCCAGTGGTTCTTCCTGTTGCTCGTCAACGCCGGCGGTGACACCACCCGCAACCTGCTTGCGACCGGCATGGAACTGCTCCTCCAGCACGACGATCAGCGCCGCAGATTGGCGACGGACCTCGACGGGCTTGGCGGTCCTGCGGTGGAGGAGATGTTGCGGTTCACGAGCCCGGTTGCGCACTTCCAGCGCACGGCGCTGGCCGACACCGAGCTGCGCGGCCAGCAGATCGCGGCGGGCGAGCGGGTCGTGATGTTCTACGCCTCTGCCAATAGGGACGACGATGTGTTCCGCGACCCCGACCGGTTCGACGTCGGACGTTCGCCGAACCCGCACGTCGCTTTCGGAGCGGGGGGTCCGCATCTGTGTCTCGGGATGCACGTCGCACGGATCGAGACGATCGCGATGCTGCGCGAAATCGTCCGTCGACTTCCCGACCTCGAACTGGACGGACCGGTCGAACGACTGCATTCCAGTTTCATCGCGGGCATCCAGACGATGCCCGTTCGGTTCACTCCGGGCCGTCGAGCAGTCGATCGGTAACGCTCGATGGCCCGGCGCACGGTGTCCACGCACTGGCCGCCGATTCGATCGCAGGGGACAGCGGTGTCAGGACGGACCTGAGAAGCCGCCGCCCAGTTCGACGTTCTTCGGTCCGACCGTGGGCGCGTGGTCGTCCTCGTAGCGGGTCAACTCCGCTCGACCAACGACGTGCCAGTGCACTTCGTCCGGTCCGTCGGCAAGTCGGAGTGTGCGCTGACCCGCGTACATCCGGGCGAGAGGCGTCCACTGCGACACACCGGTGGCACCGTGAATCTGGATTGCCTCGTCGATGATCTTGCAGACCCGCTCAGGCACCATTGCCTTGACCGCGCTGACCCACACCCGAGCCTCGGCATTGCCCATCGTGTCCATTGCCTTTGCTGCGCGCAGCACCATCAAGCGCATGCACTCGATCTCGATCCGTGCCTTGGCGATCATCTCCGTGTTCTTGCCGAGCCGAGCCAGCGGCTTGCCGAAGGCCTCCCGGTTGAGTCCGCGCCTGACCATCAGTTCGAGGGCTCTCTCTGCCGCACCGATCGAGCGCATGCAGTGATGGATCCGGCCGGGCCCGAGACGGACCTGGGAGATCTCGAAACCGCGCCCCTCACCCCACAAGATGTTCGCCTTCGGCACGCGCACGTCCGTGAAGCGGAGGTGCATGTGACCGTGGGGGGCCTCGTCCTCGCCGAAGACGTGCATGGCGCCGAGGATCTCGACCCCAGGCGTGTCCATCGGGACCAGGATCTGCGACTGACGCTTGTGCGGCGGACCGTCGGGGCTGGTCTGGACCATGCAGATCATGATCTTGCAGCGCGGATCTCCGGCGCCGGATATGTAGTACTTCTCGCCGTTGATGACCCACTCTTCGCCGTCGAGGACCGCCTGGGTGTGGATGTTCTTGGCGTCGGACGACGCGACGTCGGGCTCGGTCATCGCAAACGCTGACCGGATCTCGCCGTTGAGCAATGGCTCGAGCCACTGCTTCTTCTGCTCGGGAGTTCCGACTCGTTCGAGGACTTCCATGTTGCCGGTGTCCGGAGCGCTGCAGTTCAGACATTCCGAGGCGAGGGGGCTCTTGCCCAATTCGACGGCGATGTAGGCGTAGTCCAGGTTGGAGAGCCCCTCGCCTGTGTCAGCGTTCGGGAGGAAGAAGTTCCACAGCCCGTTTGCCTTGGCCTTGGCCTTGACAGAATCGAGGAGCTCCAACTGACCGTCGCCGTAGCCCCAATGATCGGCCCGGCCTTCGCCGAGCCGATAGAACTCCTCGGTGATCGGGTCGACCTCGTTGGCGATGAAGGCCTTGACTGCTTCGAACAACGGCACGGCGTGCTCTGACATCGCCAAGTTCATTGCGTCGTCGGTCGGTCGACCTGAGTGCATTCCTGGAGCGGGCATGGGGAGTCCCTTCTGGACATCGGCGTCGGCGAACTGCTGCCTTCCAACGTACTCGGCCCCCGCCGGGTGGGACTCGATCCAGCGCGGCGTCAGGCCGGCTTTGACTCGACAATCGACCGCAGGTGTGGCCATGCTGCCGCGAAACCGGCATGCAGGAACCGTTCGGCCACGGATTCCGTGTGCACCCAGTCGACTGCATCGGTCTCGAAATTGATCGATCCGCCGAAACGCTCGCCGACCTCGACGACGATCGTGGTGTAGGTCCAGTCGTGGGCCGGCGCGAACACGTACTCGCCGAGCAGGCGGTGGTTGCTCGGGACATCGCCGACTTCCTCGGATGCCTCGCGCAGCGCACCTTCGAACGGCCCCTCGCCTTCGTCGAGGGCGCCGCCGGCGCATGACCAGGATCCGCCCTCATGGGCCATTGCCGAACGTTTCTGCAGCATGACGTATGTGCCGTCGCCGTCCCGGATCACGAACAGGACCCCTGCAGCGCCGAAAACGCCCCAACGAACGTGACCGTCGGCGCATCGCATGAAACCGTCGCCGGATCGTCGTGGAGTCATGGTCAAAGGCTGACGCGGCACGGCCCGGAGTGCAAATCGCGTCGCTGCGACGTCTCACATGACAGCCGGGCTCTGGCCACCGAGCTTTGTCGAGTTGTGCATGTCGAGCATCCCAGCTCGAAATGACCCAAGGAGAAATCATGCGACGTTCAATCGCCCTCCTTCGCAAAGGTCGGCGCCGTCGCCCGTGTATCGGCTTTGCTCGTTGTCCCAATCGGCTCGACGCCGAGCTTCGCATCGTCAGGCCGCCCGGCTGATACCTGTATTCCTGTTCTCGGATCCCTGCTCCGCCAATCGTGCAGCGGATCCACCGGCACCCCGGGCACCACTCCCGGCATCCTCCCCGGTACGGGCACAGGCGGCCTGATCAACGTCTCCGTGCCCGTCCAGGTGTGCGGCATCGGCATCGGAGCCGTGTCGGTCGGGAGTTGCCCTTCGACCGGCGCCTCCGCGAAGACGGGTGGAGCTGATCCGGCAGCAGTCGCAACCGGTGTGGCTGCTCAGGGCTGCGGTGTGAGCGTCGGTGCGGTCGGCGCCAGCGCAACTGGTGCATGCCCGGCAGCGGGCCCGACGGTGGCGCCCGGTACCGGCGGCGGTCTGACCGATGTCGGCGTGTCGGCGCTGGTTTGCGGCGTTGCAGTCGGTGCTCTCGGTGGCACGTCGACGCGGAGCTGCCCGCAGGTTGCTGCGACGCCAGCGTCGACTGTTCCGGCAACGACCGCCCGACCCCAGCGACGACGACACCCGATGCGACGTTGGGCACCACGACCACTCCGACGACGGCCGATCCCGGCACGCCGGTGTCCAGTGGCTTGAAGTCCACCGTGACGCCAGGGAATGCGTCCGGGAACAACGGTGGCAACGTAGGGGCTCGTCAGTTGCGGCGCACCGCATCCTGAACGATTGATCCGGTCGGTCCGGTTGCTTCGAACAATGATTCATCCATCCCGTTGGCGCCCCCCGCCGACGGGATGAGTTCGTTTCATCACCAAAGGGGTGGCGGCATCGACCCGAGAGGCGGCCGTTATCGTGTGCGGATGGCCGAGCGACCGATGATGCATCAAGTGCCGAGCACCGACGACAGCGGGTCGACGCCTTCGGCCAGCATCTCGCCGCCCGAGCCGACGCATGCCGAGCGTTGTCGAACGCTGGTTGCCTCGGCAACTCGGGGTGCGTTGTGCACGCTGGCCGCCGACCCGGTGGGCTACCCATATGGGTCGGTGGCGAGCTATGCACTCGACGACCACGGGAACCCGCTGTTTTTCGTCAGCCTGATGGCCGAGCACACGCAGAACGCCATCCGCGATCCGCGGGCCAGTCTGTTGGCCACCGAGCCAGTGCCGGACGGAGCCGATCCGCTGGCCAGCGGTCGGGCCACGCTCATCGGAAAACTCGAGGCGGTACAT
>JAYTOM010000503.1:0-14253 GCA_043747765.1 Actinomycetota bacterium
AGCATCGTCGGCCTTGTCCTGGCACCACACTTCAGCTCGTACTCCATCGGCCAGTACATGGACCGGGCGACAACGGCGGCGGCACCGTACGGGATCACCGTGACCCCCATCGAGAGTTGGGCGACCGAGCCGGCGTTCGTCGAGTTCCTCGCCGCCGACCTCAGCCGCCGCCTCGAAGCAATGCCGGTCAACACCAAGGTGTTGTTCACAGCGCATTCGCTTCCACAGAGGATCATCGACGGCGGCGATCCATATCCGCACGAACTGCGCAGCACTGCAATGGCGGTCGCCACACGAGCTGGGCTCGGGCAGTGGAGCACATGGGCGATCGCATGGCAGTCGGCGGGACGAACGCCCGAACCGTGGATCGGGCCGGACATCCTGCAGGTGCTGCGCGAACTCGGCGACAGCGAGAACGCCGACGGCGCGCTGGTGTGCGCATGCGGATTCGTCGCCGACCACCTCGAAGTGCTGTACGACCTCGACATCGAAGCCCGGCAGCTGGCGAACGAGCTCGGCTTGGCGTTCGATCGCACGGCGTGCGTGAACGACGACGCGAGTGTCATGGCGGCACTCGCCGCACGTGTCGTGTCGGCCTCGCCTGGATGACGGCCGGTCCGAGGTACGTCGTCGTCGGTGGCGGCATCACCGGCCTCACGGCTGCGTACCGGTTGAGCACGCTCGCACCGAACGCCTCGATCACGTTGCTGGAAGCCGACGAGCGCCTGGGTGGCAAGATCCGGTCGAGTCCGTTCGCCGGAGTCGACGGAATCGACGAGAGCGCCGATGCATTCCTCACTCGCGTCCCCTACGCGATGGAGCTGGCGGCCGAACTGGGGCTCACAGCCGACCTGACGTCGCCCGCTGTCGCGTCGGCCAACGTGTGGTGGAACGGGCTGCATCCGATCCCCGAAGGATTGTTGCTCGGGGTGCCATCCGATCTGCGCAAGCTGGCCCGCAGCAAACTCCTGACGTGGCCGGGGAAACTGCGTGCCGCACTCGAGCCGTTACTGCCCGCGACCGGTGTGAGCTCGGACTCGGTCGGCCGGATCATTCGCAAGCGGTTCGGCAAACAGGTGCATGAACGACTGGTCGATCCGCTCGTCGGCAGCATCTACGCGGCCGACACGATCTGCTTCAGCCTTGCCGGCGTCCCCCAGATCGAAGCACTGGCCACGAACCATCGCAGCCTCCTGCTCGGAGCCCGCAGGATGCGGGCCAAGCTACCAACGGTCTCGGGGCCGATCTTCGCGACGCCGCGTCGCGGGATGGCTGCACTGACCGATGCGCTTGTCGACGCGCTCCGTGGTGCTGGCGCCGAAATCCGCACCGCCACCATGGTCTCGACCATCGAACGCGCGGGTCCAGCGTGGAAGGTGTGCCTGCGCGACGGCACATCGATCGACGCCGACGGCATCATCCTCGCCACTCCGGCGCGAACGACCGCGCCACTGTTGGCTGGCCTGTCACCGTCCAGCGCGAACGCTCTCGCCGCGTTCGAACACGCCGGCGTGGTGATGGTCACACTCGCAATCGCCGGACGCGACTGGCCCGATGAGCTGAACGGGTGCTCCGGCTATCTCGTCCCCAAGCCTGTCCAGAATTGGGTGACCGCAGTGTCGTTCGCGACCACCAAGTGGCAGCATTGGAACCCGGTGAACGAGCACGGCGAGCCGGCGATGATCTTGCGCATATCACTCGGACGCGACGGCCGCGACCTCACCGACGAGCCCGAAGACGCTCTGTTCGACGCGGCGATCAGCGAGGTCGGACGTCATCTCGGGCTGACCCTGAAGCCGTTCGCACGGCGGCTCACCCGTTGGCCGATGGCGTTTCCGCAATACCGGCCCGGCCACGACAAGCGCGTCACGGCGCTGGAAGCGGGCCTCGCCGAGGACGCCCCCGGCATCCTCGTCGCCGGCGCCAGTTACCGTGGAATCGGTATCCCGGCGTGTATCGCCCAAGCCAACACCGCGGCTCGGACGCTGACCGGGAATGTCACCACTGTGCGAGACTGAGCGAATGCGCTCGGCGAGAATCGGTGTGGGTGGCGTGCTCGTCGTGTCACTGTTGATTGCTGTGTGCGGCAGCGATCAGGGCGCCCAGGCGGCAGTGCGCAAACCTGCCGACGTCGTGTCGACAGCGACCACCACCACAGCGACCACCACCACGGAGGCGCCGAAGGGGTCCAACGCGCCGACGGGGTCGGGAGCGGCAACGGAGAACACTCTGATCGTCAACCACTCGAAGCCGTTCCGCAACATCGACACGCTCGTCGCCGGAGATCAGGTCACCTGCAACACGACCAACGGCCGGTTCGTCCACACGGTCGTCTCCCAGGAGATCGTCGTGTACCTCGTCCACGCCCCGGATCAGAACGCCTGACCAACGACATACGCGTGCGGGTCGCTGCACATGAACGGTTCGCTGGAGGTGCTGACGATTAGCGTCGCAGGCCTATGCCATCCATCCGCCGTCCGACGAAGAAGGCGTTCCTGGCCTTGGTCGGCGGGGTTCTCGTCGCCCTCTCGCTGCCGCCATGGGGCTTTTGGCCACTCGCCTTCCTGGGCATCATCGTGTTCGAGACGACGCTCGGCGAGAGTCCCGATCGAGGCACTCGATTTCGGTGCGGGTGGTTGTTCGCAGCTGGCTGGTTGGTTCCCGGATTGGCATGGATGTGGTTCCTCACCGCTCCCGGATATCTGCTCGCCACCGCCCTCTTCGCTGGGTTCCACGGTGTTGCCGCGATGGTCGCGCCGACCGGCAGATGGCGCGTGATCGGACGGCCGGCGGCGCACACGCTCGCCGAGGCATTGCGGTTCTGCTTCCCGTTCGGGGGCGTGCCATTGGCCAGCCTGGCCATCAGCCAGAGTGCCGGTCCGCTGATCGGCATCGCCCGGATCGGCGGCGCGGTCCTCCTGACGTGGGTCACCTTCCAGATCGGCTTCGCGCTGGCCGGCCCATCGCCCGCCGTGCCGGCATTCGCCCGGCGACGTCATCGCGGTGCGTCAGGAGCTCCGCACGGCGTGCTCGCGATCATCGCCGTCGTTTTGGTGATCGCGGTCGCCGGCGTCGCGCCGTCCGGTCAGACCACGGGGAAGTCGTTGCGTGTCGCGATCGTCCAGGGCGGAGGGCCACAAGGGACACACGCAACAGTGACGTCGTACTGCGCAGCCGACGGCACGCCCAACAACATTGGTCCGCTGACCGATTCTGCGTGTGTCACCCAGCGCCATCTCGAGACGACGAGGACCTTGCAACCATCCGACCATCTCGACGTCGTGGTCTGGCCGGAGAACGTCATCGACGTCGGCAACTTCGCCGCCAGCCAGGAGTTCCAGGAGGTCGCCGCCGAAGCAAGGCGATTGAACGCGACGTTCCTGGTCGGTGTCACCGAGGACAGACCTGGCGACCGGTTCTCCAACGCCCAGGTGGTCGTCACACCCGACGGTCAGTACACCGGCCGCTACGACAAGGTTCGTCGCGTCCCCTTCGGCGAGTACATGCCGCTGCGCGGGTTGCTCCACGCTCTGGGCGCTCCGACGAACCTCGTCCCGCGAGATGCCATCGCGGGGACAGGCCCAGCGTTCGTCGCGCTGCCGGGCGGGACGCGAGTTGCGGTCGTCATCTCGTGGGAGGTCTTCTTCGGAGGTCGAGCCCGGGATGGCGTCAGCCACGGTGGACAACTGCTGATCAATCCGACCAACGGCTCGAGCTACACATGGACGATTCTGCAGACCCAGCAGGTTGCGTCGTCGAAGCTACGCGCGATCGAGACCGGCCGGTGGGTCGCTCAGGCTGCGCCAACGGGCTTCTCGGCATTCATCTCTCCCGATGGCGACGTGTACCAACGCACGTCCGTCAGCCAGCAGAAGGTGATCGTGCGCGCGCTTGCCCTGCGCACGGGGAAGACCTGGTACATCTCGATCGGGGACAAGCCATGGGTCGCTCTCGCCCTCGTGGTGTTCGTCGTTGCTCTCCTCGGCAGCGGTTGGCCACCCCGGATCCGGAAGCGCCGCCTCACAACTCCAGCATGATGGTCACGGGCCCGTCGGACGAGGACGGTCCCGGACGTGTCGGCGACGGACCGGTTCATCACCCCCGCATCGTCGTCCATCACCCGGAGGTTTCATATCTTGTCGGCCAACTGGCAGGCGATCTGCTCGGTGTCTGCATGCGTCACGGCGACGAGCACGCACAGTCCCTCGCCGATCGCGCCGACGGCCTCACCGTCGACGGTCACCGACGCCTGCCGCACCCGCTGCACCAATCCCCGCATTCACGAATCCTGCCATTCCGGACGCATGGCAGACTCGTTCCGTGATCGAATTGAGCGCACGGGGGACAAACGGGACAAAGGCGATCACGGCGATCACGGGGCCGCGATGCACGATCAGTCCCGAGAATGGCGGCCGCGTCGTCGAACTCCATGTCGGCGGTCGGCAGCTGCTGGTCGAACAGATCCTGCCCGACCCGATCTCATGGGGCTGCTATCCAATGGCTCCGTTCGCCGGTCGAGTCCGCAATGGTCGGTTCGAGTTCGACGGCAAGGAATTCCAACTCGAGATCAACATGCCGCCACACTCGATCCACGGCTCGGCGTTCCTGCAACCGTGGTCGGTCAGCGATGTCAGCGACACCTTCGTGGTGATGCGCTGCGGTCTCGACGATCACTGGCCCTTCGGCGGGTGGGTCGGCCAACGGATCGAACTGTTCGACGATCGACTCGAGTGTCGGCTGACGATCACGGCCGATGATCTGGCGATGCCTGCCCAGATTGGTTGGCACCCGTGGTTCGTCAAACCGGATTCGGCGCAGATCGACTTCGACGTGATGTACGTGCGCGATCCCGACGGTATCCCGACCGGTGAACTGGTCCCATCGCCGTCCGGGCCTTGGGACGATTGTTTCGTTGGTCCGCGCGGGCCGCTTCGGCTGCACTACGGCGATCTCGTCGTGCAGATCGACAGCGATTGTGACCACTGGGTGATCTACGACGAGCAGGTCAGGGCGACATGCGTCGAGCCGCAGAGCGGGCCTCCGGACGGCTTCAACTCCGTGAACGCACACGCGTTCACACGCCTCTCGCCCGGCGAGAGCGTGGAGCGATCGATGACGATCTCCTGGCATGTGACATGTCCGTGAAACCGGCGACCGGCTACCGGGGGGTAATGACCTCCAGATAGCGTTGTCCCCCATGTCAACTGAGCCCAGGTCGAATGGGATGGATCCGAACGGGCCGCTGCGCATCGCCTATCTCACCTACCGGGGTAAGCCCCACGTCGGTGGCCAAGGTGTGTACACCCGTCATCTGACCAAGGCGCTCGCCGACCTCGGACATTCGATCGAGGTGTTCGCCGGTCAGCCGTACCCGATCCTCGACGACCGGGTGCCGATGCACAAGTTGGCGAGCCTCGACATCTTCAACGATCAGTACCCCGGTCGCGTCCCCGCCTACTGGGAGTTGAAGACCCGAGAGGACGTCCTCGAAACCCTGCAGTACCTGACCGGCACGTTCAGCGAGCCGCTCGCATTCAGCGCACGCGCGTACCGCGAATTGAAGAAGCGCACACACGAGTTCGATCTCGTGCACGACAACCAGTGCCTCGGTTACAGCATCCTGCAGATCGAGAAGATCATCCCGACGATCGTGACGCTCCATCATCCGATCACGAAGGATCGCGAGCTCGAGATGAGCCATTCACCGAACTGGCGCAAACGGCGCAGCGTCGGCCGCTGGTACGGCTTCGTCAAGATGCAGGGACGCGTCGCCAGCCGGCTGCCACGGATCGTCGTCGTCAGCGAGAACAGCATCAAAGACATCAACGCCGATATGGGCGTAAGCCTCGACCGGATGCGACTCGTGCCGGTCGGCGTCGACCCCGAACTGTTCAAGCCGCTGCCCGACGTTCAGCGTGTCCCCGGTCGGATGATCACCACCGCATCCGCCGATGTTGCTCTGAAGGGGCTTTCGTATCTGCTCGAAGCGATGGCCAAGTTGCGCACCGAACGCGACGTGACGCTGACCATCATCGGCAAACCGCGCCCCGGCCACAGCGACGATCTGATCACCAAGCTGGGTCTGCGTGATCACATCGACTTCGTCAGCGGCGTCACCGACGAACGCATCGTCGAGCTGTATGCGGAGGCCCAATTGGCCGTCGTGCCCAGCCTGTACGAAGGCTTCAGCCTGCCGGCGATCGAAGCGATGTGCACTGGCACGCCATTGGTCGCGACCGACGGTGGTGCGCTGCCTGAAGTGACGGGCAAGGACGGCGAGACGGTCTTCCAGTGCAAGGCCGGTGATGCCGAAGGACTGGCTGCGAAGATCCGTCTGGCACTCGACAACGACGAACTGCGCACCCGCATCGGCCTCGCCGGGCGTCAGCGGGTGGTCGAGCGTTGGAGTTGGACGCACTGCGCAAAGTTGACCGTCGATCAGTATCGCGAGGTGCTGGCGATGCCCGCCAACGTGGCCAAGCTCCGCAAGAACGGCCGACTCACGCCCGGACGGGCGAGCTGAGCGATGCTCACCATTCGTTTCGACCAACTCGGTTTGCGACCCGGCGACCTCGTCCTCGACGTCGGTGCCGGTTTCGGCCGTCACTGCTTCGAGGTCGCTCGACGCGGCGGGCGCGTCGTCGCTCTCGACTACGCAGCCGACGAGGTCGTCAGCACGCGGGCCACGCTCGGGGCGATGGTCGACGCCGGTGAGATTCCGATCGACCGTTACGTCGGCGTGCTGCAGGGCGATGCAACCAGGCTTTCGTTCCCTGACAACACGTTCGACCGGGTGATCACGAGCGAGGTCTTGGAGCACATCCAGAACGATGTCGGCGCGATTGCCGAGATGGTCCGGGTGCTGAAGCCCGGCGGCACGTTCGCCGGAACGGTACCGACCTGGTTTCCGGAGAAGATCAACTGGATGATCAGCGACGAGTACCACGCGCCGAAATCAGTCGGCGGCCACGTCCGGATCTACTCCGAGACCGAACTCAAGGCCAAGCTTCGTGCCGCAGGCCTGGATGTCAACGGCAGCCACCATGCCCATGCCCTGCATTCGCCGTACTGGTGGCTGAAATGCGCTGTTGGTCCCCGCCGCGAGGACAGTAGGGCTGTCAACGCATACAAGAAGTTCCTCGAGTGGGACATCATCAAGGGGCCCCGTTCCACCCGGCTTGTCGAGAAGGTGCTCAGTCCGGTGATGGGCAAGAGTCTGGTCGTCTACGGCACCAAGCCGATGCCGGCGCTCGGTTCGCTTCGATCGGCCGTGGCTGCGCCGACACAGATGGCCGAAGCGGTGGTTGGATGAGTCGTCTTCCGGATCTCGAGGGCGTTCTCTCGTCGGAGGAAGTGCACCGGACCGCTGAGTCGATCGCGTCTCTGCAGTTGCCGTCGGGCATGATCCCCTGGTTCGAGGGCGGACACTGCGATCCGTGGAACCACGTCGAGACGGCGATGGCACTCGATGTCGCTGGACTGCATGGTCATGCCGAACTCGCCTACGACTGGCTCGTCGACATGCAGCGCGACCAAGGGGCTTGGAACAACTACTACCTGCCGGACGGCAGCGTCGAGGACATCAAGCTCGACTCGAACGTGTGTGCCTATGTCGCGACCGGCGTGTGGCACCACTGGCTGTGCACCTGGGATCGCGCGTTCGTCGATCATCTCTGGCCGACAGTCGAGCGGGCGCTCGACTGGGTGCTGTCGCTGCGCCGGCACGACGGAACCATCCTGTGGGCGGTCGAACCGGATGCGAAACCGTGGAACTACGCGCTCCTCACGGGATCGAGCAGCATCATGCATTCGCTGCAGTGTGGTGCGAAGTTGGCCGACGTGATCAACGAGCCACGACCCGAATGGACCGAAGCCGCCGCAGCATTGGCCGACGTCATCGCCGCTCGGTCGGACACGGCATTCGAACCGAAGACCCGCTGGGCGATGGACTGGTATTACCCCGTGCTCACGGGCGCGATGACCGGTGAACAGGCCAAGGCGCGTATGAACGACGGGTGGGAAGCATTCGCGATGGAGGGCCGCGGCATCCGCTGCGTCAGCGACGAGCCGTGGATCACAGCGTCCGAGACCGCGGAGTGCTCGCTGTCCTTCGCCGCAATCGGCGACATCGCGACCGCCACCGATCTGCTGTTCTGGACCAGGGCCCATCGTTGCGATGACGGTGCGTACAGCACCGGCATCGTGTACCCGTCGCAGGAGCGATTTCCGAGTGGAGAACGCTCGGCCTACACCGGCGCAGCGGTCATCCTCGCCGCGGATGCGATCTGCAATGCGTCGGCCGCGAGTCGGCTGTTCGTGCCCTCGCTGCTCGCCGACTGACCCGCCGACGTACAGAACTGGACCCAGCGTGACCGCATCTCCAAACCCCCCGCTTCCGTCCACCGCTCAACTGATGGAACAGTCTGCGGTCCACCTCGGCGGATGCTTCGCTGCGCCGTTACGGCCGTCCGTCGAGACGGAGTGCAGGGCGAGATCGCCGATCACCGGCGACGTGCTCGGGACGATCGACCGGGCGGCGATCATCACGGTCGACGATGCGGTCGAACGCGCCACCGAGGCCTACACGACCTGGCGAACCACGCCGGCGCCGCGCCGCTCGGAGGTGATCCGCCATCTCGCCACCCTGCTGCGTGAGCGCTCGCAGCACCTGGCCTGGCTCGTCACCCTGGAGGCGGGAAAGATCCACAGCGAAGCGCTCGGTGAAGTGCAGGAGATGATCGACATCTGCGACTTCGCCGTTGGTCTCAGCCGCAGCGTGGGTGGCCGAACGTTGTCGTCGGAACGCCCTGGTCACCGTCTGATGGAGACGTGGCATCCGATCGGTCCCGTCGGCGTGATCAGCGCGTTCAACTTTCCGGTGGCGGTGTGGAGTTGGAACACGGCGGTCGCGCTCGTCTGCGGCAACCCCGTGATCTGGAAGCCGAGCAACCTCACCCCGCTGACGGCGCTGGCCTGTCAGGGTCTCTTCGACGAAGCAGCTCGCCTGGCCGACGCGCCACAGCACCTGAATCAGGTCGTGCTCGGCGGTCGCGAGGTTGGTGCCTCGCTGGCTGCGCACCCGGGCGTTGCGTTGATCAGCGCGACGGGATCGACAGCGATGGGCGCCCAGGTCGGGCCTGTGGTGGCTGCACGTTTCGGCCGATCGATTCTCGAACTCGGCGGTAACAACGCAGCAATCATCGCACCGTCTGCCGACGCCGATCTGGCGGTCCGGGGCATCACGTTCTCGGCCGCCGGCACCGCCGGCCAGCGTTGCACGACGTTGCGCCGAGTGATCGTGCACGACAGCCGCCACGATGAACTCGTCGAGCGCCTGGCTGCTGCGTACGCGACGCTGCCGGTCGGCAACCCGTTCGAATCATCGACGCTCGTCGGGCCATTGATCGACATGGGCGCGTTCGACAAGATGTCGGCGGCATCGGCGGCCGCTCTGGCCGACGGCGGGACCCGGATTGTCGGAGGCGAGCGGATGTTCGCCGCCGAGGCACCGAATGCCGCATACACACGGCCGACCATCATCACGATGCCGGCGCAGACCGAAATCGTCGCCACGGAGACCTTCGCACCACTGCTGTACGTGATGAGTTACACCGACCTCGACCAAGCGATCGCAATGCAGAACGCCGTGTCACAGGGTCTGGCCAGCAGCATCTTCACCACCGATCTTCGCGAGGCCGAACGGTTCTGCGCCGCAGACGGCAGTGACTGCGGCATTGCCAACGTGAACATTGGCCCGTCGGGCGCCGAGATCGGCGGGGCGTTCGGCGGCGAGAAAGCCACCGGCGGCGGGCGCGAGAGCGGTAGCGATTCGTGGAAGGCGTACATGCGCCGAGCCACCAACACGATCAACTACTCGAACGACCTGCCACTCGCCCAAGGCGTCGAGTTCGTCTGATGAGCGAGATTGTTGGCGTTGGCCTCACGGTGACGCCGGCTTCACGGCAACCCTGGCCTCACGGCGGCGGCGCTGGTCTGGCGGAACGAAGCGCGCCCTCGGGATGGATTGACAGGTTCACGCCAACGAGTGGCGTTCAGGCGACACAGCGCAGGACGCGCAGCGAACCCGTCGCGGATGTGACTTCGAAGCGACCACTGGCCAGTGCCGGCAGGAAGATCTGCTCGTACGGCGGCCGACCACCATCATCGGGATTCGGAAACACGTCGTGAATCGCGAGCGTGCCGCCGACCGCGACGTGCCGCGTCCAACCTTGGTAGTCAGCGCTGGCTGGTGCGACGCCGTGTCCACCGTCGATGAACAAGAAGGCGAGCAGGCCGCCCCAGGAGCGGGCCACCGTCAGTGATTGGCCGACCATCGCGACGACGAAATCCTCGACACCCGCGTCATGAACCGCTGCGCGAAACAGCGGCAGCGTGTCCATCTTGTCGATGCGTCGATCGACCACCGTTGGATCATGGTGGTCCCAACCGGCCTGGTTCTCTTCCGAGCCGCGGTGGTGATCGACGGCGAACACGACCGTCGAGCATTCCCGAGCTGCGCCGCCGAGCCAGATGGTGGAGCGTCCGCAGTACGAACCGACTTCGAGGAATGGCAAACCGGGACAGGCCGTGCCGGCATCGACGGCCGCCGCGAACAACGCATCGCCTTCCTCCGGTGGCATGAAGCCGGTGGCCGCAACCGCATGTTCGCGGAGATCGGCCGGAACAGTTGCGGTCACCACTGGTCCCAGTGGATGATCGTCTCGGGGGCAGGTCGCGCAGCTGGCTTGAAGTCGGTGCCCTTGGTATAGGCCAGCGGGCTGAGACAGGTCTGCTGCACCGTGTCGAACGGGATCTCGAGGATTTCGGCCACCTGCTGTTCCATCAGCAAGTGCATCGTCGTCCACGCCGTGCCAAGGCCTCGTGCCCGGGCGGCGAGCATGAAGCTCCACATCGCCGGCAAGATGTTGGCCATCATCGACGCTGCAGCCAGCGCACCGCTTCCGTCGACCCGGCCGCCGGCACTGCACGGGATCACGAGCACGGGCGAATCACCCATGTGATCACCGAGGTAATCGGCACTGCTGGCGACACGCATCTGCTGGGCCTGCTCGGATTCGTCGTCCTTCTTGATCGAGCCGACGTACACGCCGTCCCAGGTTCGGTACTGCGCATAGCACTGGCGATAGACATCGCCGATCGCAGCGCGCTTGGCAGCGTCGCGGACGATCACGAACTGCATCGTCATCTGGTTCGAGCCGCTCGGCGACTGCATCGCTGCGGCGACGCATTCACGGATGATCTCGTCCTCGACGGGACGCGCGAAATCCAGCCGTTTGCGTACGGCGCGAGTGGTGGACAGCAGCTGATCGGCATCGAGTGGGAGAAGCGACATGGCGGGCACCATATCCGTCACGGCGGGCTCGGACCGAGTCCCATCAGGGCGACGCCCGTCTCCACCGTGTCACGTCTCGCGCGACGTGCCAACATGACGGGATGCAAGAAGCCCTCGACGACCTGGTCAAGCTGCTCGACCTCGAGCCAATCGAGGTCAACCTGTTCCGTGGTCGCTCACCGGACGAGAATCGCCAGCGCGTGTTCGGTGGGCAGGTCGCCGGTCAAGCCTTGGTCGCCGCGGCGCGGACCGTCGGCGATCCGGGCCGGATGGTCCATTCACTGCACGCCTACTTCCTGCGCCCTGGCGATCCGACGGTGCCGATCCTGTACGAGGTCGACCGCATCCGCGACGGCAAGAGCTTCACCACCCGTCGCGTCGTCGGCATCCAACACGGCAGGGCGATCTTCAACCTGCAGGCCAGTTTCCATGTCGCCGAGGAAGGCCCGGACCACCAGTTGGTGATGCCGGCGGGTATCCCCGAGCCGACATCGCTGCCCGATTTCAAGACCCGGATGGCGCCGTACAAGGAACAGATGGGTGCCTGGTACGACACGCCACGGCCGATCGACCTGCGCTATACCGACAACGACCCGATCAGCCGCAAGGGCCAGCCGGCACTCGGCCAACGAGTCTGGCTACGCGCCGACGGTCATCTGCCCGAAGATCCCACATTGCACGCGTGCATCGTCACCTATGCGAGCGACATGACGCTGCTGGACACGACGTTGCTGCCGTTCGGATGGTCATGGGACAGCCCCGGTCTGCAGATGGCGAGTCTCGACCATGCGATGTGGTTCCACCGTCCGTTCCGGGCCGACGAATGGTTGCTCTATGATCAGCAGGCGATCTCGACGGGCGCAGCCCGCGGACTCGCGAGCGGGGCCATCTACCGCCAGGATGGCACGCTTGCGGTCACGGTCGTGCAAGAAGGGCTGTCCCGAGTCGGTCAATGATGGGTTGACATCACGAGATTCGTTCGAATTCGACCGTTCGTTTCAGTGGATCGGCGGCGACCAGACGAACCTTCACTGCATCGCCAGGTTCGACACCGTGGGCATTGACGCGAGCGACCACGGCCGGATCGCAGAGTTGAATTCGTGCACCGCGCTCATCGATGTCGGTGATCACGGCGTCGTAGACACGTCCCTCGCAGCCGTGCAACGTCACCGCTTCGACAAGATCGATCACCGCTCGCTCCACCTGCGATGAACGTGCGTCGGCCTTTTGCATCACTGCGGGAAGGGTTGCGAATGCCGCCTGCACCGGGTCGGGGACGGGCGCTCCGTGGGCGATCGCCAATGCGGCTTCGATCACGTATCGGTCGGCCAGACGGCGTAGTGGTGCCGTGGCATGACAATAGGTGGCAGCCATCGCGGCGTGCCACGGCACGACACCGTCCGCGTAGGGCGCATAGTCCGCTCCGCCGCCGGCTCGTCGAACAGCCATCAGAAACGCAGCGTCCTTGGCCAGATTCGGATCCAACGTTCGCTGAAACGTGCCCAATGGAAGCTGGTCGTTCCAGTCGAGGCCGAGTGCCTTGGCCGTGAACTGCAGCCGGCGCACGCTGCGCTGGTCGGGTTCGGCCATCACCCGGAACAGCCCGGTGTGATGGGCGAAGAGGACATCGGCAACGGCGAGGTTCGTGGCCAACGACATCGCTGCGTTCGAGTCCTCGTTAGGCAGCCGCGGGCGGAACGCGATCTGGAATCCACAAGCGCCGTCCGATTGCACTTCCTGCTCCGGCGCCTCGACGCGGCTTGCCCCCCGGGCGTCCTCAGCCGCTGTGATGCGGGCTGCGAACTCGTCGAACTCGGCCGGCAGATCAGCCGCCGTCGCGGTCTCGTACGCCAGTTTGGCACGACTGTGGATCTTGGCGCGTTCGACGCCGTCGAGCTGTACGGCGCCAGCGCCATCGACTCGCACGACGAAGACGATTGCCGGGCGCGGTCCATCAGGCAACAGGCTTGCCGCACCCTCTGCCAGAGCCGGCGGGTACAGTCCCACGCGCCGATCCGGCAGGTAGGTGGTGACGCCGCGCCTCCACGCCTCGGTGTCGAGCGGGTCGCCGGGATGCACGAACCAACCGACGTCGGCAATCGCGTACCGAAGCACCAATTCGTCGCCGGTGCCTCGCTCGATCGTGAATGCCTGATCGAGGTCCGTGCTACTGGCCGGATCCAACGTGACGAACGGCAGAGAAGTGCGGTCGACATGCGAATCGTCGAACGGCAGCGAGGCGGCCGCGAGCGCGGCAGCGCTGACCTCGTCCGCGAACGCTGTCGGCAAACCGTTGTCGGAACGGATCTGATCGAACCCCCGCGTGAATCGGGCGATCGCATCACCCGGTATCACGTCAGCGCGAATCAGCATCGTCTTGGCCATCAACTTCCTCTGAACTGTGGGGGGCGCTTGTCCAAGAACGCGCGGGCACCTTCGCGATGATCGTCGGTCTGGAACAGTTCACCCAACGTCGATGACACCCAATGACCGAGGTCGGCCCAGTCGGGATCCAGCGCACGACGGAGCCCGGCCTTGATCCGCTGCACGGCGAGCGGCGGATTGGCGGCGATCTTTGAGGCGAGCTCGAGCGCCGTACTGAGCAGATCATGATGGGCGACGAGTCGTCCGACGAGTCCGATGCGGAGCGCCTCCGCGGCATCGATGATGTCCCCCGTGAACAACATCTCGGCCGCCTTCTCACGCCCGACCAGTTGAGCCAACCGACCGAGGCCGGGTGCGTCGCTGACCAGACCGCGCAGCACGAACAGCTCGCCGAATCGGGCGCGCTCGCTGGCGACGCGAAGGTCAGCCATCAACGCCAGCTCCATCCCCCAGCCGACCGCTGCCCCGTTGACCGCTGCGATGACGGGAATATCGGTGTGCAGCAGAGCGTCCGC
>JAYTOM010000504.1:0-7276 GCA_043747765.1 Actinomycetota bacterium
CGGTCGGACGGATCCCGGGAATCCTTCACGCCCGACTGTTCCGACTGCGCAACCGCCTAAAACGCCTGCGCCCGGCGGAGTGTCCCAGGACCCTTCGAAAGCCGGACCCTAGACACTCCTGCGACTCGACGGAGTGCTCGGCGAGCAAAACTTCCATATAGAGCATCCTCCGATCGCTGGTGCCATTCTCAACGTCACGGACCACCAGGAACGGCACTGGGCGAACAAGCGGACGGACTAACCGCAGTTCGCGCACTCCCCGACAGCGGACGGACGGCGAAAGCGGGACTCTCGCTGAAATTGGCCAGTTGCGATCCGCGAATCTCCTCACCATGATCGTCGGCGAAATCTCACGTCTGTCCGCCGGAACGTTCGTACGAATGCGATGAAACCGACGACTGCGAACACCGAAGCGAGAGGAAATCTCGATTCGAGCGCAACACGATCGGTGGCGACAGTCATTGTGGGCGACAGTGTCTGACGACTCGTCCTCTACCAGCGACTGCACCCCACGATGTGAGCAGGTGGTTTGCCGAGCACGACCGCCGCTACGGCACGGGCGACGACGTCACGTGTACTGGCTGGGCAGCCGTGGACAAAGAGCGTCTCTTTCGCAACCATCAAGCGCTCAAGCGATAAGGACAGGCCTCCACCCGCGGCGGGTCCCTCACGATGGGTCCGGGCGCTCGGCTGCGCGGGGCTCGGCTGCGCGGGGCTCGGACGGGCGGACTTCCCGGTGATCGGACAACCGGGTACCCCGCTGTCTGCTACACCGTCACCGTGGCCGAAGCACAGCGAAACGAACGCCAAGACATGCTCATGTTCTTTGCCTTCGTTGTCCTGTGCGCCTCGGTCATACTTACCGTGCTCATCGCACGACATTCGTGGTCGACCGATACGTGGACGGCGATCGGCGCGATTGGCGCATTCATCCAGGGCGCCGGCGTCATCGCCGCCCTGGTGTACGCCGGCCGTTAATTAACTACGGCAAGCCGAACGGCTCGCTCACCAGGGCGTCGACGCTGAACTGCTGGACCGTCTTGAGGTGACTGTCTTCGAGGAATTGCTTCCGCTTACGTCCACCTTTGGGGACGGTCTATCAGTCCGCTTACCGCGTCGTTCCTCGAGCGGTAAACCAAGCCCTGGGGATGGAGGTCGTAGACCCGAAACCCTACACAGGAGACGGTGGACGCAGCGTTGGATGCTGTATTTGTCGCTAAATCGGCGTCGCGAAGACGATCAGTCCGCTGAACGTCGTTCGGTGTCAGACGGCCTCGTACCTTGTGCGGGTTTTGGTTTCTCTTTGCCGGCGATGGTTTCGAATCGGCGGGCCAAATCGGCGACGGCTGCGTCAGTGACCTCGCCGGCCCTCAGTGGCTGGACGTAAAGCGACGCGAGCCACGTCGCGATATACCCGCGCTGGAACAGGTAGCGAATCTCGTGGCTTGGGAGACGAGCCAGCGCCGTCTTGATCGGTTTGTCCATCTCAGTCTGGTCGAACAAGCCTGAGAACGAGGACGCTCGGAGCGCACTGATCTCGTCGACGGTGACAGCGGACCGCCCGGCGTCGTCATCCTTCGATTTAAGCTGCTGGCGACCGGCGATCCGGTCGAATGCGTCCTGCAGGTGGTCCATGTTAGCGATCACCGTGAGCGGGTCGTCCCTGGTGTTCGGCGCTTCGTTCATGCGCCACCGGCGGCCCAACTCACGTTCGATGGTGTCGACGCGAGGTTCGACCGTGTTCAGGTTCAAAATCTTCATGACTCGGGCGAGGCCGATGACGTTGGCGCTGAACGGCGTTACCAACGTCCAGGCGGCGGCGGGCTTGTCCGGTGCTGAGGCGTTGATGCACAGGACCGGCAAGCCTCGCGAGTTGCCGCCCTCGCGGACCGCCTGCGTCCCGAGATTGTTCCAAACGCCGCCATCAGCGCAGTAGGCCGTCTCGGGGAAACATTCGCAATCGGGAGCGCCGGTAGAGCCGTGGTTCGCGAATTCTCTGCCGAAATTGAAACGTTTCGGAGCGATCCCTGGGAACGCTGCCGAGGCACGCACGATCGAGGCGAGCGATACATCCGGCACAGACTTGAGGCAAGCGTTCCACCCGAGACGCGACGGCTGCTTCGATGTCCACCTGCGGACCTCGCACTTGTTCGACGAAAAGATCACCGGGGCGCCCTCTCTGAGATCTGTGGTGCAGAACTCGTGGGCGGCCCTCCGTGAACTGATGTCTTTCAGGCGAGGATTCTGACGGAGGTGCCGACGCCAAATGTTGTAGACGAGCACCCAGCCAACCATCAACAACGCTGTGAGGAACGCGCCGAGCGCCACCACGACATCGACGATCGCGTTCGTCCCCGAGAAATGTCCTGACCACACCCCAGCTCCGCGCAGGACGCGCCGAACCAACTCCTCAACGAGGCCGGCGAGGACTGCAGCAACAGCAGCGAGCTTCAGCGGGGACAGCAGCGAACGGTCCCGAATCGTTGCCAAGAAGTCTGTGGCAAGCTCGTCCATCTTCTCGGTGGTGATCGTCGTGTAGTCCACCCCTTCAGCTGCAGCGACAGCGGCGTTCGTCAGGGACCCACCAGAGACGGAGCTGATCACCTCGACACGACTGTTCATCTCACGGTCAACGATCGCTACCAACCCGCCCATCGCCAGCACGCTCGCCCGATGACCGCCACCCGACAGAGCGATAGCGAACCCGTAGGTCGATTGGGCCGCGTCGTCACGCGGTGTTTCCTCTGGCATATCCACGCTCTCCTTCGCCGGGGACACCGTAGCCATCGCCAGTCTCTCGGTGGGTGACGCGACATGCTGGAACGAGCAGCTGAGGGTTGACGGGTGCACCGGCTCGGATGTGCGTAAAGCGTGAGCAACGCAGTACTGGTGACGCACGCCGAAATTGGGCAGGCGCCATTGGCCAGTCCTCAGCACGATCAGCCGCGAATTATCACCTCCCGCCACCCGAACGCTCATGCGAGTGCGATGAACTCAACGACTGCGAGCACCGAAGCGAGCGGAAATTTCGAAACGAGCGCAACACGATCGGTGGCATCAGTCATTGTGGGCGACAGTGTCTGACGACTCGTCCTCTATCGGCGACTGTCACCCACGACGTGAGCTGGGCTTATGCCTGTGCATGCGCTCGAGTAGTGTGAGGAACCTCGGCGAAACTCGGAAGGAACGCCCATCGCCACAGCGAATTTCAATGATTGCTTGCAGAAAGCAGATGACGCCGACGCATCCCGACCTACCTGGCGAATGTCGCCGATGTGATCATCGAAGAGGCGACCTGGACGCGTCACACTTGCCATCGGCGAAGGCGGCCGTACCCCTGTTCGGTGCCGCAGGCGCTGTCGACGATGCCGAGGGTCAGGGCACCGCAATTCCGAGCTTTGGCAGGATCATTCGCCATTGTGCGATCGTGCTCCTTGATAGCTCCAGCCCGTCATAGTCGTTCGGGTCACCCGATGCCGGGGCTTTGTGCGTCACGGTCCACTTGTGAATCGTGAGCGAGGGCCACTCACTGCGGGGACGTCTGACGAGCGGCGATTTCGGGACCGGCTGCCATTGCTTCGAAGTGCGTGTGACGACGAGGTGCGGATCTTGCGCCCAGTCTCGATGTCGAGGTGCGATGTGCTTAGCGTCAATCGCCAAATCTCGGCAGATCGCAATCCACGGCGCCGACGACGAACTCACGTTATGTCGCAGTTCTTCCGTCGTGAGAACCGGATCGGCGAATTCGCACACCGGGTCATGCAGAGCGATCGAGCGATCGCAGAACACGCGGAAGTCATCGTTGTCGTCGGCGGCAGACGAGCCGAAAGAGCAGACTTGCTCGAGGATCTCCTGCGCCGCAATCAATGCTCTCCATCGAGAATCGACGATGTAGGCCATCGCAAGAGTATCTCCGATGGTCGAAAGCTTGTCGAACGGATTCCTCCACCGGCAGGGATCCGAACTTCGCCTGGTGGGCGTAGTCCTCACCCATTCAACGCGGTCGTCGAGTTGACCGACACTTGTTGAGTCGATGCGTGGACACAACCGTCAAGAGCGCCTGCGTCGGCAAGCCCTGGGCCCGCCAAAGCAGATCCGACCTACACGCTCACCGGTTCTCGCTGTACCAGTACGGGTGCAGCAACGTCTGCACCGGCGCCGTTAGCGCGCACCAGTACGTCTTGGCGCCAACGAGCGAGCGAAGTCCTCCGACCAGACCTCAACCCACCACATTCCCCAAAGTACCCGGCGCGTCGCGGCCGATAGCTGAGAACGACGGTCTGATTTGGCCCCATTTGTGAGGTGGCGGATTCCAGGCATCGTGGCTACACCCCGAATTGTTGGAGGTGGCTGTGAGGTCAGTGTCGAGTGGTGGGCCAGGTCGTCAGCCGATGACGGAGAAGCGTGAGCTCTACGTCCGGCTGATTCACCAAGGGGTGTCGAACAGTGCGGCGTGTCGGTCGCTGGGGATCGATCGCAAGACTGGTCATTGGTGGAAGAACGGTGGTGTCGTCGTCCGTAACGGCGTCACCAGGATCGTGGCTCCAGTGGTCGCCGTTGTGGAACCGAAGCCGGAGTCGGGCCGCTATTTGAGCGAGGATGAGCGGGTCACGATCGCTGACGGCAATCGTGCTGGACGGTCGTCCCGGTCGATTGCTGCCGAGCTGGGTCGGGCCGTGTCGACCGTGTCGAGGGAGCTGGCTCGCAACAGTCCGGCCGATGGTGGCAGCTACCGCCCCACGCGGCCCAGGCGAAGATGTTGGCTGGGCGACCGCGTCCCCGGCCACATCACCTCGAGGTTGATGTCGAGCTTCGAGGAGTTGTTCAGGGATACCTCGATCAACGCTGGAGTCCTGAGCAGGCAGCGCGAGCCGTCCGCGTCGATCACGGTGTCGTGATTGCGGTCGAGACGATCTACCAGGCCCTGTATTCCCCGCAGCGAGTGCTGCAACGCGACCCGCGGATCATCTTGAGGACCCATCGCCCGCATCGTCGCCCGCATCGGCGCGGTGAGGCACGTCTGGGCCGGTTCGTGGTGCCGTTGAACATGATCGACGACAGAACCGCAGAGGCTGACGATCGGATGGTCGCCGGCCACTGGGAGGGCGATCTCATTGTCGGCTCGTTCAACCGTTCAGCGATCGGAACCCTCGTCGAACGATCAACCAGGTTCACGATCCTGGTCCACTTGGCTGAGGGTTCACGGGCACTGAATCTGCGTGATCAGTTGACCGAGATCTTCAACCAGCTGCCCGACGGGTTACGCCGGTCGTTGGCTTGGGACCGAGGCGTCGAGATGTGCCACCACCACGAGATCGCCGCAGCGACCGGGATGCCCGTCTACTTCTGCCACCGCGGCAGCCCGTGGCGGCGGCCCTCCAACGAAACACCACGGCCTCGTCCGCGACTACTTCCCCAAGGGCACCCACCTGCGCGTCCACACCAGCGAAGACCTCGCCAGGGTCAGCGAAGAACTCGATCGGCGACCCCGCAAAGTGCTCGACTGGCGAACCCCTCACGCCCTGTTCAGTACACTCCGAACAACCCCCCTGTAGCGACGACCGCTGGAATCCGCCGGTTCGCGATGGGGCCAAATCAAGCCGTCGAACTCACCGATAGCCGACGGCGTACACACGGCCAGGGCGGACGCCTGCGGCCCTGGGGATGCATCACCTCCTGGCCTCGCCAGCACGGCGTGTCAGTATGTGGTCTATGCAGGGTGGGCTACAGCAGGCCGATGACTTCGGTAAGTGGATGAAGGCAGCGCGAGATAGCCGAGGGATGAGTCAAACCGCCCTGAGTGTGGCAGCCGGTTGCTCGCAGACGATGATCTCCGCATGGGAACGCTCGCAGGGTCATCCCGATCCGAAAACCCTCGAACGGATTGAAAGAGCTCTAAACGCCACCTTTGAAGCGGCGGGCGGTCGGCCAGTGGGCGAAGGTTTCGGTTACTGGCTGCGACGGACGCGTAGTGAACGGTCGATGTCGGTCGCGGAGTTATCGCGGCTGTCCGGCGTCTCAACTCCCTCGATCTACAACATCGAGGCCGGGCGAACCCCTGATCCCTACGCCGACACGAGGACCAGGCTCGAAGGTGTGTTGCTGCCACCGGCCGGTGCGGGGACGTCCTCAGCACTTCCGCCACCGGATCCAGCAACCGCCGCCGAACCGCCTGCGGTTCCCAATCACAGCGGAGGGAGAGATTTCGGGCCATGGCTGCGGGACGTCCGTGAAGAGAAGCGAATGACGCAAGCCAACCTCGGGAAGGCAGTCGGCGTTTCTCAGACCATGGTGTCGGCGTGGGAACGGTCGAAGGCCCGACCCGACGATGAGTGGATCGAACTCCTTGAGCAAGCGCTTGGCACACGCTTCAGCAATGGCGTGGACGAGCCAGAAGCCACTTCCGAAATCGGAGCCTTCGGCCAGTGGCTTCGTCGCACCCGCGCCGATCGCGACATGTCAGTAGGCGAACTGTCATCGCAGTCGGGAGTTTCCCTGCCCGCCATTTACAACATCGAGACGGGACGAACCCCGAACCCCGAACCCTCGTCAACACACCCGTACTCGATTGGAGCGAGCGCTCGGCGAAACGACCCCACCGTCTGTTAAGGCTGTTGTTCAGGAGCAATCCAGCATCGTCGAACTCGGTGCGCTCACCGACTTCGACCCGCACGACGACTCAGACAGGCCCACCGATCCCGGCGTGTACGTCTTCTACGACATCAGTCAACGACCGATTTACGTCGGCCAGAACGACAACATGCGCCGCCGCGTCCGCGAACACCACGAGAAGTTTTGGTTTAAGTCACCGATCGTCCACACTGCCTCGTACGTGGCCATCCCGGACAACGATCTCCGAAAGAAGATCGAGCAGATCCTGATCGAGTTTCTCAAATCGAACGCTGTCATCAACCAGCAACACGTCGAGCGATAGCGGCATCGCTCGCCTCCCACCAAACAGAGCTACGCCCATTGGAAGGAATCGGCCTCGGTTCATTGGAGGTTGTTAACTTGGTCGTTTCATGCCGCTTGAGGGTCTTCGGTCGCGCTCGCCGAGCCTCCGATAGCGCTCGCCGAAATTGGCCAGTTCTGATCGGCGAATATTCTCATCACTGTCGGCGGTGAACATCCCGTTGCACCGCCCGAATGCTCGCGCCGATGCGATGAACTCGACGACTGGGGGCACCGAAGGGCGGGGAATCTCGATTTAAGCGCAACACGACCGGCGTCGACAATCATTGTGGGCGACAGTGTCTGACGACTCGTCCTCTACCGG
>JAYTOM010000505.1:0-10551 GCA_043747765.1 Actinomycetota bacterium
CGTCGGCGGGGCCTCGTGGTCGGCGTCCACCGACAAGACCGTTGCCGGTTCGTACGCGATCAACATCACCAGCGCCGCGACCAGAGCCACCACCGGAAATGTGCTCGTCGGAGGATCGCCGACAGGCCAGACGATCTCCGTCAGGGTCGGCACCACGACCGCCACATACGTCGCCGCGGCAGGTGCGGCAGCAGCCGACATCGCCGCGGGCCTGAACGGAGCGTTCGCGACGGCCGGACTCAAGGTGAACGCCGAGGTCAACGGCGGCGGCGTACGTCTCACGGCCGTGGGCTTCGGTGGAGCTGGAACGTTCGACACGAACCTCGATGTCGGGGGACCGGGCTCAGCGTGGACGAGCAACGCCGGCACCGACGTCGTCGGCACGATCGACGGCAAGCCCGCCATCGGCGTCGGCAACCACCTCAGTCTGCTCGACGGCGACACGTCGCCGGCGCGCGGCCTCGGCGTCGACATCGCCGAGGGCGTCTCCGGCGCAGTCGGTTCGATCACCTACCAGCCGGGCATCGCCGCACGGTTGACCGCCTTGGCGACCACGCTGACGGGAACGAACGGTGGCCTGACGACATCGGCGTCCACGTACGATTCGCGCATTACGGCGTACAACAAGCAGATCGACGACTTCGAAACGCGCATGATCGCGAAGGAAACCCAGTACCGGCGGCAGTGGACCGCCGTGCAGCAGTCGCTCGCGTCGCTGCAGAACCAGGGTTCGTGGTTGTCCTCGCAGGTCAACGGGTTGTCGGGGAGCAACGGCTGAGCGGCTCCGGGCGCGCCCCGCGGAACAGCGGACGGTTGACAGTCACCACCTGTCGTCGAACCCATTGGTCGGAGTCTCCCCATGTATCCCAACAACCAACGCGGACGATTCACCGAAGAAGGCTTGACGACGGCGTCCGGACCACGCATCGTCGTGATGTGCTTCGACCGGCTCGATCGCGATCTCGGCGAGGCGGTCATCGCGCTCGAAGCCGACGACGTCGGTCGCTCGCACGAACTGCTGTGCCACGCCCAGGACATCGTCCACGAGTTGCTGTGCATGATCGACCCAACAGTGTGGGAGCACGCCGGGTCTCTCGCTGCGATCTACCGATACGTCTTCGAGCTGCTCACACGCGCCAACATCAGCAAGACGGTCGCGGCTGCGCTCGAAGCGCGCAACCTGCTCGCCCAGCTCGGTGATGCCTTCCGCCAGGCGTCGATCGGGTTGGTAGCGTCACCCGAGCCGGCCACCCGACCTGAGCAGTTCTCAGTGCGCGCATGACTGCGCACGACGACTGGGAGCAGGTGCTGCACGCCTACAGCGCCGCGCTCGACGAGCACCGCGCGATGTTGTTGGTCATCGAGGCCGACGACACGGCCACCGCAAACCTCACCGCGGTCCCGGAGTTCGTCCCTCCGTGCGCGAACACGCTCATTCCATCCGACCTCGTCCCCTTGGCGACCTCGCTGATGGACGTCACTGCGGGGCTGGTCGAGCTGGCCAGGCGACTCGCCGTCCGCGCCGCAACGCTGGCGCGGCCCGCTGCGCGCGCTTGGACGTCGACTGCCGCGTCGACGCTGGACGCGCAACTCTGACGACATGTACACAATGGCCGGTATGAACAACCCGATCGACATCCTGATCCTTGTCGGGTTGATCGTGACGTTCATTGTCGGCGCGCTGCTGGTCGCCGGCCGAGGGGATGCGCGCGGCAAGGCGCCGGAGGTTCGCCGCAATCCACTCGAGTTGGTGGTCTCGTCGGCCGCTGCGGTTCGCGCCCAAGCAGATGTCCGCGCGCGCACGTCTGCGTCGACAGCGCTGGGCCGCGACCCATTCGCCGATGTTCCGAACGCGATGCCTGCCAGACAGACCGACAAGTCCCCGGACAGTTCCGACCAGGGTCGCGCACAGTCGATTGCGTTGGCCGAGGCCATCGCTCGACACCTCGCCGACAACGACCCGCAACGAATGGCGGAGGTCATCTCGCAATGGATCAAGACAACGGAGAACTCGGGTCGCGACGACCGATGACGCTTCGCCCGCGCTCACTGGCTCGGCCCGCCTACTTCGATCTACCGCAGCTCACGGAGTCTCGATCGAGTCGTCCCGCGGACGAACACGCCAAGCAGTTCGCCCGGGCCCTGGCAGAAGCGCGCGAAGAGGGCCTGCAGATCGCCCGGGCCGAAGTGGGCGCGGCGGTCGCGGCCCTCGAGGCCGCGCGCCGAGACCTGGAGCACGCCCGACGCAGCCTGCTCGCCGCAGTGGCCGAGCTCACGTCACGAGACGGCGAGAACCTGTCCGACATCGAAGGTCGTGCCGTCCGCTTCGGCTTCGATCTGGCCGAGCTCGTCATCGGTCGCGAGCTGGAGGCCTGCAGTGACGAGCTCGAATTGGCGATGAGGCGATCGATAGAGTTCGCGCCCGAGCGCGGCCCGCTGGAGCTGCGGCTCAATCCACTCGATGTCGGCCTCGCGCGCGAGGTACTCAATCGCGATCCCGCTTTCGCCGCCCGCGTCGAGGTCATCAGCGACGCCCATGTCGAGCGCGGCGGCTGCATCACGGTGGTCGGCCCGTTGCGGATCGACGCACAGCTTGGACCGGCAATGGCTCGCATCCGCGACCTGCTCACAGAGTGAACCTTCTTGCGCGTTTTGGAGGTCGGGACACAGTCACGCCCATGACCGACCAGGGTGCACGATGAGCAGTTCAATCTCGCCGATCTCATCAGCGATCTCGGACAACACCGTCCGCTCCCTGCACGTCGCTCTCGACGGGCTCGACGCACGGCAGCGCGCGATCTCATCGAACCTCGCCAACCTGGAGACGCCGAACTACCACGCTCACCAGGTCGCGTTCGAGGACAGCCTGCGCCAGGCCATGCAGCATAATGACCCGACCCGGGCGTCGATCTCGTCGTCGCAGAGCATGGCTGCTACTCGCCTCAACGGCAACAACGTCAACATCGACTTCGAGACCATGGCCGGCAGCGAGAACCTGCTTCGCCAGAAGCTCGTGATCCAAGCGCTGAACAGCAAGTTCACGATCATGCGGACATCGATCACGGGTTAGATGGCAACGAGATGAAGTGGAGGATCAGGTGTCACAGGTATTCTCGACGTTGGGCGTCGCGACGTCCGGCATGGGCGTGTACAAGGCGTGGCTCGATGCCGTCGCCGACAACGTCGCCAACATCGACGACGTCTCCCCGACCAGCAAAACGGCGTTCCAAGAGCGCTTCGTCGCGGTGCAGGCCGTCGAGGACCCGAGCGGGTTCGGCGGCGGGGCGATGGTGGCCGGCGCGCAGTTCGGCAACCCGAACGGCCGTGTGACCTACGAGCCGGGCAACCCCCTCGCCGACGTCAACGGCCTGGTTCGCCGACCGGACATGGACCTCAGCGACCAGATGGTCTACATGCAGATTGCCCAGCGCGGCTACGAGGCAAACATCTCCAGCTTCGACAAGGCCAAAGAGGCCTACGAGGCCATCCTCTCGATCGGAAAGTGAACCCATGAGCATCCCTGCGATTCCACCGATCTCGGTCTCCGGACCGAGGCAGATCGGCAGTATTACCACCATCGCGGCCGGCGCGGCCTCACCTGCGTCCGCCGCAACTGGCGCGGCGTTCGGCGCGCAACTCGACTCCCTGGCCGCGATGCAGCAGAACGTCGATCAGCTCGCGGTGAAGGCGGCCACCGGCGACCTTGGCTCGATCCAGGACTACACGATCGCCTCGACCGAAGCCCAGCTGATGACGCAGCTGACGGTGACGGTTCGCGACAAGGCCGTCGAGGCGTTCAACGACATCATGAAGATGCAGGTCTGACGTGGCCACGAACGACGCAGGTGGTTTCGTCGGTCGGGCCAAGGACCTCGCCAATCGGCTGAACCCGGTGCAGAAGATCGGTCTCGGCGCGATCGTCGTGACCGTTGCCGTCGGAGCACTCGTGCTCGGGCGCACGACGACGTCGACCTCGATGTCGCCGTTGTACACCGACCTCCAGTCCGCAGATGCCTCGGCGGTCGTCGACGCGCTTGCGGCGAAGAACGTCAAGTACCAACTCACCGACGCCGGGCACACCGTGCTCGTCCCGTCGAGCGACGTCTACAACTTGCGCGTGTCGATGGCCGGCGCCGGGCTGCCCAACTCGAGTCAGGGCTACAGCCTGCTCGACAAGCAGGGCATCACGACGTCGGACTTCCGCCAGCACGTCGACTACCAGCGGGCCCTCGAGGGTGAGCTGGACAAGACGTTGGAAGCGATGAACGGCGTCCAGTCGGCATCCGTGCACCTCGCCCTCCCTGATGAATCGGTGTTTATCGACACGCCCGCGAATCCAACCGCGTCGGTGCTCCTCGTCGGCAAGTCGACCAATGGCATCAACAGCGATACCGTCGATGCCGTCGTCCACCTCGTCGCCTCTGGCGTGAAGAACCTCAAGCCCGCCGATGTGACGGTGATCGACTCGACCGGCGCCGTACTGTCCGCAGCCGGCGTCGACACGGGCGCGACGGGTGCGTCCGGGCAGAACAAAGCGACCACTGCGTTCGAACAGCGGATGAGCTCGTCGTTGACCACTCTACTCAGCCGCACGACCGGCGCCGGCAAGGTCGCTGTCACGGTGAGCGCCGATCTGAACCTCGATCAGGTCCAGTCGACGTCGGAGAACTACGGCCCGATCGGCAGTGATCCGGGCACCTACGTGATCTCCGAGCAGACGGCAACCGAGATCTACAGCAACGGTGCCGCCGCAGCCGGCGCCACCGGGGTGCTCGGGCCTGATGGTGCAATCGTCACCGCGACGACGCTGCCCGTGTCAACGGCGACGACGGTGCCCGCCACCACACTCCCCGGAGCCACGACGATCCCCGGGGCGACGACGACAACGGTCGCGGCTGCAGCGTCGACCGCCACGACAGCAGGTGGCTATGGATCGTCGACCGGCAACCGCACCTACGCCATTGATCGCCAGGTCCAGCAGGTGACGACGGCGCCGGGCACGATCCGCCAGTTGCACGTGGCCGTCCTTGTCGATGACAAGGCCGTCAGCGCCGACCAGGCGAAGACGATCGAGGGTCTCGTCGCGACGGCCGCTGGCATCGATGCGACCCGAGGCGATTCGCTCACGGTGAGCCGCCTGCCGTTCGACACATCGGCGCAGGCACAGGCCGCGTTGCTCAGCAAGGCCGACACCACCGCCACCAAGGCCGCTCAGAAGACACAGATGATCCGCACTCTGGCGATCGCATTCGTGATCGTCGTCGCCCTGCTCCTCGCCTACCGCAGCACGCGGCGGGCGCGCCGGCTGACGACGACCCCGATCAACATCGGCGAGATCGGCATGGCTCGCCGAGTTCCGGCTGCTGCAGTGCTTGAGCCGACGTTGAATGACGCCGCGGCCGCAGCGGTGTCGATGGATCACCACGAGGACACGATGGGTGAGATCACGATGATCGCCGATCGGCGACCGGAGGATGTCGCCAACGTGTTGCGAACCTGGCTGGCGGAGACCACGCCGAGGCGGTCGTGAGCGATCGCGCCACGACCGCCCTGAGCGGTGTCGAGAAGGCCGCGATCTTGCTGCTGCGCCTCGGACACGAGCACTCGGCCAAGGTGCTCAAGCTGCTCGGCGACATGGAGGTCACCCAGATCACCGAGCAGATCATGCGCTCTGGATCGGTGCGCAAGGAGGACACCGACGCGGCGTTGAACGAGTTCGCCGCACTGATCGTCGCCAACGACCACATGGCCATGGGCGGCGAGGACACCGCGCGGCGGATTCTCGAGGCGTCTCTCGGCGACACGCGGGCGAACGAGATCCTTGACAGCCTGAAGCGTTCGATGGTCAAGCCACCGTTCGAGTTCCTGCGGCGCGCCGATCCGCGCCAGGTGCTCAACTTCTTGTCGGGTGAGCACCCGCAGACCATCGCGCTGGTGCTCGCACACATGAAAGCGGAGCAGTCGTCGTTGGTTCTCGGTGCGTTGCCGGAGGAGTTGCAACGCGAAGTGGCGGTACGCATCGCAACGCTCGACCAGACGTCTCCGGACGTGCTCGCTCAAGTCGAAGCGCAGCTCGAACGACGGCTCTCCTCGGCGCTGAAGAATCAGACTGACACGAATACCGCCGACGGCGTGCAGACGCTCATCGACATCCTCAACCGCTCCGACCGCACGACGGAGCGCTCGATCTTCGAAGGCCTCGAGGTCCACGACGAAGAGCTCGCGGACGAGGTCCGCTCGCGCATGTTCGTGTTCGAGGACATCGTCACACTGGAAGACCGCGCCGTGCAGCTCGTGCTGCGCAACGTCGATGCCAAGGGCCTCGCGACCGCCCTAAAGGGTGTGCGCATCGAGGTCAAGGAGAAGATCACGCGGAACATGTCCGAGCGCGCCGCAAGCAACCTCGACGAAGAGATCGTGCTCCTCGGTGCGGTGAAGATGAAGACCGTCGAGGAGGCGCAGGCCACCATCATGCGCGCCATCCGCGCCCTCGAGGAAAGCGGCCAGGTCGTCGTCTCCCGCGGCAACGACGAATACGTGTCGTGAGCCAGGTCTCGTCGATCTGGGTTGCGTGAGGCAGCGTTTCCGTCGACCTGCTGGCGTCGTGACGCAACGCCGGACTGTCAGACACACGGCACACGGATCGTCGCCGGCAGGTACACCACGGATGGGTGACCCGATTCAAGGACCTCCATGCCGATGACCAACCTGATCTCCGCACCGGACCGCTTAGCCGACCGCTTCACGATCGAGCTCGAACGCTGCCGAGTCGCGGCCCGCCCCACCGTCACCGGCGCGATCAGTCGCGTCCTCGGCCTGCGCTTCGACGTTGTCGGCCTCGATCTTCCGATCGGCGCCACCGTGACGGTGTCGACCTTTGGCGAGCCACTGCTCGGCGAAGTCGTCGCCGCCGGCGGGGGCGAAGTCACGTGCATGCCCCTCGGCGACGTGCGCGGTCTCCGTGTCGGCAGCCGCGTTAGCGGGAGTGATCGGCCGGCACTGGTGAGCGTCGGACCGCGGTTGCTCGGACGGGTCATCGACGGCCTCGGGCGCCCGCTCGACGGGCTCGGCCCGATCGCTGGACTGCACGACGTTCCCCTTCACCTCGACCCACCGCACCCGATGCGCCGACCGCGCATCGACACCCCGATGTCGCTGGGCGTGCGCGCGTGGGACACCCTCGTTCCCGCCGGTCGCGGCCAGCGCGTCGGCGTGTTCGCCGGCTCCGGCGTCGGCAAGTCGACGCTGCTCGGCATGGTGGCCCGCAACACCGCCGCCGATGTCAACGTCGTCGCGCTGATCGGTGAGCGCGGCCGCGAGGTGCGCGACTTCGTCGAAGCCGACCTCGGGCCCGAGGGACTGGCCCGCTCCGTGCTGATCATCGCCACATCGGACACGCCCGCACTGGTCCGCCTGCGCGCTGCGTTCATGGCCACACGCATCGCCGAGTACTTCCGCGATCTCGGCAACGACGTGATGCTGATGATGGACTCGATCACCCGGTTCTGCATGGCTCAACGCGAGATCGGCCTGTCCGCCGGGGAGCCCCCGACCAGCCGCGGCTATCCACCGAGCGTGTTCTCGCTGCTGCCCAAGCTGCTCGAACGGGCGGGCACATCGGAACTCGGCTCGATCACCGGTCTGTACACCGTGCTCGTCGACGGCGACGACCACAACGAGCCGATCTCCGACGCTGTGCGTTCAATCCTCGACGGACACGTCGTGCTGTCACGGCGTCTCGCCAATACCAACCACTACCCGGCGATCGACGTCCTCGCATCGGTCTCACGCGTCGCATCCGCGGTGTCGACGCGCGAGCAACGCGCGATCAGCGGGGATCTGCGCGAGCTCCTCGCTGCGGAGGCGGAAGCCAAGGATCTGATCGAGATCGGCGCGTATGTGCCCGGCACGAACCGCACCGTCGATCGGGCCGTTGCCCTGTCCGATTCGATCCGCGGCTTCTTGCGTCAAGATGTCGACGACCCGTGCGACGCAAGCCGTTCCTACGCGTTGCTGAGCGAGATCCTGAGACAACGATGAGCCGCGATCGCCTGTCGAGCGTGCTGCGCATCCGCACGATCCAAGAGCGGTCGGCGCGTGGCGAGCTGGCGATGCAGCGCATACACCACCGCCAGGCCGAGACTGCCGAGTGGACGACGTGGACGATGCTCGACGGCCGGGCGATGCCGACTGCGTCCTTCCTCCCCGCCTTGGTGGTGCTCGGCCAACGCGCGCTGGTGTCGGCATCGATGGGCGCCGCAGCGGTGCAGCACGACGCGACGGCCAGTGCGCTCCAGCAGGTGCACGCTGCGATGGACGTGTGGACGATTGCCATACGGCGAGTCGAAGGATTGGAGCGTCTCGCTGACCGACTCGATTCCGCCGAGAATCAGGAATCGGTTCGTCGCGCAGCGAACGAGATCGACGATCGCGTGCTGGCCACGTTCCGCAACGAGGCACCGAGATGATGACGATCGCCCCTGCGTCGGTTCCGCCGGCGAATCCCCCGCCCACGGTCCCGGGCGCGTCGGGCTCATCGAGCGCGCCGGGCACCTCGACCGGCGACAGCGCGTTCGAGCGATGCCTCGACCGGGCCACCTCCGACGAGGCCACGTCCGACCGGTCAGAACCGGAAGGTGACGGGCCCCGGGAACCAGGGTCGGGGTCACCGACGCACCCGCATACGTCGGCCGCCTGCGGAGTGACGCGACGAACAGCACGCACAAGCGGCGCCGCCGTTGACGGGCAACCAATGGGGATCGCCCCAGCGACCTCCCCACCCGACGCCACCGCATCAGGCGCTGCTCCGCCGAGTGTCGCCGCAGACGGCACCCAAGAGGGCGTGAAGTCCACCGTGCCAGCGGTGAGCCTCGTGAACGACCCGAATACCGCAGGGCCGGTCGGCGCGGATCTTGGTCTGGCCGCCGCTGCGCCCGTGCTCGCCGTTGGCGCGCACTCCGGCGTCACGATCGGTGACCATACCGCGGCGGCCCTCGCCGCACTCCCCCCGCCCGCGCAGACCGCCCCTGATCCTGCGACGCCATCGGGAGGTCCGGCATCGAACGTCGCCGGTCAGGCCAGCGCGCCGTCTGCGATTGCGTCCGCCCACAGCGTGGGTGCATCGACGCTCTCGCCGGTGGCACCCCGCACGACTCAGCCAGCGGGGGACGCCCGCGTCTCGACATCGACATCGACATCGACATCGACATCGCCGGTGGCACCCGGCTCACCGGTTGCGGCGATGGCCACCGCACCCGTGCACCGTGGCGCATCCCGTGGAGGTGGCTCGACCGACGCGCCGAACGCAACGACGACGACCGATCATCCCGCTGCCGCGAAGCCTGACGATGATGGGCGCCCTGTCGTAACGCGTGGGTCGACGACGGAGCCGACTGCGTTCACGGCACCCGCGTCGTCGACACCGCGTGCACACACCGTGGATCGATCGTCCGGCCCTGCACCGGGTGCTGATCCACCGGCTCAGGCGGAACCATCTGCGTTGGACGCAAAGGGGGCGAACGGGCGGGCAGCCGGGCCGCTGCGGCTCGATCTCGATCTCAGTCGCGAAGGCCTCGGCCCGATGCGCTTACGCGCGACCACGGTCGGCGGCCAGCTGCGCGTGTCGCTCACAGCGACAGACGCGCACGTCCGGTCAGTGCTGAGCACGCACGCACCGGAGCTGCGGCGTGACCTGGAATCGGCAGGGCTTGACTTGCGCTCGCTCGATGTCGGCACATCGACTGCCGAGCATGGCGGCGCAGGATCGACATCCCAGGACCATTCGCAGGCGAACCCGGGACACGATCGAGAGTCGGGACCGAATGATTCGCTTTCCCCGAGGTCCGCCTCCGACGCCAACTCACCTCGCGATCTCGCCGGCTCCGGAATATCGCGTCGTGCCCCAACCTCGCTTGCCGGCCTCGACCTGCGGCTTTGAGACAGGAGAATACCGATGACCATCACCGCACCATCAGCTGTCAACCAGACCGCACCAACGCCTGCGCCACCTCCGTCGACGTCGAGCACGTCGAATACGACGCTCGATCGTCAGGCGTTCCTGAAGCTGCTCGTCGCCCAGCTGAAAAACCAGGACCCGAGCAAGCCGATGGATGCATCGGCGATGATCTCGCAGTCCGCGCAACTCAGCGTGGTCGACAAGCTCAACGAGATCTCGACCGCGCTCAACAACTCCGGGCTCACCGAGCGGTTGACGTTGGCCGGATCGGTCATCGGCAAGAGCGTGACGTTCAAAGACGCCGATGGCAAGTCACAGACGCAGACCGTCACGGCCGCACGCTTCGTCGACGGGTCAATGGTGCTCACTGCTGGCGATTGGGATGTGCCGATCGCCGCGGTCACGGCGATCGCCGGCGCCATCGCCCCAACGACAGCGCCATCGCCGACACCCACCGCGCCGACACCCACCGCGCCGAGCGCAGCGGCCCCAGCTGCGTCGACTTCAGCTGCCTCGACTTCAGCTGCCTCGACTTCAGCCGCAACGGCAGCCGACACCAGCAGCTCGGGCAATACGACGGCAGACGCTGCGCCCGC
>JAYTOM010000506.1:0-4355 GCA_043747765.1 Actinomycetota bacterium
AGCCACGACCGATGGCTGTAGGCGACTCCCTTGGACTTGCCGGTGGTGCCCCCGGTGTGACGCACGATATACCAATCGTCTGGGTTGATCGCCACATCAGGATCCGCCGCGCTTTGTTCGGCGAGCCACGTCTCATACGAGTGGTCGCGCACGAACGTCGTGACCAGGTCCTGCAATCGAGGAAGGACGGCGGACACGTCCGCGACATATTTCTCTTCTACCACGAGGCCACGGCAGCCGGTATGGCCGAGCATGTGCTCGTGGCTCTCGGGCGAATTGCGTGCGTAGAGCGGGACGCGTACCAGTCCGGCGATCGCTGCGCCGGCAAAGAAATCCTGCGCCCCGATCGAGTTGTCCTCGAGTACGCCGACTCGGTCACCCGGGCGCAGGCCCATCGCCAGCAGCCCATTCGCCATGCGAACGCCCCGGTCCCATGCTTGTGCAAAGCTGAGTTCGACAGCACCGTGCACGATCGCCAATCGCTTGGCATTGAACTGCGCCGATTGACGCATGAGTCCCCTGACTTCCACGGCACTAGCCCCTATTCGTTGTCGTTGAGCGGTGCGGTCGCACCGGTTTGTGCTGCCAGGACGAGGCGTCGCCGCTCGAGAGTTCGCTTGTTGATCCGGGCCATCATCGGGCGATCGGTGCGGTCCTCCAACAGTTCGATCAGTTCGTCATCCGGCCCGTGGAGGTAGCACGTCTTGTGCAGTCCGAGATCGACGGGTGACGAATTGAAGCGGTACCCGGCAGCGGTCAATCGAGCGTGCATCGCGTCGACATCGTCGACTTCGAATGCGACGTGGCGTACCCCGAGGTCTGCAGCAAGGCTGTTCGCGGGAACAGCCTGACCAGACGGCGCGCTGTAGCACCACAGCTCCACGAGGGTGTCACCAGCAGCGAGAAACGCTACTCGCCCGACAGCGTCAGTCATGCCGACCACCATGTCCAGTCCCGTGTTGCGGTCGACATCCATCTCCATCAACAATTCGAGGCCGAGCATGTCGGTGTAAAATTTGAGCGATCGATCCATGGAGCGGACGCTCACGGCTGTGTGGTTCACGCGCACCACTCCCATCGTCATTGGCCCAGCCGTACGGGCAGGCTCTTCAAGCCGCGTGACAACATTGTGCTGTGCCACTCGAGTTGGTCTCGGGGCACAGCGAGTTCGAGGCCAGGGAAGGTCTGCGCCAACATGCTCATTGCGAGCTGACCCTCGAGTCGTGCGAGCGGAGCGCCGAGGCAGTAGTGAACGCCGACGCCGAAGCCGAGATGATTCGTCGGGTTGCGTGTGATGTCCAGCCGATCGGGTTCGTCGAAGGCCAACGGATCGCGGTTCGCGGCCGGATTGATCAGGAACACTCGCTGGCCCGGCCGCAGAGTCTTGTCGCCGAGCTGATGTTCCTCCTTGACCAACCGAACAGTGGCACGCGCCGGGCCGTCAAAGCGGACGAACTCTTCGATCGCCGATGTGATCAGATCCGGACTGGACTGCAGGAGCCGGAACTGTTCGGGGTTGGACAGAAGCGCGAGCGTGCCGTTCCCGATCAGGTTCGTCGTTGTCTCGTGTCCACCGAACAGTAGCAACGTGCACGTCGACACGAGTTCGTCACGGCTCAGCGCGTCGTCGTCTTCATGCTCCAAGAGCAGGCTGATCAAATTGTCACTGGGCTCGCGCTCATATTGGTTGATGAGACCGAGGAGATAGTCGCGCAGCTCAAGCATCCCGGCGGCCGCCGAGTGGAAGCGGTCCTGTTGGTCGTAGGCACCGAACACCAGAGCGGTGAGCTTGTCGGACCAGCCCTTGAACAGATCCCTGTCCTCAGGCGGTGCGCCGAGCATCTCGGCAATCACGATCGCCGGCAGCGGGTACGCGAATTCTTGGATCAAGTCGACGACTGAACCACGCTCCAGCCGACCGATGAGCGTTTTGATCGTCGCAGTGATCTCTTCGCTCCTGCGACGAACGATCGTCGGTGCGAACGCACGCGAGACGAGCTTGCGGAGCCGAGTGTGCTCCGGTGGGTCACGGAACACGACCCAATCCTTGAGGATCGAAAACGTGGCATCGACGTCGTCGCTGTCCGAAGCACGACTGATCGCCTTGGTGAAAGGGGTGATTCGCTCCGCTGTCAGGTGCTGGCTGCGCAGCGAGCTGCTGAGCTCAGCGTGGGGCGTCACGATCCAGGCCCGATGGCGAGGATTCCAATGCACGGGGTCGTTGTCGCGCAGCGGCCTGAAGTACTCGTAGGGATCGCGAACGGCGAGTTCGCAGAGCAGGTTTTCGTCGAACGAGATGAGCGGAGAAGTCACGGGGGTTCCTGGCGATTTGCGAGTGGGGGTGGCGATCAGTTCAGCGACATGCCGCCGTCGACGGTCAGGATCTGACCGGTAACGTACGAGGCGTCGGGACCGACAAGGAAGGAGACGGCGGCGGCGATTTCGTCCGTCCTGCCGAGGCGACGCATTGGGATGCGGCGGGTGGTGGCCTCGACGATCGTGCTTGATTCGGTGTGCGCGAAGGCCGCAGCTCTGGCGATGGTCTGGTCGATCATGTCCGTTGGTGTCATCCCGGGAGCGACACAGTTCACCCTGATCGAGTGGCGCGCCAGTTCGATGGCCTGCTGTTCGGTGAGCCTCTCCACGGCCGCCTTCGATGCACAGTACGCGCCATAGCGCGAGAGTGCCCGGTGTCCGGCCGTCGACGAAAGGTGGACGATCGATTTGTTCGGTGCCATGCTTCGAGCCAGGCACGGAACAAGGACGGAGCTCAAGGTAAACAACGAGCGCAGATTGATCCGCAGTGTCGCATCCCAAACATCCTCCGGGGTCTCGTGCGCCATGTACGTGTTCGCCTCACCGGCGGTGCCGTGGTTGTTCACAAGCACCGCTAGCGATCCGAGTCCAGCGGCGACGTCGAGAAGACGTTCGGCCGTTTCGGTCTCGCAAATGTCGCCGGCTACCGACATTGCGAAACCACCGTTAGCTCGGATCTCGTCAACCACAGAGTCTGCGCCCCGCCAGCCGGACATGCGCTCCTCCTCAGTCAGCGACGACTCGGGCGACCGGTGGTGGACCACGACGACAAACCCGTCGCGCGCCAGCCGTAACGCGATGGCGCGGCCGATGCCTCGATGCCGTCCGGCGCCGGTGACGATTGCCACCCCAGCATTGTCGTTGTCAGTCACAGCGATTTCGCACCCACAATCATGATCTACGGAATGGTTGGTCAGATCGGGTGCAGGCACGAGCCTGCACCCGACCGTGAGCCTTAAGGAAGTTGGTAGAACTTCCGAGGTGTCGGCTCGATCTTGCCGTCGGCCGGAACGTTGCTGGCAGTCACCAGCACCGAGGTGGTGAGAATGGGCTTTCCCGCTTTCCCAGGTGCCGGGTTGCCAGCGAGCATCGACGCAGCGATCTTGCAAGCCGCCTCACCGCCGTACTCGTGACCGTCGGCGACCGTTGCCTTAAAGGGCCCGCCAGCTCGGATCGCTGCGTACTCGTCGGGGTCACCGTTCATCGAGACGACGATCGCGCTGCTCTTGGCAGCGGTCACCGCCGTGGCGGCGCCGACACCGAGGGAACCGAAGCCGCCGATTACTGCCTTGATGTCAGGGTCGGCCTGCAGTGCGGACTCTGTTGACTTCTGCGCCGACTCGGCAGTGAAGCCGGTCGCTTCGCCGCCGACGGCCAGGGTAATGCCCGGGAACTTCGCGAACGTCTCCTTGATGCCCTTCTCGCGGCTCTGCAACGCCGGATTGTTGGCGTTGACGAGGAACACGTGACCCTTGCCGCCGAGCTGATCGGCGACGTAGCGAGCGATAATCCGGCCGTCCTCCTCCTGGTTGGCATCCAGCGCCACCACTCCGGCCGGCGAACCGGCGCCCCAGGTGATGAATGGAACCTTCGCGGCCGAAAACTTGGCGATAACCGAATCCTGGCCACTCATGTCGATGCCGATGTTGAACACGGCTTTGGTTTCGGTGGCGAGCCATCCATCGAGCAGCGCAGGCAGCTTGGTCGCGTCGCCGCCGACGTCCTGGAAGTCCGTTGTCGCACCGTTGGCCTTGAGGCACTTCTCGAGCGGCCGCGACCATCGCTCAGCTCCGGGCACAGGTGCGAGATTGGCGATGCCGGCGGTGACGCCCTTCAGTTTCGAGACATCGCCCGTGATGCTCACCTCCACGGCGCCTGCAGGCATCTCTCCCTTAGCCGTGTTCGGTCCGGACGCTTGCCCAGTCGTGCTTCCGGTGGATCCAGCCCCGGCCGTCGTCGCTGCGACAGTCGAGTCGCTGGCGACCGCAGTGGTGCCGGCAGCCGCGGACGTGCTCGCACTTCCGGCTGCGGTCGTCGCG
>JAYTOM010000507.1:0-8494 GCA_043747765.1 Actinomycetota bacterium
GTCGCATTGTTCAGGAAGAAGAACTCGTGGCCGATGAAGCTGTTGCCGAAGCCGAACATGAAGGCGAAGCCGAATGCCCAGAACAGCAGTGCGCAGAGGCATGTGTCCACGATGCACTCCTGGAGCACGTTGACGACTTCACGGGTTCGGGCAAAACCTGCCTCGAGCATCATGAATCCCGCCTGCATGAAGAAAACCAGGAAGGCGGCAATCAATGTCCATGCCGTGTTCTGCCCGTTGATCACGCTCTGGATCGGGACATCCGCGTTCGGTGCAATCGCGTGCGCAGCCGAACCGAGGATGAACTGACCCGGCCCGAGGATGAAGCCCAGTGCGATGCAGATCGCAATCAGCTTGCCACCCAGGAATGTCACGAAGAACTTCTGTCTGTCCTTGTCCCTCAGCCGGCCCTTCAGGGTTGTCGCGTCCACAGATGCTCCTCCTCGTCACCCCGGGAGAGGGTTGTTGCCACGAACATAGGAGGAACCGATTACGCGTTCGTCTCGTGCTTGTTAACGAAAGATGTACAAAGTGCGCGCGGTCAAAACCCCCATCTCACAGGCAAAGCGGCGATGCCTTGACACGTTCTTCACATGCCGACGAGCCGTCGAAGTTCCCGATCGATGCGTTTCGTACTGACGGGCACGGATGTACCGAGTGTCTGTGCGAACAGGCTGATCCGCAGCTCCTCGAGCATCCAGCCGAGTTCGACCACGTCGCTGGTGACCCTGCTCGGAGCCAGCGTCTCGACGAACTGCGAGTAGCGCTGCTCGGCCGCTCTTGCTTCGGCGGCGCGTACCAGATCGCGGCCGGGATCCTCCGGCAGCTTGTCCAGCCGTCGCTCGATCCCGTGCACGTAGCGGAGTACATCCGTCAGTCTCGAAGTACCCGAAGAGACGACGAATCCCTCGCGCACCAGACGGTCGAGTTGCGCTGTTGCATCGGCGACGGCCGCCTGCAGGTTCGGCGTGACGAGTCTGGCGAGCTGTTTGCGAACCCTGTCGGCCGCGACTGCAACATCGCCCGCCCGTCGAGCCGTTGCTGTGCTCCTCGCCGCCAACTCGCGCTTCGCGGTCGCGACGAGATCGCCGAATGATTCCGCCTCCCACAGCGTCGCTCGGTGCTCGTCGACAATGCCCGCCGCCGATGCAACGATGCACTCGTCGATCAGTCGACCGTGGTCGAGTCCGACCCCGCTGATCGCCAGTCGCATGGCACTGGTGAGTTCACGTTCGATGCCCTTGCGTGCGACCGGAACGGCCAGCAGCAACAGCCGGCGCACGCCACCGGGCATGATCCGTTCCTGAATCTCCGGTTTGCTGAAGACACGGATCGCCACGCTGTCACCATTGTCGATCAGTGCCGGGTAGCCGCGCACACGATGACCGTTGCGCTCGTTCTCGATCACCGTCGCAAGGTCGCCGAAGTCCCATGTCAGAATGCCGGTCCGCTCGACCTCGGGAGCGGCGTCGGCAATGGCGGCTCGAACGCGTCCCCCGACCAAGGTCCGCAGCGCTGCAAGGTCCTTGCCGACCGCAATCGCACGTCCGTCGTCGTCTTCGATGACGAACGTGACGCGGAGGTGATCCGGAACGAGTTGGAGATCGAAGGCATCAGCGGTGATGCGTTCACCAGCGAGCTCGCTCAGAGCAACGCAGAGCAACCGCGTCAGAGATCCTCTTTCTCCGCCGCGAACCGACCTGGACGCGTGCTGCGACGTCTCGGCGAGCGGGGTGAGGTTACGTCGGAGCTGTTTCGGCAGCGTACGGATGAGGGCCTGGATCATGTCATCCCGGCGTCCAGGTACCTGCCACTCGAAGGCCGCCGCTTCGACTCGGTTCAATACCGTGATCGGCAGGTGGACGGACACTCCGTCGCGCACGTCTCCCGGCTCGAAACGATAGGTGACGGCAAATGTCAGATCGTCCTGTTGCCAGGTGTCGGGCCACTGATCGGCGCCGACGGACACGCCGCCCGAGTGTCGGGTCACGTCGTCGATGGTCAGGTCGAGCAAGGTCTGCTGTTGTGCCCTCGCCGATTTCCACCATTGGTCGAAGTGGCGGGTCGATACCACATCGGGCCCGACCCGTGCCTCGTAGAAGGCGAAGATCGCATCGTCGTCGACGAGGTCCCAGCGCCGAACGCGATCGCCCATCGCGCGCACCGTCTCGATGACGTCACGGTTCTTCTCCACGAACGTGTGCCGCGTCGTCCACTCCCCCAGCGCGAGAGCGTGTCGGACGAACAGCTGTCTCGCCACGGCCTTGTCGACTCGGTCGTAGCCGATCTGGCGACCCGCGATCAACGGCAGGCCGAACAGCATCACTCGTTCGGTGGTCACCGCCCGGCCAGCACGGGCATCCCAACGCGGCTCCCCGTACGAGTACTTGGCGAGCGGGCCAGCGAGATGCTCGGCCCATTCAGGCTGGATTCCTGCCGCAACACGGCCCCACAGGCGGTTCGTCTCCACCAGTTCGGCCGCCATCACCCACTTCGGCGGTTTCTTCGACAGCGACGAACCATTTCCGATCAGGAACTTTGATCCTCTCGCTCCTTTGAACTCACGCGAGTCGCCGTCCCGCATCCCGAGGTGCGACAGCAGTCCGGCCAGCAGGGCCTGGTGGACACGGTCCGGGTGTCCGAGCTCTGTGCCAGCGGTGATGCCGACCGTGGCCGCCGCGTGACGCAACTGCCGATACAGGTCCTGCCACTCGCGGACACGGAGGTAGTTGAGGAAATCGGTTCGGCACAGCTTGCGGAACTGGCTCGATGACAACGCACCCTGGCGTTCTTTTAAATAGTCCCAGAGCCTGACGAACGCGAGGAAGTCAGAACCGTCGACGACGAAACGCCGATGCGCTTCGTCCGCCGCCTGCCGCCTTTCAGTCGGGCGTTCGCGGGGATCCTGGATGGACAACGCGGAAGCGACGATCATTACCTCGCGCACACAGCCGTGACGTTCGGCCTCGACGACCATCCGCGCCAGCCGCGGGTCGATCGGGAGCTGCGCGAGCCGCCGACCGAGGGGAGTCAATCGCCGTTGGTCCTCGGGCTGATCGGGATCCAGCGCCCCGAGTTCCTCGAGGAGTGCGACTCCGTCGCGGATCGCGCGTCCGTCCGGCGGATCGAGGAACGGGAACGCTGCCACGTCACCGAGCCCGATTGCCGTCATCTGTAGGATCACCGATGCAAGGTTGGTGCGCAGGATCTCCGGTTCCGTGAACTCAGGTCGTGACTCGAAATCGGCTTGGTCGTACAGGCGAATGCAGATGCCGGGCGCGACTCGCCCGCAGCGACCGGCGCGTTGATTGGCCGACGCCTGCGAAATCGGCTCGATCGGGAGCCGCTGCACCTTCAACCGGTGGCTGTACCGGGACATCCGCGCAGCGCCGGCATCGATCACGTAACGGACGCCTGGAACCGTCAGCGAGGTCTCCGCGACATTGGTCGCAAGCACGATCCTGCGCAACGTGTGCGGTTGGAACACCCGATGTTGCTCCGCCGACGACAAGCGTGCGTAGAGCGCAAGCACTTCGACGTTGCGGCGGTCGAGGTTGCGCAGAGCCTCGGCCGTGTCGTGGATCTCACGCTCGCCGCTGAGGAAGACCAGGACGTCTCCCGGACCTTCCGCACTCAGTTCGTCGACTGCGTCGCAAATCGCCTGGACCTGATCTCGATCGTCGTCGACGAGAGTCGTCGAACGAGAGCGAGGCGCGACGTGCTCGTCAGCGTCGGAATCGTTGTCGTCAGAGTCGGTTCCGGTGTCGTTCATCAGAATCGGCTGCCCGAACGGGCGATACCGCATCTCCACCGGGTATGTGCGACCCGTGACCTCGATGATCGGTGCGTCCGAGAAATGTTTCGCGAACCGCGCCGTGTCGATCGTCGCCGACGTGACGATCAGCTTGAGGTCAGGCCGACGTGGCAGCAGCTGCTTGACGTAACCGAGCAGGAAGTCGATGTTCAGGCTGCGCTCGTGTGCTTCGTCGATGATCAGGGTGTCATAGCGCGACAAGGTGCGGTCGCGCTGGATCTCGGCCAACAGAATGCCATCGGTCATGACTTTGATGTACGTGCCGTCCCCGACCCGGTCTGTGAACCGCACGGTGTACCCGACAGCCGACCCGAGTTCGGTGCCGAGTTCCTCCGCCACTCGTTCGGCGATCGTGCGGGCCGCGACCCGCCGCGGCTGGGTGTGGCCGATCAGGCCGAGCACTCCTCGGCCGAGCTCCAGACACAACTTCGGCAACTGCGTGCTCTTGCCCGAACCGGTCTCGCCGGCGACGATGACCACCTGGTTCTCCCGAATTGCTTCGAGAAGGTCGTCACGTCGCGCAGCGATCGGCAGGGTCTGCGGATACGTGATCGTCGGTACACCTGCTCGGCGTTGCTCGATTCGCTCGGGCGACATTCCGGACATTCGGCCGGACGATCTGGCGGTTCTGGAGGGAGAAGCAGGCTTGGACATGATCGAAGGTGGCGAATGCCGAAATCCAGCATGTCAGCTGGACCGAAGAAGCGGCATCGCAGTTCGTCTGTATGGACATCACTTTCTGGACTCCTTGACGCGAACTTGACGAAGTTCTCGGCCAGGACCGTTATCGCCCTACAATTTCGTGCTTCTGATGGGCATGACAGACGACACAGACTTCGAACTCCGGCTGCTGCGCTCCGCTCGTCACGAACTGGATGCGCAATCCGTCCGCCGTCTGTCGATCGGCCGCGCCTTGGACGCCCTCGTCGCCCGCATCATCCGAGATGGGTCGAGCCACCTGTCCCTGGCCAAGACGATGTCTCCCCGCCATCGCCGGACTCCGGTCCACCAGCACCGGATCGGCGCAGCCTGACCTGTCCCTGACTGCGGACGAGTACCCGACGGCGCCGAGCGCATCGCCCCCCCGACCGCAACGGTCAGTTCGAGGTGACGTCAGCCATCGGATGCGTCGTCGGTGCTTGGATCGGTCTGGTCTGGCTGCGTCCTGAGCGCGATCCACGCTCCGATCGGGTCAGCAAACGGAACAGCAACAGGGTGGCGACGAGCATGCCGCCGACCAGCGCCGACCATTGGATCAACCGATTCGAGCGATCGGCACCTGCCTGAAACCCGTGGATCGTCGCGGAGACGAAGAGGGCGATGCTGCTGATGTGGACTGCGTGCCAGACAGCCCGCGGCATATGACGCATCAGCCACGAGGTTGCCTGGATCGCAATCAACAGATACAAGCCGACGATCCCCCAGGCAGTCGGCCCTGGTCGCCATTTCGAGACCATGGGCACGAAGAGTTCGGCCCAGCCGAAGGAAACGTATTTGTCGGCGGCGAGAGCAAGGATGTGGACTGCCACAAAGACAATGGACAGTGTTCCCAGATACTTGTGCAGCGCCAGCAACCAGGCGGGGATTCCATGCCGCCGCACGAGTCGGCTCGACAGCGCGAGCCCCCACATGATGCTCGCCGTGATCAGGACCCATGCGATGAGTCCGCTCGACCGGGCGACGTACCAGGAGAGTTTGGTGGTCATCGAGAGCACGAGAACTCCTCAATGGCAACGATGTTTTTGCCCGTGATCACCCACGCGGTGACGTCGCACGAGGCGAGGAACGCCGCACCATCATCAGCGCCGAGGACGATGGCAGCTTTCGCGAGAGCTTCTGCGCGTGCAGCACTTCTCGCGGCCACTGCGACCGCAACAACGTCAGTTGTCGTCGAGCGGCCAGATCGAGGATCGATGATGTGATGGACCGTCTCGCCCCCACGCTTCCACGCGCGCATGCTGACCGTGCTCATCACGAGACCGCCACTGACGAGGTGGTGCTCGGCAATGATCGCTGCCGAAACGGGGTGCACGAGCGGAACCTGCCAGAAGCCCGTCTCTGGCGGTTCACCGACGACGTGGATATCACCGCCAAGGCTGACATAGGCAGAACGGGCGCCATCCGCGACAAGTTCACGAGCGACGATGTCGGCACAGAGACCCTTGCCGACACCTCCGAGGTCGACAGACACGCCCAGCGCAATACGGACGCTCCGGGTCGCCCGGTCGATGTCGACGCTGTCGAATCCTGGTGCAGGAATGGGCGGGTCGAGCGCTCGGTCGTCGTCGACGACGTGGGAGAAGGTCGACGAGTATCCAGATGACTCGAGCGAATTGCGGATTGTCGGATCGAAGAGTCCGCGCGTCTCGCGGTACATGCGATCACTCCACACAAAAGCATCGAACAGCTCGCGGCTCACCCGCACCCATTCTCCCCGACGGGTGTGCAGCTGATTGAGATCACTGTCGGGGCGGAACCTGGTCAAGATCGATTCGAGTGAGCGCAACCTCGCGAAGGCGGCGCGCACCATCGATGCGTCGCCGTCGATCAACACCTCGGCCATGGTTCCCATCATCGGCGCCGAGGCGCGCATCCAAACACGTTCACGCGGCAGGACCAGCGTCAGGGACATGTGGAACCTGTACACGCAGGCGGAGCGGGCGATGTTGTTGGTGGTGGCGCCGGTTGAGTCGCCGGCGGAGGCGGGGCCACTGTTGTTGGTGGTGGGGGCGCCGGTTGAGTCGTCGGTGGCGGCGGTGCCGGTTGAGTGGTCGCCGGCGCCGGTTGAGCCGCTGGCTGCGGCGGTGCCGTCGTGTCGACCGGAGCGGCTGCGATGGGTCCGGCGGGCGCCGGCGCAGCTGGCGAGGATGGCGCGATCGCGGTCGGCGAGGATGGCGAGGATGGCGCGATTGCGATTGCGATTGGCACGGCCACAGTCGGCAACGCACCATCTCCTGGTCCGGGGGGCGGCGCTGTCGCGGATCGCGCTCGGCGAGGGCTCGTCGATGCCGGAATGGTGTTCGATGGACCGGCCGGCGGCGCGCCGTTGGCCGCAGTGACGAGCGCCGTATCTGGAGGCGCCGTCCCCGCGAGTCCGGCGACGGGCTCCCCTGGCACCGCTGAGATCGGTGGCATCGCCTCAGCCGGCGAGCCAGAAATCGTCGACGAGGGATCGACGGCTCCGACTGCTTCAGTTGGCAGTGCCGCCGTGCGCGCGATCGTCGCGGTCACGCTCGGAGGCTCCGATGCAGCAGTCGTCGACGGTGCTCCGACCGGGTTGCCGTACTCGTCGACATACACGACGCGATGGATCGTCTCGGTGATGATCGTCGTCTCGGTCTGACCCCCTGCGCTCGACGCCGATGAGAGTGTGGGCGCCGCTCCGTGCGTGGCGAGCGAGCCGACGGTCGCCAGGAATCCCGATGTTGCCAGGCCCGTGCTGATCACCTTCGCCGCCAACGCGTGATGCCTGCGTCCCGACGACCTACCCCTCGTTGTTCGAGACGTAGCGTCGTTCGTCGTCGGGTGCGCAGATCCGGGGCCAACGGTGGGCGCCGATTCGGCCGGTATCTGACTCAGCGCAGATCCGTCGAATGTCGCTCCGAACGAGGGGGGACCCCACGGCGAAGATCCCGACACCGCGATCCGTACAGCCACGCTCGTGCTCGCCGTTTGGCTCCTCGGGGCACGTCGCTGCGCGAGGCGCTCGAGGCGGCGAACGGTTTCATCGTCGACGGCACCCATCAGTGGTCGCAGTTCCATATCCCGTTGTCCTCGAGTTGAGGCTGCTGACACCCGGGGGGCATCGGCGGGACCGGCCTGTTCGCAGGCCAATCAGCCGGAACACCGCGAGGACGTCCCGTGGTCGTCGTTGCTGACTCAGGCACGCCAGACGTCGCAGTCGGCGAGGGCGGTGCCGTGGTCGGTGGTGAAGACGTGGCGACCGGCGATCGCGTCGTGCCTGGGGCCTCAGTCGCATCTGATTCCGCACTCGTATTCGGTGCGGCCGTCGTCGGTGGTGATGCGTTCGTCAATGGCGATGCCGCATTCACCGGCGCATTTGTCGTGGCTGTCACGACAGACCCGACAGTCGTGGACGCAGTGATCGAGGCATCGGTTGGCGACGTCTTCGGCGGTGCCTGCGCGCCAGCGGACGATGTCGATCTCTGAAGTTTGGGCTGCACTGCCGTACCCGTCGATTGGGTCGAGGAGCTGCTCATCCCAGCCACCGATCCAGTTGTGTCCGAGGCCTGGACGACGAGGTTCGGGGCGACCAGTACCGAGGAGGCCTGACGTGTGCTGTCGGACGACGCGGTTTGGACGGAAGAGGTCGGACTGCTCGTCGCCGACGTCAGACCTCCGGAATTTCCTGGAGCGACAAGGATCAACGGCCGACCGGCCGCGACCTTCGGCACGACGACCACCCGCTCGATGGTCTCGGTGCGGTGCTCGATGATCACCTCTGATCGAGGCCCGCCAGATCCGCTCGAGCCGTTGAAGCCGAAGATTTGACCACCGCCGACCGCCGCGAAGGCGACGACGCCCACACCGAAGAATGTGGTCGAAGCGACAGCGACAGCCATGGCAACCCGTCGTTGCACTCGTACGCTCCTTTCGGTCGGGACCTTGCTACGCCATCCGCTCTGTCAACAGACACGTGAATCGCCAGCACACTGGTTT
>JAYTOM010000508.1:0-3536 GCA_043747765.1 Actinomycetota bacterium
CGCAGGTTCGACACGGCGTAGACGCACACCAGCAGCACGACGAGCACGAAGATCGCGAACGATGGTCTGTCCGTGAGACCCTTGTTGCCGAGCGACGCGAGCTTGATCCCGAAGAACGTCGCCGGGTGCACGTTCGCCGGCGCGCCGGCGCTGAGGTCCGTCGCCGACTTGTTCTCGAAGTACAGCGTCTGTAGGGAGATCGCCGCGGCGACCGTGACGACAGCGAGCTGCACACCGCGGATACGCACGGCCGGCAGGCCGATCAGCACGCCGACGATGATCGCCGCGATGACGCCGAGAAGCGCGGCGATCGGCCACGGAAGGCCGGGCCCGCTGACCGGGAAGGGATTGCTGGCCGTCGTCGATCCAGTCGCCATCATGCGCGCCATGAAGAACGCGGCAATGCCTGCGAGCGACATCTGTGCCAGTGAGATCTGGCCGACGTAGCCGGTCACCACAACCATCGACAGCATCAAGATCGCAGCGATGAGCGATGTCGACATCGCGAAGGCGAAGACCGTCCGCGATCCGCTGTTCTGGAAGTAGAACGCCGCTGCGATCACGACGAGACCCCAGACGACCGAATGTTGCGGCAATCGCACCGGCCGCGGCGACAGCGGCAGCCGCTTCTCCTCGATTGTGCCTCGCTGCGGCAAGTTCTTGCCGCGCAGGAACAGCACGACGATGATGACGACCAGCGGCACGACGTCCCGTGAGCCCGCGCGGAGGAACGCGGGGAACCAGGTCTTGGTCGAGTACAGACCGAGCAATGACTGCACGGCGCCGAGCGCCAGACCGCCCCACATCGCGACCATGATCGAACGAAGTCCGCCGATGAGCGCCGCGCCGAGCGCGCCGACGACGAGCGCACTCAGCCCGACGGGCGTGATCGAACCCTGGATCGGGCCGACGACGATCGCCGCAGCGGTGGCCACCACCGAGGCGATCACCCAGTTCATCGCCGCCAGGAACTGTGGTGAGTAGCCGAGCAGCACGGCCCCCTTCTCGTTTCCGGCCGCAGCGCGAGTCGCCAGACCGAAGCGAGTGAACTTGAACACAGCCCACAGCGTGCAGCCCATCAGGATCGCCAGACCGACCGCCCAGATCGCTCCCTCGGGATAGGTCTTGCCGAGGCCGAGGAAGTTCTTCACGGGCGCATCGGGGACGATGCTTCCGGCCTGCCGACCCCCGCCGCCGAAGTTGAGCTGGGCGACACCCTGTAGGTACAGCATCACACCGACGGAGGCGACGACCTTGCCCAGCGCTGCGGCGTTGCGCAGCGGACGGAACACGAGGAAGTGCGCGATCAGACCGATCAGCACCGCCATCGCGATCGCCACCGCGAACGCAACCGCAGCAGGCACGCCGTGATCGGACAGCTTCACCGTCACCGGCAGGTTGAGCCAGTGCGTCGGGAGGATGTCGATCCACGGTAGGCGCAGCTTCCCGTTGCGGCGTGCCTCGTCGAACGTGAACATCCCGTACATCGCGAAGGCCCCATGCGCGAAGTTGATCACGCCGGAGCCGCGGTAGACCACGACCAGTCCGCTTCCGAGCATCGCGTACAACGCACCGATGCCGAGGCCGACCAAGAGGAAGAAGATCAGATCTTTCACTGACGACTCACTTGTCCCTTTCCATGTCCTACTTGTGCGTCCTACTCGTGCGCTCGGGAGTGCTCATGCGTGCGTTACACACGGACCGAGCGGGTACGGGCGCCGCATCGCGACACCCATACCCGCCCGGGGGCTCCGACGGCCGGGGAGGCCGCCGGATCGTTTGGCCCAGGTCAGGGCCCGGGCTTGATCACCGTGCCGGCCACGAGATCGATGCCGGAGAACCGTGGCACGACTGGAACGAGTTGCGTGCCGTCCCACTTTGTCGCACTGACGACGGAGTTGCACACGGCGACGTACGGTGTCGGCGCCTTCGAACACGACAGCGGCGAAGAGCCGAAGGTGTGCTGGTTGTCGGTGCCGGCGTAGGCCTTCTCGAGTGACTCAGGGGTCAGTTGATCCCCCTTGACGACGATCTGGCTGGACAATTCCCACAGCGACATCAGACCGGTGAAACCCTGCGTGGCGAAGCCCTTCGTCAGGTTGGTTGCATCGAGGCCGTACTGCTTGCCCTTGGTCTGATAGGTGATCGCCTCGAACTTGTCGAGCGGGTCGGTGATCGTTTTCGGGTCGTTCAGCAGCGAACCGGACGAGCCGACGAAGTACACGCCCTTGGCGAGATCTCCGGCGGCTTTCATCGCCGCGAAATCGATGCACGACCCCGACATCACCAGCGGGATCGCATCGGGCTTCCAGCCGAGGCGACCCAGGCCATTGACGAGGTTCCAGCAGTCAGCACCCTGCGCCGAGAACATGATCGCATCCGGCTTGAAGTCGAGGATCTGCGTGACTTCCGGGGTCACGTCGGGCGTGGCCGGCTTGATCGGCACACCGAGGTAGGTCAGGTCGGGGATGCTGCCAGCCGCAGACGACGAACCCTTAACCTTGCCGTTCAGCACATCCATCGGCTTGGCCTCGAGGTCGTAGTAGCAAACGACACCGGGCGGCGTGTCGGCCCACGGGATGCCGACCTTCTTCGCTTTCAGGTTGCTGGTGACGAACTTGACGAGACCGGTGTGCGCACCGAGGCAACCACCGCCACCACCGATCGAGTACACGCCGGGTGACGTGAAGTCGCCGACGGTGATGGGGGTGATGACGATGACCGGCGTCTTCGCTGCGGCATAGATCGGGAACTGGTTGCCGAAGAAGTTGATGCTCGAGAACACCGCGAACGGCTTCTTCGTCAACAGCTCATTGGCGCAACGCTGCGAGTCGTCCGGGGTGATCGCCATCTTGCACACCTCGAGCTGGATCGGCCGCCCCGCCTTACCGTTCTGGACGTCGGCGCCGAGGCCACCGAGCTCGTTGTTGATGTAGTCGACGGCCGCCTTGGCGGCGACACTGAACTCGGGGAAGTCCCCGTTCGGGTCACCCTCGGGGTTCTGGAAGCCGATCACGATCGGATCGCCTTGCGCCTTCAGCGCCTTGGTGCCGCCGCACGTGATGTCCGACATGGACAGGCCCGCGCCGATGCCGGCATTCTTGTCGACCGATGCGTCGATCGCCGGACAACCGGCGGTGCCGGTGCTCGCACCGCTCGTTGCCGTTGCGCCGCTCGTTGCCGTCGCGCCGCTCGTTGCCGTCGCGCCACTCGTGTCTGTTGCGCCACTCGTGTCTGTTGCGCCGCTGGTCCCGGTTGCACCACTCGTTCCGGTACCCCCGGCCGTCGTCGCCGGTGCCGTTGTCGCAACGGCGGTCGTGGTCGCTGCCACTCCCGTCGTCGACGAGGCAGATTTCTTGCTACTTCCGCACGCTGCGCCGACGAGCGCCAACGCGCACGCCAATGCAACACCGCGCAGCAGGCGCGACCTTGTTCGAACCGTCATGGACGTTCCCCCTCTTTCCCCCTCAGGAATCCGGTGACTCCACCGGCACACGCAGTCTGCCAGGAACGAACTGATCGGTCAATTATTAATT
>JAYTOM010000509.1:0-5784 GCA_043747765.1 Actinomycetota bacterium
TTGCGCCGCGCGGCGCGGGTCGAATCTCGCCGCGATCCGTTCGCCAGTGTTCAATCGCTGTTTGACCCCGCCGACGATGGTCGCCGAGAGCAGCGCGCATCTGGCGGCTGTCTGCTTGTCCCCGATGTCGCCATAGATGGCTGCCGTGGCGCACATGGCCAGTTCGCGCAGCGTGCGACGATCGAGGCCCGTCATCCGTTCGGAGCGGTGGGCGTGCTCGAGCGGGGTCTCGCCCATCGCAGGCGCGAGATGGATCATGCCCAGAGCACGGGCGGCGCTTTGCCAGCTGCGGATGATCTGCACAGTCGGTGAAGCAGGCGTCTTTCGCCAGACGAACGCGCGCACGATTCGCGGAACGATGACGGCCCAGATCGCGGCAGCGAAGAGCAACGCCAGGATGACGCCTGTCGAGGTGGAGATTCCCGAGTCGCTGTTGGGGGGCACTGGCTGAATCGACGCTGGGCGGGGCGTCGGCGGCACGGGTACGGCGGTCGTGGTCGTGGTGACATCCGTCGAGCCGGAAACGACGGATGTGGGAGCGACGACGCTGGGCGTGGCCGGCACCGCTGGAGCCGGGCTGGCATCGGTTGCCGCCTGCGCTGCGGCGACGTCGGTGTATGACTGCGTACCCGGCTCGCCTCGACCCGGGGTGGGTTCGAAGGAGACCCAACCGATCTTGTCGAACCAGACTTCCGGCCAGGCGTGCGCGTTGCGGCCCAAGACATGGTATTTGCCGTCGGCTTCGAGATCGCCGTATGTGAAACCAACGGCAACGCGAGCAGGAATGCCGAGTGAGCGTGCCATCGCCGCGAAGGCCGCCGAGAACTGCTCGCAGTACCCTCGCCTGAGCCGCAGGAAGTTCTCCAAGGCGTTGTCACCGTGGCCCCGCTGGATGTTCAGGTCGTAGGTGAAGTTCGTGCGGAACCACTGTTGGAGGGCCAACATCTTGTCGTAGACGGTCTGTCCCGCTGCGGTGACCTGTTGTGCCGTCAGACTGATCGATGCCGGAAAGTCCGCCGGAAGGTTGAGTTCGATCTGGTTCGGCGGATTGTCCGACGTGGCAGCGCGGAGTTGTTGGGGCGTCAGGTCGAGAACGGTCGAAGCGATCTCGTAGTTCGTCCCGCGCTGCATGCCGGCGCCGGGTTCGACGAGCGTTGCTGTGTCGGGAACGTAGAAGGCATTGCCGCCCCTGACACTTGTCGGCGAGAACGCGGCAGGCACCAGCGGCCCTCCGAGACCGAGGATGTGAATGGTCTCGTTGACGATGCGCGACCCGGCCAGCGGAGGCAACGCCGGGAAGTTGCCGCCACCGGTCCCTTGGGGGATCCCCCAGATCGTCCCGTCGAACTGTGAAAGACCTGTGGCCCGCCAATAGTGGGGTTCGGACGCGGCGACGGTGAACAACTCGACGTCGGAGAGATTGATCAGTCTCGAACGGATGTCGACCAGAGGACTGAGCACCTGAGTGACGTTGTTCTTGTCGTGGGTGTCGACCAGTCCCTTTGCGCCGGCACCGGGAAGTGCCGGTCCGATCAGCGCACCGCCGAGCGCAGCGCTCCCGGCCAGCAACGCGGCCAGCGGCACCACGCTGAGAAGTACCCGGCTGGGCCGTCCGATCCACGCATGTTCGCTTTGCGAATGCGTCAGGCGAAGGACGGCGATGACAGCGAGTGCAGCGGCCAGCCAGGCAGCAGTCAGCACGACACGGTGGTTGTCGATTCCGAGCGCTGCAGCGAACACGAAAAGCACCGCGGTCGGTACTGCGGCCTCGGCCCGCCCGTACGCCCGGAACGCGAAGGCGTCGGCGAGGAGTGCCGCAACGCCAGCAGCAGTGGACGCAGCGACGACGAATCCCCCGACAGCGGCGACAGGCGCCGTCGCGCTGGGGAATTGCTCCCGCGCCAGACGAAGGTCGGCGCTGATGAATTGCCATGTGGTGGACGTCGGGAAAGGGCCTGACAGTGTGGACGGATAGTACTTCCAGGCGATCAGGAAGAAGAGCACCACGACACCGGCCGGAATCGCGATGTAGCCGGGCGAATTCAGTAAACGCAGTACGAGCGAGACGAGATGGACGCCGATGACGACGAACAACATCGGACCGAGGAATTCCCAGCCGTCGAAAACGCGACAGAAACCAATCGCGGTGACGATGCTCAAGAGGGTCAGCATCAATGTGGCCGCGATCGTGTCAGCAGGCCGGGCGGTGGCCGTCCGCTTGGTGACGACGTCCAGCTGACCCGATTCGAAATGGCCCGATTCGAAATGGCCCGATTCGAACTGGCCCGATTCGAAATGGCCCGGCTCGAACTGGCCCGACTCGAACTGGCCGGTGCCGAACTGGCCGGTGCCGTCGTTCGATGCTGGACCAGCAGTGGCCGCAGTCATGACGCGACCCGGACGTCGGCGGACACCCGGCCCCCCGTGACCGTGACCCAGGAGTGGATGAACCGCGTTTCGTCGGTGCAGTCGATGACGAAGGCGCTGGAGGCGCCGTCCATGGTGCTGCAGGCGATGACGATGAGGACATCGTTCGGGCTCAACTGGCGGCGTGCTTCAGCCACAGCGGCAGAATCGGCGCTTCCGCTGACGACGATGAACAGTCCCAATCCCTCTGTGGTCGGTGCAGTGAACGGCATCTGTTGGCCGGCTCCGCCGACCGCGCAATCGGCGAGAGCATTCATCGCCGCCAGGGGAGTTGTGTTGCGGAGATCGTCGATGACGCCGATGACGAGGCGCATCGTCAACGCTGATCGCGCCGCCGACGTGATCGCACTGGCGGCGGCCGAAACGGCACGTTCGAACGACTCGGCGGTGTACTGATCCGGTGTCGTGTCGAGAGCAACGGTGCAACGGCGCAGTCCATCCGGTTCGACCTGGCGCACCTTGAGGGTCTCGCTGCGTGCTGAGGCTCGCCAATGGATCTGCCGGAGATCGTCGCCGTCGGCATAGTCTCGCAGAGCGTGGAACTCGGTGCCCTCGCGCCCGAGTGCACGCATCCGAAGGTGCTGTCCAATCGCTCCGGTGCCGCCGTTTCCTGACGGGAGGGCAAGTCCGAGGTGGGCGGGGAGGACCACGACTTCATGGGTGCCGGAAATGACGCGCCGCTGCGTGCACAGACCAAAAGGATCCCGCCGCTCGACGAGCAGTGGTCCGAAGACGACCGTTCCTCGCCGGGTCGCCGGGAGCCGGTAGTTCGCTGCAATCGTCTCGCCGCCGTGCAGGGGAGCGAGGCGAAGCGTTGCGCCACCCATTGCACTGACGGGCTCCCAGAGGTAGAGGGGCGATGTCGAGGAATGCCGTTCGTTGGTGACCCGCAGTTCGACTCTTCCGATCTCACCGACCTGTAGCGCCGCTGGGATCACTCGGCGCTGGACCGACAGTTGCAGTCTGCGTGACCGCACCCACAACAGCGTCAGCATCACCAGCGCAAAGATTCCGCTACCGAGTACGAACAGTTCGAGGACACCGAACATGCGCCCGATGACCGCAGTCGTCAGCGCCAGGAGGAGTGCCCCCCAGCCGTGCCGTGTCAGCACGGATCAACTCGCTCGGGCGACCGGTACGGACGCCAGGATCTCGGCGACGGCGCGCTGGGCGGTCAGCCCGCGCGCAGCGGCGTCGGCTCGGATCACGAGTCGATGACACAGGACCGAACTGGCAACGGCCTTGACATCGTCGGGAGTTGCGTACTGTCGACCGTTCGATGCGGCTTGTGCCCTTGTGGCCCTGGCCAGTTGCAACGTGGCCCGAGGCGACATGCCGAGGGTGATCCCGGCGTGCTTGCGGCTGGCCTCGGCGAGATCGACGAGATAGGCCTTCAACGGATCGGCCAGATGGACACTGCGTACGGCGTCGATCATGGCCAATACCTCGGCGGTGGTGACCACCGGACGAAGATCGACGAGTGCCTCGGTTGCACCGTGTGCGTCGAGGATCGACAGTTCGGCTGCGCGAGCCGGATAACCGAGGGAAAGACGGATCAGGAAGCGGTCGAGCTGGCTCTCGGGCAGTCGATACGTGCCTTCCTGCTCGACCGGGTTCTGTGTCGCGATGACCATGAACGGCGGGCTCAACGGATGGGTGCGACCCTCCACCGAGATCTGGCGTTCCTCCATTGCTTCGAGGAGAGCAGACTGAGTTTTCGGCGAGGCGCGATTGATCTCGTCGGCGAGGACGATGTTCGCGAACAGTGGACCCGGCCGGAAGTCGAAGGTCTCCGTCGAGCGCAGGTAGATGCTGACGCCGACCAGATCGGTCGGCAGCAGATCGGGCGTGAACTGGACTCGCTTCCACGTGCACTCGAGCGATGTCGCCAGCGCCTTGGCCAAGCTCGTCTTGCCGACCCCCGGTACGTCTTCGATCAGCAGGTGACCTTCTGCGAGCAGACACACCACCGCCAATTGGATCTCGGCTTCCTTGCCGTGGATCACCCTCGCGACGTTGTCGACGATCGCTCCGAACAACGATGCGAAGGTCGGGGCCGGAGTGGTGGTTGTAGCCGTCACCCACGCAAGGGTAGACGTCTCGGTCGATAGTTGAGTGTCAGTGGCATGTCAAGACCGCTACGGTGACCACGTGGATCCGTTGTACCTGGCCGTCGACATCGGGGGTACGAAGCTGGCCGCTGGAGTCGTCGACGACGAGGGCAGAGTGGTCGTTCGCGATCGTGTCGCGACTCCGCAGCGCGACGTCTGGACGGCCCTCGAGCGCTTGGTCCGTCGCGTCATCGCGGCTGCACCTGCGCCGCTCGTGGCCGTCGGGGCCGGATGTGGAGGCCCTCACCATCAGGCCTCGTCGGGTGCTTCCACTGTTTCGCCGCTCCACATCCCGTCACTTGTCGACTTCGATCTCAACGGGGCCTTGAGCGAGACGACGGGACTGCCGTGCTTCATCGACAACGACGCGAAGGCGCTGACGCTCGGCGAGGCATGGTGCGGTGCTGGGCGCGGCGAGATGAACATGGTCGGCGTCGTCGTCGGCACCGGAGTCGGCGGCGGCATCCTGTCCAACGGTCGCCTCCTTCAGGGACGACTCGGCAACGCCGGACACATCGGACACATGGTCGTCGAGCCGGACGGCCGCCCGTGCGCCTGCGGAGGCAGTGGATGCCTCGAGGCCTACGCGTGTGGCCCGGCGATCGAAGCCGAAACGGGCCGTCCACCGCAACGTGCCCCACAACCGATCATCGAACGCACCGGCTTGCTCGTCGGTCGTGCGCTGGCGTCGCTGGCGGCCGTGGTCGACTTCAAGCTGGCCGTGATCGGCGGTTCGGTTGCCCTCGGGTTCGGCGAGCCGTTCATCGCAGCCGCCCAGGCCGAAGTGAATTCGAGGGCGAGGCTGTCGTTCACAGAGGGTCTCGAGATCCGCCGCGCAGGGTTGGGTGAGTTGGCCCCGCTGGTCGGTGCCGCGGCGGTGGCGCGTCGAGGCCTGAACCAAGAACGGCACCCGATTACTGCGCGGTAACGTACGTCGCATGGATCCGTCATACTCCCCCGAGGCAGAGGCATACCGCGAGAAGGTCCAGGCCTTCCTCGCCGAAAAGCTGCCGGCCGACTGGCAGGGCATCGGCCACCTCAACGGTGACGAGATCACCCGGTTCGTCACCGACTGGCGCGCGGTCCTGGCCGAGGGCCGATATCTGGCGACTGGCTGGCCGGCAGAATACGGCGGCGGAGGGCTCTCCGCTCTGGAACAGGTGATCGTCGCCGAGGAGTTCGCCAAAGCCAGCGTTCCGACCGGGGGCAACAACGACACGTTCGGCATCCAGATGCTCGGGAACAC
>JAYTOM010000510.1:0-6476 GCA_043747765.1 Actinomycetota bacterium
AGGTGTACGGGCATCAGAGCAGCGTACGCGTCGGCCGGTCGCTGACGGAACGCCGCTACTTCAAGAACTTGCTCGTGGTGTTGTCGGCGAGGATCTTGCCACCGGTCTGACAGGTCGGGCAGTAGGCAACCGTGTAGCTGCTGTAGCTGACGGACCGAATCGTGTCGCCGCACACAGGGCAGGCTTCCCCGACGCGGCCGTGGACCCGCCCTGGGCGGTCCTTCGACGAGCTCATGTCCGCGCGTGTCCGCTCGTAGTCGAGCCCGTCCTGCACGGCGACACGGATCGCATCGACGACACGCGCGACCTCGTCGGCGTTCAACTTGGCCGTGTTGGCGAAGGGCGAGATCTTCGCGCGGTGGCAGATCTCGTTGGCCAACATCCGCCCCAGCCCGGCGATCGCACGCTGGTCGCGAAGGAATCCGTGGACGCGCATCGGATGGGCGACGAACTGTGCCTGCAACGCTGTCGCGTCGAGATCCAATGCATCGGGTCCGAGCTTGCTGAGCGGGAGATCGGTCAACGCACTCGCCGTCGGAACGCACCACACCCCAGCTCGACGCTCGGTGCCCTGTTCGGTCAGCAGCAACGCCGGGTTGCTCGGTGCGTCGAGATCTGGTTCGAACACGAAACGAGCCTGCCCACCGCGGGGCTTGGCCGACTGTTTCTCGTCGACCAGAAGGCGGCCACCCTGCATAAGGTGGACGACAAACGTGACCGGCTCGAACTGCAGCAGGAGGTACTTGCCACGTCGCCCGACGTTCTGCAGTGGAAGGCCGTAGGCATCCCTCGGCTGCGGGACGGCGGTCTTCAGCGCTGTGAACGTGATCGGCACGAATTTGTTCAGGACGTGGCCGCCGAACCGTTCGGTCAGGCGCTCCGCGTGGGCTTGGACCTCGGGCAGCTCAGGCACCACTCACCTCTCTTCCTCGTTCGTTGGTCCGTCAGATGTAGTCGGTGCGCTCGCGAACAGTCTCGAACACTGCGCTCATCGCGCCGAAGATGGCCGGGTTGTCCATCAATTTCTGTTGATCGCCCGTCATCAGGATCCGGCCTTGGATGAACGCCTCCTGGGCGTTGATGACGCCGGTCGCCACGCCGACCGCTGTCTCCCAGGTCTGCTCGAAGCGCACATCTTCCGGGTACGACGCGCCAGCGCGGAAGTCCAACACGCCGTCGGCGACCTGCAGCGAGTAGACCACGATTCCCTCCGGTGTTTCGGTGACCACTTGGGTCACCCCGATCTCGGTCTTGGCGGCAGCCGCTGAGACATCGTCGCTGGCGCGAGCCGCCGTGGCGACCGCATCGATCCAATCCAGACTGAGATAGCGCACGGCGACAACGTAGTGTCCGAAATGTGTCGGAGCCACCGTCGGTGCCAGAAAGCGATGCGATCGGCGCCGCAGCAAAATGGGAGACACGTGACGAGTTCCGTCACGCCGACGTGGCGGTCGAGTCGTGGTGGTGGTGGGGCACAGCGACCGACCTGAGCGCCGGAGTCTTCGTCGGCATCGAACTGCGCGGCAACCGATTCGACTACTGGGCCGGGTTGATCCGCGCCGACGAGCCGTATCTGTACATCGAAGAACTCGACGGTGTCGACCTGCGCAACGGGTTGGAGATCAAGCCGGCGCAGATGTGGGCGGACCAGGTCTGTGACGTTCCGTTCCGCCAGTGGAGCCTCGGCAACGAGGCCCACGGCGTGCTGCTCGATGATCCCGACGAGGCGTGGCGGCGCGCGTACGGCACGTTGGTCCCGGTCACCTTCGACATCGAGTGGTACGCCACCGATGACCCGACGACTGATCCAACGGCCGTCGGCTCCGGTCGTGGCTACCGGCAATTCGGCGAGGTCGACGTGCAGATCGAACTCACGGCAGGTGTGTTCGCGTTCGCCGGACGCGGCGAGCGGGTGCACGTCTGGGGGGCGCCGTACCTGCCATCATCGTTTGCGATGCCCATTGCTTCTGCAGGCCTTCGTGCCCCATATCGACGAACCGACGGCATCGACGTCGATCAGGTCTTGACCGACCGCTGGTATGCCAACACCATCGGCCGGCGACCCGGTGGGCCACGCCGATGAACCGGGACATCCTTGCCGAGTTGGCAGAGGCCAAACGTGGTCCGAGGTACGAACGCGTCACTGCCCAGATGGGCATGCTCGTCGAGGATCGCTCCAGTGGCTTTTGTGGCGACGTCGTCAAGATCACGTTCGAGGCGCTGACTCTGCGCGATCGCAAGAACCGGTTCCGCCACTTCACGTGGAAAGAGGGTGGATTCCTGATCGAGGGTCAGCCCGTCACGCTGGTTCGCGCGGCGAACGCCTCTGCTCCGGCGGCCTCCGGTGCTCGGACCACGAACAGCGGATCGGTAGCGTCGCGTCAGCCGGTGCGGGCCAAAGTCGCGCGGGCGGCGCGGATCTGGGTCGAGGGCAAGCACGACGCCGAACTCGTGGAACACGTCTGGGGTGACGACCTGCGCGAACTCGGCATCGTCGTCGAACCGCTGCACGGCATCGACGATCTGGCCGGTGCTGTCAGCGAGTTCGGTCCTTCCGGTTCACGTCGGCTGGGCATCCTCGTCGACCATCTCGTCGCCGGCTCCAAGGAGACCCGGATTGCAGCGACTGTGCGCGACGCGAACGTGCTCATCACGGGTCACCCGTTCGTCGACGTGTGGGCCGGCATCCGTCCCAAGGTTCTCGGTTTGACGGCGTGGCCGGACGTACCGAAGGGCCAGCCGTGGAAGGAGGGGATGTGTCGTGCGCTCGGCACGGACCTGGCCACGTTCTGGCCGCGGCTGCGCAACAAGGTGACCACCTACGCGGATCTCAGCCCGGAGTTGGTCGGCGCTGTCGAGCGCCTGATCGACTTCGTCAGCGAAGCCGAGGACTGATCATCGACCGAACGCCCGCTCAGTCGGCGGCGGGCGCTGTGGCCCTCGCTGCTGAACGGCGGTGCCGCATGAACTCGATGATCATGGGCAGCAGCGAGATGATCACGATTCCGACGCTGGCGACCTCGATGTTGTTCTTGACCCACGTCACGTTGCCGAGGAAGTGGCCGAGTGTCGTCACCCCGACGCCCCACAGCAATCCGCCGATCACGTTGAAGGTCAAGAACGTGCGGTACTTCATCTTGCCGACGCCGGCGACGATGGGCGCGAACGTGCGCACGACCGGGACGAAACGGGCCATCACGATCGTCTTCGAGCCGTGGTGTTCGAGGAACGCATGGGCACGCTCCACATGCGCCGGCTTGAAGAACCGGCTCTCCGGTCGATCGAACAGACTCGGGCCGACCTTTCGTCCGAACAGGTAACCGACCTGGTCACCGGCGATAGCGGCGAGGACCACGACGAGGGCGACGATCGGCAACGAGGGCAAATAGCTGCCGCCCGCCTTGGCGGTCAAGAATCCGGCGATGAAGAGGAGGGAGTCACCTGGAAGGAAGAAGCCGATGAACAATCCGGACTCCGCGAACACGATCGCTGCGAGGAGCAGGAGACCGCCGCTTTCCAGCCATGACTCGATGTTGAAGAGCGCAAGCACGACCGCCGAGGCTACAGCCGAAAACGAGCCGGGCCCGGGCATGGAGCCCGGGCCCGTTCATCGTCCGGCCGAACGTCTGTCGTCAGACGTTCAGCAGATGCGGGTTCGTGTCATTGCAGCGACGGCGCGGCGGTGGCCGCAGCGGGGCTGGAATCGTCGCCGAAGGTGGTCTTCTGGCGGGCGCTGAACATGAGCGCACCGATCAGCACGACCAACGCTGCAGCGGCGATCGAGAACCGGGCGCCGTCATTGTTGCGCAAGCCGATGATGGCCGGCAGGATCAACAGCGACACGAGGTTCATGACCTTGATCAAGGGGTTGAGAGCAGGGCCCGCTGTGTCCTTGAACGGGTCGCCGACGGTGTCGGCGATGACAGCTGCACGATACGGGTCGCTGCCCTTGCCGCCGTGGTGTCCGTCCTCGATGTACTTCTTGGCGTTGTCCCAGGAGCCACCAGCATTCGACAGGTAGTTGGCCATCAGCTGACCAACGAGGATGACCGCGGCCAAGAACGCGCCGAGGGCGAGGAAGCTGATCCCGAAACCGATCACCACCGGGGTCAACACCGCCAGCAGTGCCGGAGTGGCCAGTTCGCGCAGCGACGCTTCGGTGCAGATGTCGATGACGGGGCCGTACTCGGGCTCTTTCTCACCACGCATGATCTTTCCATCGGCGAACTGCTTGCGAACTTCCTGGACGACGACACCGGCGGTGCGCCCGACGGCGCGGATCGCCAGGGCGCTGAACAGGAACGGCACAGCGCCGCCGATCAGCAGGCCGATGAAGATCTTCGGGTCGGCGACGTTGATCGGGATTGCGTCGAACACGCCGCGAGGTGTCTTCAGCAGAGCGTCGATGTCGATCTTCTTCAAGGTCTCCTGGGCGGCGGTCTCGATGAAGCTGGCGAACAACGCCACAGCAGCGATGACGGCGGAACCGATCGCGAAGCCCTTGGTGACGGCCTTGGTGGTGTTGCCGACCGCGTCGAGGCTGACCATGATCCGCTCGGCTTCGCCGTGGAACTCGCCGGACATCTCGGCGATGCCGGCGGCGTTGTCGCTGACGGGACCGAATGTGTCCTCGGAGACGATGATGCCAGTGGTGGCCAACATGCCCATGCCGGTGAGGGCGACGAGGTAGAACGCGAACTGCAGGTTGCCGCCACCGAGCATCAACGCGGCCGCGATTGCGATCGCAATCGCGATGACTGCGTACACGGCGCTCTCCATGCCGCTTGCCGTGCCGGCGAGGATCGCCGTGGCCGGGCCGGTCTCGGCGGCCTGGGCGATCTCTTTCACCGGCGAGTGGTGAGTGGCGGTGTAGTACTCGGTCAGGCGGCTGATGCCCTGTGCCAGTACGAGACCGATCGCGACGGCCCCGAAGCATTTCCAGCCGACGCTGTCTGCATCGTTGCCGACGTAGACCAGGGCAACGACGAGGGTGCCGATCAGGGTCAGCGAACCTGCAACGAGGAAGCCCTTGTTGATCGGCTTGAGAGCGTTGGTCTCGCCCTCCTTGGCCTTGACGAAGAAGATGCCGACGATCGAGGCGAAGACGCCGATGGCCCGTGCGGCCAACGGGAACATCAGGCCGAGGACCCACTTGCGCGGATCGTCAGGGAAAATCGATTTGAATGCAGCCACACCGAGGATGATCGAGGCAACGAGGGTGACCTCGTAGCTCTCGAAGAGGTCGGCGGCCATTCCGGCACAGTCACCGACGTTGTCACCGACGTTGTCGGCGATGGTCGCCGGGTTACGCGGGTCGTCCTCGGGGATCCCGGCTTCCACTTTGCCGACCAGGTCGGCACCGACGTCGGCAGCCTTGGTGAAGATGCCACCACCCACTCGCAAGAACAGGGCGAGCAACGAACCGCCGAAGCCGAAGCCGATCAGGATCACCGAGCTCGTGTTCTGGAACACGGCAATGATCGCCGTGGCTCCGAGCAGGCCGAGGCCGACGGTGAACATGCCGGCGACGCCGCCCGTCCGGAACGCCACGTCGAGTGCCTTCGGCATGCTGTTCGTCAGCGCCGCCGCAGCCGTCCGAACGTTGCCGCGCGTTGCCAGGGTCATGCCGATGTAGCCGGTGAAGCCCGACGCGAAGCAGCCGAGAATGAACGCAACGGTGCGCCACAGCCCGACTTCACCGAAGCTGAGAGCCGATGAACCGTCCGGCCTGCTGATCGCCTTGGATGTGACGAACACGATGATCGCCAGCGGTACGAGGATCACCGCGATCGTCTTGAACTGACGCTTCAGATACGCGAGTGCGCCGTCCTGGATCGCCTTGGCGATCTGCTGCATCTTCGGTGAGCCGGCATCGGCAGCCATCACGCTCTTGGCGAGATACAAACCGACGCCGAGCGCGATGAGGGCTGCGGCGATCGAGAGTCCGATGACCGCCCATTCCCCACCTCGCAGAGTGAACTCTTGATAGCCGCCTTCGGCAGCGAAGATTCCTGACACGGTGACCTGGTCTTTGTCGGGACGCGCACGTTTGCGTGCGAGCCGTTGATGGAAACGGGGAGAGTGTAGGAAAGATTTGCGGACGAGAACGAAACGCAGCCATTACACACGACGAGTGATCAGGTCTCGGTGTGGCATTCAGCACAGTTGACACGATTGGTTTCCTCACCCGGCAATTCCACGACTACCCTTGCCATCGCCCCATTTCGGCACACGACAACGCAACGAAAGGCCGTCCCCTCTGATGGCACAAGCGGTCAACACACCTGTCAGTACTGAGCGGGGCCCGGTCACCGGAACCGCCATCGGACACAAGAAGCGCAAGCCGTTCATCATCGACCTGTACTCGACATCGCTCGGCAAGAAGTACGTCATGGCGATCACGGGAATCGTGATGATCGGTTTCGTCATCGTGCACATGATCGGCAACCTGAAGATGTACCTCGGGCCGGGTGACT
>JAYTOM010000511.1:0-7018 GCA_043747765.1 Actinomycetota bacterium
CACGGGCTCGTTGTTCTGGGTCCGCTGACTCGCTCGGTGCGCGATGCCGCCTGCTTCCTCGACATCGCTGCCACCGCTCGATCGGCCATCACCTTTCGACATGTGCCCTCATCGAGCCGCCGTCGCGGCTCAGCATCGCCGTCGCAACCATCCGCCGCCCGGCACCGAAGTCAGACTGTCCGACGCTCGCCGCCGCCGCGCCATCGCCGACGCAGCACACCTGCACGCGGCGCTCGGCGCGGCTCGGGACCGAGGGCACGTACGGACACGCATCACTGTGGACTCGACCGTCCGACTCCTGAAAGGCGTGCAGAGCGACGTGGCAGCGCTATCCGACCGCAACAGCTTGGAGGCCAAAACACGTTCTGTCGCCCGTCTGGGCCGGGCGCTCCCCAACGGATCGCTCCGGCGAGTGCTGCAACGGGAGGCGGAGGCCGCCGACTCGATCAACCGACTGTTCGATCACGCCGACGTCGTGCTTACACGTTGTTCGCAGTACCCGCCCCAAGCATCGACGACCGCCCGGCCCGAGTGGCGATTCGCTCGTTCCGGGCTGCCAACACCTCAGCGTGGCTCATCCCTGGAACGTCATCGGCCAGCCCGCACTCGCGGTCCTGTTCGGCACCCACAAACGCAGCCGCCCAGCCTCGATCACTTCGCCGGACGGCCCAATGACGAAGGCACCCTGCCCGCGCTGGCAGCGCAGATGCAGCTGGCCGACCTTTCCCTCGCTGGTCTCCGACGCCCCCGACCATAAACTCGCCGGGCCAAGCAATCGAGCAACCCTGCCCCAGTCCGCTGACTACGGCGCTGGCTACGGATATGGACGACGTTTTGGTCGCGCGGTGGATCGTTCTGTGCTGTCAACGGACGCCGGCGGCCAGGTCAGAACGCCGGCGCAGCGCCTCAGGTCCAAGCTGGTGCAGAGACGGCTTGCGACGGCTCAACATCCGCGCATAGTATGATGTAGAATGGCACGGCAACGTCGTTGCGCCGGCAGACCGGGGGGTCATCATGCGAAGAAGGCTTGGGTTGGTTGCAGTCGGCGGTCTTGTCGCCGCAATGGTGCCGACGCTGATCGTGGGGCAATCGGCGGGTGCCAGCAGCGCAGGTAGCGCCGGCAGCGCGATATCGGTGACCCTGGCGGGCACGGCCTCGCCGACGACGGGCGCCTACACCCCATCGGGTGATGGCGATGTCACACAGGCCGAGTTCCCAGGGCAGATGGATAGCGCCGCCGGGCCCGGTCCCTATCCGGGGCGCATCGTCGACCGCAGCCTTTCGAACGGCAACGGCCACGGCGCGTCGGTGAGCAGTGGGAAAAAGGCAAAGTCGAACCCTCAGTTCGAGAGTGGGTTCGAAGGCTTGAACTTATACCAGCAGCGGTACGCGCGTGGCGGCAACCAGTTCAATGTCGAGCCACCCGATCAGGCGTTGTGCGTTGGCAACGGTTACGAGCTCGAGGCCGTGAACGACGTCATGAACGTGTTCAACGCAGCCGGGCAATCGGTCCTGCCGGACAATACGGCGACGAACGTCGTGGCAGGTTTTCCGCGCAACGTGAATCATGCGGTCGACCTCAACTCATTCTTCGGCTACGCGCCGGCGATCGATCGGTCCACCGGCGTTCGCGCCCAGTTCGTGACCGATCCGACGTGTCTGTATGACGCGGCGACACAACGCTTCTTCCTGACCGTCCTTACGTTGGAGACGAGGCGGAACGGGGGGTTTACCACGGTCAATCATCTCGACACGGCCGTGAGCCGGACGTCGGACCCGACGGGTGCGTGGAGCATCTACAAGGTGGACGTCACCAACGACGGAACAAACACCGGCGGCGTCAACCCCGGACCGTATCTGGGTGACTACCCACACATCGGTGCCGACTCGAACGGCTTCTACATCACCACGAACGCCTATCCGTGGAGCACCAACGGCTTCGCCGGTGCGCAGCTGTACGCGTTCTCAAAGGCAGAGATGGCCGCCGGGGCCGCGAACGTGACCATGGTCCACCTCGACACGTCGGGATTGGTCAACCAGCCGAGCGACGCCGGACCAACACAGCCCGGGTTCACGGTGTGGCCTGCCCAATCTCCAGGCACGGACTCGTACGCACTCGACGACGGCGGAACTGAATACTTCCTCAGCTCCAACGCAGCCGACGAAGCCACACATCCCGTTGCAGGAATCGGGGGCAACTACGTTTCCAACCAGCTCGTGGTGTGGACCCTGAAGAACACCGCCTCGTTGAACACCGCAACCCCGACGGTGTCGCTGTCGAACAAGATCGTCGGTGTCAACACGTACGCGATCCCACCCAAGCAACAGCAGCCCGGCAGCGGCACCCCGGCAACGGTGAAAACACCGCAGGGCTATTGCATCAATGACACCACGACGACGCTCTTCAACGGGCAGGTCGGTTGTTGGCGCCTGTTCTTTGGCGGGGAGCCCGCACACAATGAGGTCATCTCGACACCAGATTCGAACGACACCCGCATGCAGCAGGTCACGTTCGTAAACGGCAAACTGTGGGGCGCGCTCGACACGGCGATCAACCCTGACGGCGGCCCACAACGCGCCGGAATCGCGTGGTATGTGATCAAGCCGTCGTCGGCCAAGGTCGCGATGCAGGGATACCTCGGCGCCGCAGGTCACGACTTCACGTATCCAACGATCGGGGTCACTGCCTCTGGTCGCGGGGTGATGGGATTCACGGCGACAGGTGACACGCTGAATCCAAGCGCAGCGTTCGCGCCGATCGATGCAAAGGTCGGAGTCGGCGCGTGGAACGTCGTCACCGGTGGAGAAGGCGCAGCGCCAGCCGACGGGTTCACAAGTTACAAGGCGCAAGTCGGGAACCCGCCGCGGACCCGCTGGGGTGACTACGGTGCCGCTGCCGTCGACGGCAGCTCCATATGGATCGCCAGTGAATACATCGCCCACGCCTGCGACTACATGCACTGGGGTGGTCCCTACTTTGCCGGCGGTACCGGTGACAACCTCCTCGGCACATGTGGCGGCGCATCACACGGACCAGGCGTACGCACGGCGCTCGGCAACTGGTCAACGCGAATCTCACAACTCACTCCGTAAGCGGATAGACGAACGCGACTGGCCACGCTTTCCTCGGGTGTGGCCAGTCAACTCGCGTTTGCAGGCAACCGTCACCTCACGATCGATCACCTTCTCCACACACAACGGGAACCCCTCCCGGACGTATCACGTGCACGGCGTCGACGACGCCGGTGCCACGTTTTCCGTCGACGTCAGCCCCGACGCCTTTCGCGAGGCGTTCGACGGCGAACACATCACCGTCAGCCGGGCGGTGCTCACCGGTCGGGTCGTCGAGGTGCGCAACGCCCCCTGGGCACTGACCAGCACAACATTCCATGTCGTGCTCTACGGAGCGTTCGGCGGTGTCAGCCTGGTGATGCTGTTCTTCGGTCTGCGCATCTATCGACGATCCGTCTCGCGCACCGACCGAAACGGCTCACACAAGCCGCTCGTCATCATGGTCGCCCTGGCCGTCGCTGTTGTCGGCGGAGTCGTCATCTGGATGTTCATCGAGAAAGGCAACTCCGATCTCGGGAATCTCGTCTCCTTCCCATAGTCCAAGCACTGATATTGCACGAACATTCAGTGTGGTTTCCATGTTTGTCGCGTGGTTCGTGAGATCAGGCTGCGTTGTCGTCTGATGTTCAGGGGTGGGCTGTTTCGGTGAGGATGGCGAGTCGCAGATCCCATCCCTGCTTGTGTGGACTTCGTTGTGCGACGGGGAGGTTGCGGTGGGTGAGGTCGATGATGATGATGATGGTGTCGTCGCCGGTGGGTAGATCTCGACGGTGGAGGAGCCCTCTGGGAGTTCGGTGTTGTCGGGGATCCCCCAGGTGAAGGAGATGCGGTGGGGTGGGCTGATGAGGATGTAGGTGCCGCGCACTTTCGTGTCGCCCATGTTGATGGCGAAACGCCCGCCAGGTTCCGGGATGGTGTCGGCCCAGTCGCCTCACCGGAGTGGGAGCAGCTCGGGGTCTGTGAGGTAGGGGAAAACGTCTTCTGGGGTGGCGTCGATGCGGATCGAGGCGGTGACGATGTCTTCGGTCACTTGGTTTTGCCCTGCTTCGTTGTGCCGGATTCGGAGGCGCGTTTGAGGCGGGTGAGGGCGTCGGGCCACAGCTCGGCCAGGACGTCTCTGACGGTGTCGAGGCCTTCGGGGCGCAGCGAGTACATATGGCGGGTGCCCTCCCGTCGTTCGTTGAGCAGTCCGGCGCGTTCGAGCGTCTTCAGGTGAAGGCTGACGGCCTGTTGGGTCAGATCGAAGTGGGTGGCGATCTGTCCGGCGGCCATCTCGTTGGTCTGGACGAGCTTGAGCATGTGCCGGCGGTGGGGGTCTGCGAGGGCTTTGAGCACGATGTCGGGGATGGAGGCAGCGCTGGCCCCGGCTGGTTGCCTGCTGGCGGTAACTGCGGCCATGATGTGGGATCCTAACGCTGCTGGTTGCAGGGCTTTGCGCCGGTGAGCGTGGCTCAATGGACGGCGTGGCGGCGGGTTGGCGCGACACCGGCCGGTGATGGTGGGTTCAGGATTCGACCGGGTGACCGGTGCCGGTCTGGAGGTAGGAGACGAGGCTGGCGTGCAGGAAGTGGCCCCAGTCGTGGCTGCACTGCTCGGAGCAGTCGAGCTGCGGCACGAGGCCGGCGTGGCGGAAGTGCATGATGGTGCCACCGATTTCGCTGGGCGACAGGTCGAACGCGATCGTGGTCCCGACCCAGTCGGGCATGACATCGCAGCTCGCTGTGTGCCAGCGCACCCGGGTCGGGTGATCGGCGTTGGCGACGTGGAAGCGCACGAGGTGCTCGCCGAACACGAAGTCGAGGTCGCCACCGGCGGTGCCGCTGCCCGTCGCCGGTGCCCACCAGCTGGAGACACCGCTCGTGGTGCTGAGAACCTCGAAGACCGTCTCTGGGTTGGCGGTGAGTTCGAGGGTGGTCTGGAAGTCATGGTCCTGCGTGGTGATGGTGTCGGTCATAAGGTGTCTTTCGTGCGGGCCGGTTGTGCCGGTCCGATCGGAACCCCTTAATGTAAGGTTATGTTTGTACAATAAATTGCTTGTACAAGGATGTCAAGAGGAAATTCATCGCTCGGGCGGGTGGCGAGATAACGCCTGCGGACGCGCCTCACGGTGAGACGGGACTATCGTTCGTCGATGGCTACGAACATGTCGGAACATGTGGTGGTGTTGATCCAGGAGAACAAGACGCCTGATTTCTCGTTTCGTTCACTCGCTGCGTTCGGTGCCGATATCTCCGTCTATCCGACTTCGTTGTCGGGGGCGCCGGACTACGACCAGCCGCACGATCGCAGCGCCTGGGTCCATTACCGGATGGGTGACTATCCGGCTGTCAAAACGCAGATCGACAACGACGTCGTTCAGCCGTTCTATGCGTGGTTGGCGAAATCGTTCACGTTCTGTGATCATCATTTCGGTCTCGGAACGAACTCGACCTCGGGACATCTGCTGGCTATCGGTGGGCAGACCCCGACGCTGAAGAACCCGCCGTTCGGTGCCGGGGGACCGCAGTGGGATCTGCCGTCGATCTTCGTCCACGCCGAAAACGCCGGGCTGTCGTGGGCTGCGGTCGCTGACCAGGATCACTATCCGGTCAAGTTCTACACCGAACTCGGCACGCCGGGCCGAGCAGCGAATATTCATGCGGCGCACGCCGGTGCACCCGACCCGTTCGTCACGCTCGCCCGAACCGGGGCACTTCCGAACATCACGTACGTGTGGAGCCCTGGCGGCTATGACGAACATCCACCGTACCTGAAATCGGATCCCGCATATCTGCAACGCGGTCACGATCTCACCTGGCAACGCGTCGACGCGGTCGTCAAGGCAGGTCTGTGGGATTCGACGACCTTCATCCTCACATGGGACGACTGGGGTGGTTACGCCGATCACGTCACGACTCCCGCCAGCGAGACTGTCATCGACTCGCTGCATCCGGGAGGGTTCCCGGTGATCGGCGGGTCACGAATCCCGCTCATCATGTTCGGTGGTCACGTCCGCCAAGGCATCGACACGACATGGCGTTCTCACGCTGCGGTCCCGAAGACGATCATCGATCTGTTCGGCCTCGCTCCGATGGGAATCCCGCGCGTCGACTCGGCCATCGGTCTCGCCGCCAACGTCCGCCCCGGCACCGCCACGCGGCCGGCACCACCGGCGTTCGCGACGACGATCGCACAACCAACGCCACCGAAGAATCGTCCCGTGCTTCCACCTACGCCACCATGGGCGGGGCTGACAAATACTCCACTCGCCCCCGTGATTCTCAACGGCACCGCCACCCTCCCGGCCCCCGACGACGCTGTCGTCCACACAACACCACCTAAGCTCCCGCCGCTCGCCCCACACTGAAAAGTTGCACGACTGAAGCTTTCGGGTTCCGGACCGGCAATCCCGAGGTCCACATGCTGAACATCGGCGTCGAGGAACTCGTCGCCGTGCGGGTGGGCTTCACCACGCCGGCGGCGAGCGACTTACCGAGGGCGGGTGACGCTGAGGCGAGCGGGTCCGTGCTCCCCGTGAACCGATGCTTGGTGGGCGAGTACGAGGGTCGCCCATTCGCCGGACGTTCGACGCTCGACTTCGACGAGCGGACGGAGAAATCCGGCGACGAGCGTGCATTGCGGAGGCGAGATTCCACTCACCGCGAGCGATCCGTCGGGCGCCACGAGCGGCACGAGTCGGGGTGCGAGTTCGACGATTGCCGATCTGCCGACATTCGCCACGACAACGTCGAATGGGCCCTCGCCCTCGCCCAGCGGCGCGAGCGACGCTCGCAATTGGCGGTCCATGCCGTTGAGCAAGGCGTTCCGTCGAGTCGCCTCGATCGCTTCCTCCTTCACACCGGTCGCCACGACCCGAGACGCCCCGAGCCGCAACGCGCACAACCCGAGCACGCCACTGCCACAGCCGAGATCGAGGATGCTTTCGCCACCGGTGATCTTTCTCAGC
>JAYTOM010000512.1:0-4260 GCA_043747765.1 Actinomycetota bacterium
AGGGCTCGCCGAGCCACCCTGCGAGGGCTGCGTCCAACGAAGGCAGGTGTCCGTTGGCATCGCGGAGGGCTGCCACTGTCAGCTCCGCGTCGGTGTCGACCTCGAGGCGGTAGCCGGTGGGGGCCGTGGCGATCGTGTCGGGGCCGAGGAGTCGGCGGAGCCGGGAGATCGATACCCGCAGTGCGCCCATGGTGAGGCCGGCCGTGTCGGCGAGGGTCTCCGCTCGCACGGGCCGGCGTGGTGTGAGGGCCAGTGCAGCGAGCAACCGGCGCTGGGTGGGGCTGCCCGGATCGACCACCGAGCCGTCGGGCATGACGACCTGGATCGACCCGAGTATCCGTACTCGCATGCCCCCGTCCGCCATCACCCGACGTTACTGCAGGCCCGCCGACCGGAGGCTGGGGGTCGGGAACAGGTGACGCGCTAGTGACGCGTCACCGATTCAGAATGGGCGCAGGATCACGCGCGCAACTTGACGGAAGCAGGTCACCGATGTACGAGGCTCGCACGATCTCATGAGCGCCTCAGCTGTCGTGAGCACGTCGCGGCAGGCTCGCCACATCACGGCCGAGGCTGCCGCAGGGCTCGTGCGTTCGGGTGACTGGGTGGACTACGGTGCCGTGCTGTCGATGCCCGACGCCTTCGACGCGGCGCTGGCCGTTCGGATCATCGAACTGTCGGACGTGAAGGTGCGCGGGTGCCTGAGCCTGCGGCCCCGTGCCGTGGTCGAGGCCGACCCCGAGCGCGCCCACGTGAGCTTCTTCAACTGGCACATGAGCGGCTACGACCGCAAGCACGCGGACGTCGGTGCGCAGAACTACATCCCGTGCAACCTCGGCGAGATCCCCGACTACTACCGCCGATTCATCGATCCGGTCGACGTGATGGTGATCAAGACCTGCCCGGTCGACGCCGACGGCTACTTCAACTTCGGCATGACCAACGGCTGGCACGGTGCGATGGCCGAGCGGGCGAAGATCGTGATCGTCGAGATCGATCCGGCGATGCCGTACCTGCACGGGATAGATCAGGGCTTGCACGTCAGCCAGGTCGACTACGTGATCGACGGCGCCGGGCTCCCCCTGCCGGAGTTGCCGAACGCGCCGCTCACCGATGTGGACCGGGCCGTGGGTGCGCTGATCGCTGCGGAGATCGAGGACGGTGCATGTCTGCAGATCGGCATCGGCGCGATGCCGAACGCAGTGTGCTCGCTGCTGGGCACCAGCGGCGTGCAGCATCTCGGCGTGCACACCGAGATGCTCACGGACGGCATCGTCGACCTCTATCGAGCCGGCATCGTCACCGGGTCGGCGAAGAACGTGCATCGGGGCAAGATCGTGTGCACCTTCGGCGTCGGGTCGAAGAGGATGTACGACACGGTGGACTGCAACCCCGACTTCTCGCTCCAACCGACCGATCTCACCAACCCGCCACACCTCATCCGCCTCAACGACCGGATGGTGTCGATTAACAACACCACGCAGATGGATCTGCAGGGCCAGGCGGCCAGCGAGAGCGACGGGCACCGCCACATCAGCGGCAGCGGCGGTCAGCTCCAGTTCGTGCGCGGCTCGTACGCGTCCGAGGGCGGCAAGTCGTTCGTGTGCATGTCGTCCACCTACGAACGCAAGGGCGTGCGCAAGAGCCGGGTGGTGGTGGATATGACACCGGGCAACGTCGTCACATCTCCACGCAGCGACATGATGTACGTGGTCACCGAATACGGCATCGTCAACCTCAAGGGCCGGTCGATCCCGGAACGGGCGAAGGCAATGATCTCGATCGCACACCCCGACTTCCGCGACGAGCTCGAACGCGACGCGCGGGCACGCGGATTGATCCCCAAGTCGTTCCAGTAACCCGAGCTCAGGATCGAGTCAGCTGCCTGCTGGGTAGGAGCCGTTGACGTCGACGATGAGTTGGGTGCCGGTGAGTGCGTAGAGGCAGATGGTGCCGTCTGCTGCGAGTGTGATGATGACGGCGTTGGGGATGGTTTGACCTGCCAGATAGTTGAGGCTGGAGGCGTTGGGGCGTGGTGCGCCACAGAGGTAGACGTCGCACCAGAACTCTTCGACTTCGGGAACCGTCGTGAAAGACCGGGCGTCCACCGATATCAAAGCGCCAGCCATCTCGCACCACCGTCCTACTGATTCCGCCCACAACCGCCTTCACCTGGAGCGCGTTTGGACTGTGCCTTCGCCGGGCGGGACACAATGCCGTCGTCAAGCCGTCCGGTCCCGCGCCGATGATCACGGTCGAAGTCGACGCACGATCCGGGTCAGCGCATTGCGTCAGATCGGATTCGGTCATCGTGGTCTCCTCCGCCGCCAGCGGCCGATCGGCCCGCAGCGGGCCAGAACCCCATCCTCCCAAACGCGGTGCAGCGGGAAATTCCAGCACTGCGACCAGCTGAACTCTGTGCACAAGTCCGCATACCGCAAGAGCCAACCGAGCTCGTTGCGGACAAGTGCTCTCGGTAGGCGACGACCGCGTCGAACGCCCATCCGAGCATCGTCGATCACCGGTCGGCCCAAGCCATCGATCTGGCCTCCACCCGGGTTGACGCTCACTGCAGACGGGTATCACTGCGTCCATGGCACCCACCCACGACCACAGCAAACCCAACGATCCGGGGATTGAGGCATCATCCGTCATCGAGGTGCTCGCCGCGTACGCGGTCGGCGGGTTCACCGGAGAGTTCTACGCGATCCACGGCGGGCGCCTGCAGTGCCAAGCGTGTAGTCGCGAGACGCCCGCCGCCGACATCGCGATGAGCTCCCTTCGCCGGCTCGAAGGTGCGTCCGACCCGGCCGACATGGTTGCGATCGTGGCCGTCACCTGTCCACAGTGCCAAACAAAGGGCACCGCTGTCCTCGGGTTCGGGCCCGCCGCGTCCGCCGAGGATTCCGACGTGCTGGCTGGACTCCGCGACCACCGGCACGATGCTAAGGCCCCGGGAAATTCCGCACCCGGAGAGGTCTCGGGCGACGACACGCCCACCTGAATCAACGGCTGCCCCCGATGTGGACGCTCCGCCGTCCCGATGCTCGGCCCCACAGCCTGATAGACGCGGCTGCGTCTCGTCCCCGCGACGTTATCGCTCCTCGGCGATGGTGGAGCCGGCCTGTGCAGGTCCCAAACGCGACCGCCGGCCGCGCCCTTGGGGCCCAAGAGCGTGCTCCGGTAGGTCAGGTCGTTGGGCTCCAGCGGTTGGACCATTTGACGAGCTTGACCGTGATGAGGAGCGCTACAGCGTGTGCGATCTGGTTGAGTCGGTGGTGGATGAAGTGGTCGGTGTTGCGGCGTAGTTGCCCGAAGTTCGGCATCCACGAGTTCGTTCGTTCGACGGGCCAGCGCATCCCGAGCGACACCGACTTCTTCGCGACGGGATTGCCCTTCCCGGGTTTGCGTTTCTTCGCGGCGACGAGATCATCGATTCCCAACTCGGCGCACAGGGCGCGCACGATGCTGGTGTCGTAACCGCAAAGCACTCACGGTCATTGTCATTGCGAGACCAAGGTTCGCGCAGCATCCTCTTCGTCCACGCGGCGCGTTGCCTCGCGTGCGACTCGGATCTGGCGTTCCTTCGCCCGCACGTCGCGCCGCAGGGCGAAATCCTCGCTGGCTTGAGTCTGTCCGCATCTCCCACCTTTCGCGCGAGATCGTCGAACGGCGTGGCCTCCGCAACGCGCTGCAGCCCGTCGTCCAACACATCGAACTGATCGACATCGACGAGAATGGGATTCCTGGAGACGTTCGGCGACAGGTCTCGCACACCGTGTCTCGCTGCACAGGGCCGGGCCACGTCGCAGGGTCGGGAATGTAGGGTCGCGTCGTGGGCGCGAAATTTCGATTCGGATACCAGCTCAGCGAAGACGACGAGAGTTCGCCGGTCGCTGTCGCCCAGCGTGCCGAGGAGTTGGGGTTCGATGTCGTGCTCGTCAGTGACCATGTCGGTCCAGGGCTGTCGCCGCTCATCGCGTTGAGCGCTATAGCGCAAGCGACCGAACAGATCCGGTTGGGGACACTCGTGCTCAACAACGACATGCGGAATCCGGTGCAGCTCGCCTGGGAAACCGCGACGCTGGATCGTCTGTCCCAGGGCCGTTTCGAGCTCGGCCTCGGCGCTGGCCACACCTCGCAGGAGTACATCGCGACGGGGATCCGCTTCGAGGAACCCCGTCAGCGCAAAGCCCGGCTGCTGGAGAGCGTCGAGGTGGTCCGCCGGCTTCTCGCTGGCGAGGTCGTGACCTACCACGG
>JAYTOM010000513.1:0-23890 GCA_043747765.1 Actinomycetota bacterium
GACGTCACCGGCATGTGTCGGTAGCCGCGCTCTCGCATCGTGGTCAACGCTTCCTGCAGGCCGACGTTGCGATCGATGTCATCAGCCGGCGCAGTCATCACGTCGCCCACGGCGGTCATTCGGTCGATTGCCGCGCTCGACAGCCGCAGGACGTCGCGTTCGGTCACGATTCCGACGAGCTCCGTCCCGTCGACGACGAGGACCGAGCCGACCCGGTGAACGTGCATTCGGCGGACGATGTCGTCGAATGTCTCATCGACGGAGGCGGTGACGGGCGGCGAGGTCATGATCGAATCGATGTGAGCCATGACATCAATGTGTGGCCGACGAACGACTTCGTCAACGTTGATTATGATCCACCCATGACCTCGGCGATCTCGTCCATCGCGATGACATCTCGACAGGCGTCCAGACGCTTGGGAATCAAGATCGAGACCCTGTACGCATATGTCAGTCGGGGAATTGTCCACAGCCAACCATCGGCCGACGGGCGCACGAGCACCTTCGATCCGCGTGAGATCGAAGCGCTGGCCCGCAGAGGCCGTCCCCGTCAGAGCAGCCGCAGTACGTCGCTGAGCATGCTCATCGAAACGCGGCTGACGTCGTTGTCTCCGACCGGGGTGCGATACCGAGGGCTTCCGAGTGGTGACCTGGCTCTGACACACACGTTCGAAGACGTCGCCGAACTCCTCTGGCTCGGACGGCTCGGCACCAGCCGTGCGCCATGGGCGGGGACAGCATTCGAGGCCGAGCACGGACTCGGCCTCGGCGACTCGCTGCGCGTCACCGCTGCGCGAGCAGCCGCGCACCTGCCCCGTGCAACAACCTTTGCGGCAGCCGATGTCGCAGTCGTCGGACGGCGGCTCATCGCGACACTGACGGACTCGTTGCCGATCGCTGGAGATGGGCGTGTCCCACGACTCGTCCTGCCGACAGATGCAATCTCCGGCGGGTCCACCGCATCGGCGCCTCTTCGATCGACCATCGCCGGTCGGGTATGGACCCGCTTGAGTCCCCGCCGCCCCTCTTCCGGCATGCTCGCTGTGGTCAATGCCGCACTCGTGCTGATGGCCGATCACGATCTGGCGACATCGACCTTCGCGGTGCGGGTCGCCGCTTCGACCCGCGCCGATCCCGGCGCCGTCGTCAACGCGGGACTCGGAGTGCTCAGCGGACCACTTCACGGAAGTGCCAGCACGATCTGTAGAAGAATGCTCGACCGCGCCGTCGAGGTCGGCGCGACCCGATCGGTCGCCGAGATCCTGGCCAGCGGTCAGCACATCCCCGGTTTCGGCCATTCGGTGTACGTGGGAGTGGATCCACGGGCCGCGCTGCTCCTCGACCTGTTGCACCGCTGCTCAGGGCGCAACCGGGCGATCGACATCGCCGACGACGTCCACACTGCCGTGGTCGAACGGATCGACCAACGGGCCAATGTGGACTTCGCGCTGGCCACCTTGACGATGGCCACCGGCATGCCGCTCGATGGCGGCGAAGTGATCATGTCGATCGCCAGGGTGGCGGGATGGTTGGCCCACGCAATCGAGGAATACGACGAAACTGCCCTCCGGTTCCGTCCACGCGCGAGCTACATCGGCCAATGACTTTCGCGACCACGGCCGCTCGGTTATGATTCTCGATCGGAACCCCCCAAGGCCCCCGATTCTTCCTGCCGTGCGCCGAGCGCCGAACCGTCTGGACCCGATTTCACCGAGATGAACGCCGCCGATCCCCTCCAGCCACGTCCCAGCGGTCGCTTTCGCGCTGTTGGCCAGCGCTTCGACAGCAGAGCGTCGCACACCCCGAGGAACGGGAACACCGTTCACATCATGCACAGTGCGCACGGCGCGCTGATTGCCGTACTCGTCGCATCCGTTGCCGTTGGCGGGCTGATCGCCTACTCGCGGACCGACAGCCCGAAAAGCTTGGCCGCCGCCGGCTCCCCAGGTGTGCCGAACGCCGGCGCCGCCGTTCCGAATTCGTCAGTCGGCACGGATACTGCCCAGACAACGGCAGCTGACCTGGCCGCAATCGCCGCGACACCACCCGTGCTCGATGCCGCGGTCGACACGTCGAAGGATCTCGTCGAGCCGACCCCTGGCACGGGAACCGGATGTGTGCTCACCGAGCAGTCCATCCGGGCCGGAACAACCGGCGTCAGCGTGACGTGCCTCCAGACAGCGCTGACCGCGGCCGGCATCTACAACGGAGCGATCAGCGGAAACTTCGACGCGCCGACGGATCTTGCTGTCAAGGCGATGCAGAACGCCCGCAATCTGTTCGTCGACGGTGTGGTCGGTCGTGAATCAGCCCTTTCCCTGGGGATCTGGCCGAGCGAGGCTGCGTCATTGGTCGTCCACACCCGCAAGCCGGCGCCCGGTACCAAGGATTCGCTCGGTTTCTTGCTGTCATCGGTGGCCAGCATCGGGGCCGACATTCCCCCGCTACCAGCCAATTCGGGCAGCGGCAAGCGCCTCGTCTACGACCGTGCTCAGCAACGGGTTTGGGCGATCGACAAGAACGAGTTCGTGATCCGCTCCTGGCTCGTCTCCGGTAGCCAGTACAACAACGAGGTACCCGGCACCGACAAGGTCTATAGCAAGTCGTTGACCTCCACTGCTTGGAACGGCAAAGCGCTCCTGCCACACATGGTCCGCTATCAGAAGACCAAACTCGGCAACATCGGTTTTCATGGCATCCCGATCCATATCGCCGATGGCACCCCGTACGAGACCGAGGACCAGCTCGGCACCCGACTCAGTGGCGGCTGCACCCGCCAGTCGAACCCTGACGGGGACTTCGTGTGGGCGTTCGCCGACATCGGCACCACCGTCGTCGTGATCTAGTTCTCCGAGCGGAATCGTCCCCTACAGCGCGCTTTCGACTGCACAGAACCGCGAGCGGTGTGCTGCCTGTGGCAAGCGCGGGACTCTATGACACCGTCGGCGTAGCGTCGGCGAGATGATCACCAACGTCGACGCCGACCACCATCTCGACGAGATCCTCCATGCGCTCGCGGGTCCCGATGCCGTTGCTCGAGCGGATCAGCAGCAAGCAGTTCGCGCACTCGTCGTCGAGCGTCGCCGGGTGTTGGTCGTGCAAGCCACCGGCTGGGGCAAGTCAGCCGTGTATTGGGCCGCCACCTCGGCACTTCGCTCAGCAGGGGCGGGACTGACGCTCGTGGTCTCTCCATTGCTGGCGTTGATGCGTGATCAGGTCAACGCCGCCGAACGGGCCGGGCTCAGGGCCGCCACCATCAACTCGACCAACTTCGGTGACTGGGACGAGGTTCTGGCCCAGGTCGACGCCGACCAACTCGACGTGTTGCTGGTGTCACCCGAACGGCTTGGCAATCCGCGGTTCGAGGCCCGTCTGCCTCGTCTGCTCGCTGCAACCGGGATGGTCGTCATCGACGAGGCGCACTGCATCTCCGACTGGGGCTTCGACTTCCGCCCGGACTATCAGCGATTGACTCGCCACCTGCTCGCTCTGGCCGCCGGCACCCCGGTCCTGGCGACAACCGCGACGGCCAATGCGCGTGTGACAACCGATGTGGCCGATCAACTCGGGTCTGACACCGCAACATTTCGCGGCAGTTTGGCCCGGACTTCGTTGCGCCTCGCTGTCATTCCGGGACTCTCTGCGCTCGACCGATGGGCCTGGGTCGCCGATGCTCTCGGGCGGATGGAGGGGTCCGGAATCGTCTACACACTCACTGTTGCCGAGGCCGACCGGGTCGCGAACTTCCTGACCGCGGCGGGTTTCGCTGTCGCTGCCTACTCCGGGCGTCTCGATGCGCCAGCGCGGATCGACATCGAGGATCGCCTCCGGCGCAACGAAGTGAAGGCTGTCGTCGCGACGTCCGCGCTCGGTATGGGCTACGACAAACCCGACCTCGCGTTCTGCATCCACGTCGGCTCACCCGCATCACCGGTTGCGTACTATCAGCAGGTCGGCAGAGCCGGGCGAGCGCTGGACACGGCTCTGGCCGTTCTTCTGCCGGCAGAGAACGACGAGAAGATCTGGGAGTACTTCGCCGGTGCTTCGGTACCGGACCCAGATCTGGTCCGGCGTGTGCTCGAACACCTGGCGGACGGACCAGCGTCGTTGCCCACGATCGAATCAGCGACAGGCATCCGCCGCAACCGCCTCGAAGGAATGCTCAAACTCCTCGCCGCATGCGGAGTGGTGAACAAGGACGGTCAGGCGTGGGCTGCAACCGGCGAACAGTACGTGCACGATCAGCCGAAATGGGACGCGCTCGCCGCCAGTCGGGCGAACGAGGCCGACCTGATGCGCAAGTACGCAGCGGGCCAAGGTTGCTTGATGCAGTTCTTGCAGCAGGCTCTGGACGATCCAAGTCCGTCACCGTGTGGGCGATGTTCGTTCTGCACCGGCGTCCTGCCCGAGCCAGGCTTGCAGCCGTCTCGTGATCTTGCAGAGTCGGTGCGCCATTTCGCCCGTGGTGTCGATGTCGCGATCGAACCGCGCAAGTTGTGGCCGACGGGACTGCAGGGATGGTCAGGGCGCATTTCAGGCTGCACCGAGGGGCGAGCGCTGGCATTCGCAGACGATCCGGGTTGGGCCAGCGAGCTGATCCGATTCGACGGCCCCGACAGCGAGATCGATCCGGCGATCGCCGATGGACTGGTCGAGGTTCTCCGTCGCTGGAAACAGGTCTGGGGACAGCGGCCGGTTGCGGTCGTACCGGTGCCGTCGGCGCAGCACCCCCGGCGAGTGGGATCGATTGCGGCGCACATTGCTTCGGTCGGCAAGCTGCCGATCATCGATGCGCTGGCACAGTCCGGCCCCGTTCCTTCGACCGACACTGCGTCAGCGGCTCGCGTGCGCGCCCTCGTCGACCGATTGACGATCGTCGAAGGAGTCGTCGTCCCGAACGGTCCGCTGCTGCTCGTCGACGACACATATCGCAGTGGTTGGACGATGACGGTTGCGGCGGCGATCCTGCGCCGGTCAGGGGCCTCGGCCGTACTTCCGCTGGTTGTGCACCAACTCCCCTGACCGTTAGCGGAGCAGCGACCCGTCGATCTTCGCTGGTCCGTTCGGCCCGCCGCTGTGGACATTCGACCCGGATCACTACGTCGGGCGCCGCTCGGACCCGACGATCCCCGTCGCGACCAAGGAACTGGTCAGTACGTTCGGGCACGGGATCCATGTCTGCCCGGCGCGACGGTTCTCGATCTCGGCGATCCGCGCGGCGATCATCGCGCTGATCGATCGCTACCACCTCGCCCCACAGTTCACGGTCCCGGGACCGTTGACTGGCCAGATCAGTGAAGTGGCACGCGCCGACAGCCCCTGTCCTTTCACGTACGCCGCGCGGAGAACCGCGACGGGCAACAACGCAAGCCGTCCGTGACCACGCTCGCTGGCGGCGAGCACTGTGTCGGGAACTAGGTTGCGCGCATACCCAACGACCGCCGCAGCTTCGTCTTCGCCAATCACGGTGACACGATCGCAACGGTCGCGGCGCGGGTTCGGCCCGGTGACGAACATGCAGAACGACAGATGCGGTCCTGGAACCTGCATCTCGCGCTGCGCCGAAGCCCGACCGGCGAAGCCGGAAAACTCCTCGGCAGCGACATCGTCTACCTGGAACCACCGCTGCTGTGAGCGACACACGTGCATCCGATGATCACGAGCCGACCATCGTCTCGGCAACCGTCGCAGCGGGCCACGACGGCGTGGCCGAGGCGGCTATCACGGTTCGGTATCCGAACGGCGCAGAACGCAGCATGAGCCTGCCGTACGAGGTGGTCGACCGGGCACTGGACATCGCGCGCGCATCGAGTCTCGCCGACCTCATCGGTCAGCCATGGACAATGCTCGTCGTCGAGGCTCGCGATCCTCTTCAGCAGTAGCCAACTCAGCAACAACCAACTCAGCAACAACCAACTCAGCAACCAGCCATTTTCAGGGAGTACTCGCATGGACCTCGTCATTCGCAACGGAACGATCATCGACGGATCCGGGCTGCCGGGCTACCTCGGCGACGTCGGCATCGAGGACGGCCGCATCGTCAGCGTCGGCCGGCCGCTGGCCGACGCCGACGGCCGACGCGTGATCGACGCGACCGGACTGGTCGTCGCACCCGGATTCGTCGATCCACATACACATCTCGACGCGCAGTTGTTGTTCGACCCGTTCGTGTTCCCCACCATCGAACACGGCATCACCACCGTCGTCACCGGCAACTGCTCGTTGAGCATGGCACCCGTTCGAGCCGAGCATCGCGACCGCTTCTCACGCATGTTCCGTCTGATCGAGGAAATGCCGGCGGCCGCGTTCGACACCGGCGTCGACTGGCGTTGGGGAGAGTCGTTCGAGGGCTTGCTGGACACGCTTGCGTCCGATCTCGCGCTCAACGTCGCACCACTCGTCGGCCACTCCGTGCTCCGCCTGTTCGTCCTGGGCGACGACTCTCGCCGTCCTGCGACGGCCACAGAAGTCGCAGCGATGTCCGATGCGCTGCGAGCCTGCCTCGATGCCGGCGCGGTTGGTCTCTCGACGAGCTTCGTCGACATCGAGGAAGACTTCATGCCGGTCCCGTGCCGATTCGCCGAACACAGCGAATTGGAAGCCTTGTGCGCGGTCCTCGGCGAGCGCGGCAGAATGTTGCAGATCGTGCACGAGTTCTACGACGCCGATCTGACGGTGTCTCGTGTCGAGATGCTCGGTGATCTGTCCCGCCGATTCGGCATTCCGACCACGCTTTCACCGCTGTTCCACAACTCTGGGGCACCCGGCGCCACGGATGCGATCATGGCGGCTGTCGAGCGCGAAGTTGCTGCGGGTGCACGGGTCTGGCCGCAGGTCCAGACCCGACCGATCGACATCAGCTGGACGCTCGATCAGCGCAGCATCATGTTCCTCGTCATTCCCGGCTGGTGGCCGGTGCTGTCATTGCCGACCAAGGCCGAAAAGCTCGCAGCACTCAACGATCCAGCGACCCGTTCGACGATGGTTGCGGCACTCGACAACCTGAGCGCATCGAGTGCGTTCGCGATGAACGCAGCAACCATCGTGATCCGCGATGTCGCGCTCGAGAAGAACCGTCATCTCATCGGCCGCACGGTCAGCGAACTGGCCGCCGAGCGGGGTACGTCGCCGGCCGAAGCACTGATAGCGCTCGCTGTCGAGGAGGACCTCGGCACGTGGTTCATCCGCTCGAACATCAGCCACGTCGATGCGGTCGCAGTCGGCGCGCTCCTCGCCCATCCGAACGTGCATGTCGGGGCCAGCGATGTCGGCGCGCATGTCGGCTCGTTCTCCACCTACGGCGACATCGGGTTCCTGATGTCGCAGTTCGTTCGTGAAACCGGCGCTCTTCGACTGGAGCACGCTGTCAAGAAGGTCACTTCGGACGTGTGCAACATCTGGGGCCTCGAGGGTCGGGGGTTCCTCCGCGAGGGATACGCCGCAGACGTGGTGGTTTTCGACCCAGCCACGATCGGACGCGGTCCGGAGATCACGTCGGACGACTTCCCCGGGCACGGGACGCGCTGGATCCGTCGATCGGTCGGCATCGATTCCGTCGTCGTCAACGGCACCATCACGTGGACCGCAGCCAACGGCTACGTCGAGGGCGCACGAGCGGGCGTGATCGCCGTACCGCGCACGGTCGGCACTGCAGCAACCGTGGCGAGCGCACGATGAAGATCGGCGTCGTCCTCCCGCAGACGGAACTCGGCGGAGATCGTGGCGCCCTGCGGGCGTACGGCGAAGCAGTCGAGGGCCTCGGCTTCGCGCACATCCTCGCCTACGATCACGTCGTCGGTGCCGATCCCACCGTCTACGAGAACTGGAAGGGCCCATACAACCTGGCAACCACGTTCCACGAACCCTTCGTGATGTTCGGGTTCCTGGCGGCCTTCACGACCGTCGAACTCGTCACTGGTGTGATCATCCTGCCCCAGCGCCAGACGGCGCTGGTCGCCAAGCAGGCCGTCGAAGTGGACCTGCTCACCAACGGTCATTTCCGACTCGGTGTCGGGGTCGGCTGGAACGAAGTCGAGTACGTTTCGCTCGGCAAATCGTTCAACGACCGCGGCAAGCGAATGAGTGAACAGATCGGCCTGTTACGCCGATTGTTCACCGAGGAATCGGTGACGCACGACGGCGCATACGAACAGATTCGCGGGGCCGGGCTGGCACCGCGGCCTGTCCAGCAATCAATTCCGATCTGGATCGGTGGCTCGTCCGCCAAGGCGTACAGGCGGATGGGACAACTCGCCGACGGTTGGTTCCCGCAGGTTCGGCCGGGTCCGGATCTCGATGCTGCCCTCGACGTGATCGCCGCCGCTGCCACCCAGGCCGGCCGCGACCCATCGGCCATCGGCATGGAAGGTCGGGTCGGCTGGTCCGTCGACGACCACGACAAATTCAGCGAGCAGGTCGAGCGCTGGCGCTCGGCCGGCGCCAGCCACCTGACCATCGACACGATGCGTCTCGGCTTCAGCACCGTTGATGATCACATCGCTGCGATCACGTCTGCAGCAGGCATCCTGCTCGGTCGCTGACATCCTCAGTTCAGGGTTGCCAGGAACTCGATCAGCGCTTCGTTCACCTCTGCCGGCCGCTCCTGCTGTGTCCAGTGCCCGCAGCCAGCAAGGATCAGCGAACGGTGCAACCTCGGCAGCGTGGTCGAGAACTTCTCGATCGATGACATGCCCCACAGTGTCGGTCCGTCGCGGTCCCCGCCGATGAACAGGGCCGGCACCTCGATCGGCTTGCCGCGAAAGACGGACAGATCTTCCCAATCGCGATCGACGTTGCGATAACGACTCAGCCCCCCGGTGAATCCGCTCTGCTCGAAGGCCTCGACGTAGAAGTCCAGATCGTCTTGCGTCATCCACGCCGGCAGCGTCGCCGGATAGGCGAAGCGGTCGCTCATCTTGGCCCCTGGCGCGATCATCGCCACGCTCGGCTGGCCCGGTTGCAGCGGCGGGGTGTCGCCGGACAAGGTGAAGTAGAAACCGGTCAGCCAGCGTCGGACATCGGCCTCGATCTCGGTCTCCGCTCGGCCGGGCTGCTGGAAGTACTCGATGTAGAACTCTTCTGCCCCGGCCATGAACCGGAAGACGTCAGTCGGGCGATGGTCGCCAGGTGCCGCATACGGCACCGACAGGCCCGCCACCGCGCGAAAAACATCCGGACGCATCAGCGCCGAGCTCCACGCGATTGGGGCGCCCCAGTCGTGGCCGACGATCACCGCCTGCTGCTCGCCCAACGCCTTCACCAGAGCGACGTTGTCGAGCACCTTCTGCGTCATCCGGTAGGCCTCGATGGGCGTCGGTTTCGACGAGCGCCCGTAGCCTCGAACATCGATCGCGACCGCACGATAGCCAGCCTCGGCCAGAGCCGGGAGCTGATGCCGATACGAATACCACGACTCCGGAAACCCGTGCACCAGCAGGACCAGCGGGCCGTTGCCGGCCTCGACGCAGTGGATCCGAATGCCGTTCACCTCCTGGATGCTGTGTGCCAGGTAGTGCCCATTCTCCAGGTGTCGCTCACCGTCCAGGTAATGCCCGTGGCCCAGGTCGTGCCCATGTTGTGAGGGTCGCAGATCGCTCATGGTCAGCAGCGTTGCACACACGGGCCGGCCAGCCGTCGGGTCATGGCCGGCGACCGACCAGATCGATCAGCCTCGTCTGCATCGTGGCGGTGTCGGGCACGTTGCCACTGGGGCCGTCGCCGAAGATTCCCAGCGAACCGGTCACCGGGGCGATGGGCAGGATGAAGTCCCAGATCTGTCGAACGGGTCTGCACGCTCCATCCCGTACAGATCGTCGGAGCGTTCCATTGCGAGTCGTCCATTGCCTCGACGCGAGTCGAGAACTCGCGCGCGGCCTGGTCGAGAGCTGACAGACGGTCCATCCGAGAATCATTACACTCTCCAGGTGACCCTGAACCTTGCCACCTTCAAGGCCGACAAGTCCGCTACGGCTCATCTGCCGATGTTGACAACGCATCCAGCGGTGGTGCAACGACTCCTCGATCTGCTCAACGATCCGCAGAACGAAGCACGGATGGTGAGCGCGGAGGAGCACGATCGGCCACCGCTGGCCGGAGTGATCCGCCTGATCGAAGGCGACTCGGCGCTGACCGGAGCAATGACTTCACGAACCTCGGGCAAGAAGTTCCGCGAACTGATCCTCGTCGCCGTTCGATTGAAGATGCTCGACATGGGTTGGTCGACGATCGGCCGCGAAAGCCAGGTGCCCGACTCGAAGTTCTACTTCAGAGCGGCCCGCTTCAAACGCTGAGGGGCAACACCATCCGCACGAGCGTCCCGTGGGGAACGACGTCTTCCAGCTCCAGGGCTCCTCCGATCCGGTCGATGGCAGCGGCGACGATCGCCAAACCCTGGCCCGTGCCTGGGACGCGATTCGATCCGGTGAACCGAACGCCGGGCCGGATGACCAGATCGCGCAGGCCCGGGGCGATACCCGGGCCGACGTCGCCGATCTCGATCACTGCTTCGTCCTCGCGGACACCGACCACGACCCGGACACGGCCCCCACGGGGCGAATGCTTGATCGCATTCTCGATCACGTTGGACAGTGCGTCTTCGAACGCGTCGCTCTCGGCGAGGATGTGGACGTCGGCTCGCATCGACAGCTGCAATTCCGTTCGCCCCCAATCTGCCACTGGTCGAAGACGGGCGATGACAACTGTTGCCATCTTGCCGACGTCGACGTCGACCATTTCCTGACCGAGATGACGAAGCTGTGATACCTGGCCGGCGAGCCGGTCGAGGCGATCGAGTTGGCCCCCGACCGAGTTCAACAGTTCGCTGTCGTTGGCATGGACATCGGCGTCGGACAGTTCATCGAGGCGCAGGCGGATCGTGGTCAGCGGGGTTCGCAGCTCATGCGCGATGCGTCGCAGGTCGATCTCCATCTGTTCGCGAACGAAGGACTCGTGGGCGAACTTCGTCCCCACCCGTTCGATCGCCGTTCCGAGCACCGCCACCTCGGTGATCCGCGCCGATGGAGCGAGCGGCGAGGCGCCGGACAGCAGCAGCCCACGAGCCTGATCGGTGAGCCTGGCGAGCGGCTTGGTGATCAATCCAGCGAGCCACCAACCTGCCGCTGCGGCCACAGCGCAAAGCAAGGCTGCTGCCCACGGATCGAGCCCGTAGAGCTCGCGCCACCCTCTGCGGGCCGGCGCGACCTCCGTCACGACGACTACACCTTCCAGTTCGTCATCGACCAGGATCGGTTGAATCCCGATTGCTGCGGCACCATCCCCGATGCCCCTTTCGTCAGGCGTCGCGCTGATGTCGTTCAACGCTTCATCGACCGCGTCCGAAATGTGTGGCAGTGTGATGAGGTCGTCGCCGCCGAGGCTCTGCCCGTTCGGATCGACCACCTGGACCTTGCGCTCCGTCGAAGCCGACGTTGCCAAAATCGCGTCGATCGCCCGTCCGGCAGCCAGTCGTGGGCCGACCTGTGCGGCCAGGACGGCGGCGTCACGTTGCGCGCCAGCGGCTGCCTCGGCGCGGCGGAGGTCGTCGGTGTTGCTGGCGAGCACCACGGTTCCACCGAGGAGCAATCCCAAAGCCAGCGTGGCCTGGGCCAGCGCGAGTTGCCAACGAAGGCGATGGGTCTTCACCTCCGCAACCGGTACCCGACGCCTCGGATGGTTTCGATGTAGCTGAGCAGTCCTGGCGGATTGCCGAGCTTGCTGCGCAGCGACGAGACGTGTACGTCGATCGTCCGCTGGACGAAGCCGAGATCTGCCTCCCAGACCTCCGTGGCGATCGTCGTCCGGCGAACCATCTCGCCGTGGTGGCGGGCAAGCAGGATCAGGAGCGCCATTTCCTTACCGGTCAGTTCGATCGGTACGTCATCGCGCCGAACCTCGAAGGCGTCCAGATCGATGTCGATGTCGTAGGCATGAATCGTCGAACGGAGTGCAGATCCGGAACGACGCAGTACAGCGCGACACCGGGCGACCAGTTCCCGGGTGGAGAACGGCTTGGACAGATAGTCATCGGCTCCCAACTCGAGAGCCACGATCCGGTCGACTTCGTCGCCCCGAGCGGAGATCACGATGAACGGCACGATCTTTCCCAGTTCTGCACAGATCGACAATCCGTCACCATCGGGAAGCCCGAGATCGAGGAGGACGAGTTCCGCCGCCGGGGCCGCGTCCAAAGCCCCGGCGAGTGTCGTGGTCCATTCGCACTCGAACCCGTGACGCCGCAACGCAGTCATCAACGCAGCGGCCAGTTCGGGTTCATCATCGACCACGAGGATCGGCCGCATCAACAGTTCACCGCAGCATCTCTATCACTGCATTCGCTGGGGATGTGGGGCCGGCCGACCCTGCGTGATCCGACGATCGGCTCAGTGGACGACGTAGTAGGCGAAGAACTTGCCGGTCTTCAGTACTTTCACGGCGGCGATCGCTTTGGCTTTGGTCAAGCCGGTCTCTTCCAGGCGGTACTTGATGTGGGTTTTGCCGATCGTGACGATCGTGAGGCCGGCGATCTTCTTGTTCTTGTTGATCGCTGTCAACCGCTTCTGCGCAGCCGCCCTCGTGGTGAATGTACCGGCGATGACCTCGTACGTCTTGGCCGCCTTGGGGGCGGTCGCCTTGGGTGCGATCGTCGCGGTCGTGGCCTTGGCGGTTGTCGGCGGCGGCGTCTTCGGAGGAGTGGTCGTGGTCGTTGCCTTCACGGTTGTCGCCGTCGGGCTGGAGGACGGCGAGGAGGCCATGGCGACTGCGGGCACAGCGACGACGCTGAGCCCCAACACGGTGAAACCGATGACTCTTTTTCTGAGGGCGGACTGCTTCATGTGTGTGGATTCCTTTTCGACGATGTCGTAGCGAAACGTCATCATGCGCCATCGAACATCAGATGATCCTCAAATGAGGCCTGCATTCCCTCAATCCTGAGGGGTTCGAGCCCACTCGCGGAGTTTGAACACCTGATCCCGCCGATGGCTGGGAGACCTCTGTCTCGGAGTGCTCAGATCGTTCGACGTCGGCGTCTGGCAAGCGCCACGAGGAGGGCGCTGATCGACAGCAGGCTGATCGCAGCGGCCAGCGGAGACGAGCTGTTCGTGCCCGTTGCCGGGGGTTCGACGCTCATCGCGCGCAGTGACCGTCGGAAGCGTCGCTACCGGCAGTGCCGGTGACGGAACTGGTGAGGGCGCGACGATGGTTCTCGCGATGGTTGTCGCGATGCCGTACCGATGTTCGTGGTTGCTGCCGCCGATGGTCACCCGTGACTCGGATGGCCGACAGCTGGGAAACTTCGAGATCCTCGAAGCAGGCGACATTGTCGGCGACTTCGGCGGGGACACCGTCCACACTGTTGCAGCCGGGCGGGTCGTACGGGGCCCGAAATTCAGGACGTTCCCGATCGGACAGATCGGATCGAGGACGACGTCGATGCTGGCGTAATCGCTGTATGTACCATCCGGTTGATCTACCGGTATGTGAGTTTTGGCGACGATGACGGTACATCCGCCTGGAGCGTTCACCGGCGACGAACTGGACGTGCAGAACAGGTTGGCCATACCGGTGCCCATGCAACCGGCAGGCAACGGACCGACCCACGTCCACCCATCGGAGAGTTGGTCCTGCAGGGTGACGGATGGTTGTGGTGCAGGATCTTCACCGGATGCAGGCTGGCACGATCTCGCCGCCGACATTGGTGATCGTGAACGTATGGGTCACGTCGTTGCCGGCCAGAGCGAGTGTGGCAGGCGCTGCCGCCGCGATCAGGACCGCGACGAATGCAACAGACGCGCGTTGCACTCAACTTCGACCTCCGCCATACCGATCGGCCGCCGTGCGGACGACGGATCCGTAGCAGCAGCGAACGGGGGGCGCGTGCATAATGTTGTGGACACCACCGCTCACCGAGACAAAGGCCATGTCAGACGACGAACGGCGACGTACCATCCTCAGAATCGACTCAGGAGCCGACCACATCGGTTCCGTGAGTCGCAAGCTCGCCGACGAACTGGTCAACCGGCTGGCGACGCCGGGCACTCGAGTGGTTCGGCGCGACGTTTCGAGCGGGCTGCCATTTGTCTCCGCCGAATGGGTCGGCGCAGCGTTCGCCGGTGCTGACCCCAGCGCTCTGGCACACTCGGATGAATTGGTCGACGAGCTGTTGACCGCAACCGAGATCGTTCTGGTTGCACCGGTCTACAACTTCGGTATTCCCGCCGAGATGAAGGCGTGGGTCGATCAGGTCTGTCGCGCCGGCCGGCCGTTCCGATTCACCGAGACTGGTCCGGAGGGTCTTGTGCACGCCGAGCGGGCCTGGATCGTGACAGCCTCAGGTGGAACGGTCATCGGTAGCCCGGTCGACTTCAACACCGGATACCTGCGCGCGATCCTGGGCTTCCTCGGTGTACACGACGTCCGCGTCGTCGCCGCCGAACAACTGCAATTGGTCGGCGAAGTGGGTGTTGCCAAGGCCTACGCAGACCTGGACACACACGCACTCATCTGACCGGATCCGGGCGGCGCGGGTGTCACGGACGTCCGGGATGGCAGGGTTCGTCCGCGACAGTTTCGTCGACGGCGTCTGACAGGGCGCTGACGTCGGGTGGCGGCTTGATCTGGTCTTACCGAACTCACACCGTTTTCAGGGGCCACATCAGCCTTTCGCGGCCCAACATGTGCGAATGCGAACTGGCCGTGCCTTGATTGTGTCTCTTGTTCTGTCGGGTTTCGGACTTTCGGCGTGCGGGAGCTCGTCCTCCGTTGCCAGCTCGACCACTCTCGCAACAGATTCCAGCGCTGCTGTTGCTGCATCAGTCGGGACCGGCGGTGCGACGCCAGGAAGCGGCGGGAACACCGCGGCCGGCGGAGCCGGTACCGGCAGTTCGGCGCGTGGTGCGGCGTACACGGTGTACGCGGACTGCATGGCAGCCAACGGCGTGACGTTGCCGGCACGCACACCCCGATCGAACGGAGGGGCCACGCCAGGTTCCGGACCCGCTTCGACCGACGCCGGCGCCACTCCTGGCACTGGAGGCGGCACTGGCGGCGGCACTGGCGGCGGCAACGGCGGCGGCGGGTTCGGCGGCGGCTTCCGACCTGGTGGCCTGACGGCACCTACTGGAGTCGATCAGGCGAAGTACACGGCCGCAGCGGCCATCTGCAAGGACAAGTTGCCGACCGGCGGCTTCGGCGGCGGCGGCGGAGCAGGCGGCCGGTTGAACAATCCAGCGTATGTGGCGTGCATGAAGGACAACGGGATCGTGCTGCCGGCACCGCCATCCACAACGGCTGCGGGCGCAGCGACTGGATCGAGCCCGACGACCGCTCCGGCTTCGGCGTCACCGACCGTTCCTCTGTCGACGATCGACCGTACCAGCGCTGCCTACATCGGCGCGAATGCAAAGTGCAAGGTGCTGCTGTCGAAGCGCGGTGCCGGAGCTGCAGGTGGCAGCGGCTCGACAACGACGGTCGCGGGGTGACGTCATGATCGGCAGAAAGGGACTCGTCAACACGACACTCGCCGCCGCCGTCGTCATCGTCGGCTTCGGTGCGTACTCGACGGTCGGGACGTCGGCCGCCTCGACGGGAACCGTGACCAACACAGCAACGGCCACCAGCGGCAACGTGCTGCAGACCGTGTCGGCAACCGGCAACGTGATGGCACCGCTGCAGGCCGCAGCGACGTTCACACAGGCCGGTGTGATCACCAAGATCATGGTCAAACTGGGTGACGTGGTGACGGCGGGCGAGCCGATCGCAACGATCGATGATTCGGCGCAGCAGGCCGCTCTGACAGTGGCACAAAACGGCCTCACCGCAACCCAGGCCGCGATCGCCAAAGTCAACGCGGGCTTGGCGCCGGCTGAGCAGGCCGCGGTGACCGTCTCCGATCAGCAGGCGCTCGCAGCGGTCGAGGCAGCGAAGGCGAGCGCCTCCGCTGCAGTGGTCAGCGCCGGGCAGGATGCAGCAAATCTGCAGACAGCGGTCGACACCGCTTCGTCCAATCTGAGCAGCGCTACCGCCCAACTCACGACCGACTCCCAGACCCTGGACGAGGACCGGAGCGCGTACACCTCCGCACAGGTCACCGCCGATCCGCAAGCGCCTCCTGGCGAGGACACGAACCAGGCAGCGCTCCGCTATCAGCAGGACCAGGATGCGTGCACAGCGAAGAACACACCAGGCGACGGCGTCCAATGCACCGACGTCGCGACGCTGAACCGGCTGCTTCAAGCGGTCAGCTCACAGGCCAAGGCCACCACCTCCTCCTCCAAGAACGCTGTCACCCAGGCCTACAACTCTCTCGTCTCGGCCAAGCGCAGCCGGGCGGCCGGAGCGGCCAAGGACAGCCAGCCGCAGCGGCCGCTGTCCGCACGGTGGTCAACGGGACCGTCGGTCTCACCTCGAGCGCGAGTAGCAGCGCAAGCTCATCCGCTTCGGGCAGCGGCTCCTCGTCGTCGTCCTCAGCCTTCGCGACGATTGTCGATCTGACCGGACTCCAGGTCCGCGCCGGCTTCGCCGAGGCAGATGCAGCCAAACTCGTCATCGGACAAGGCGCTTCAATTTCCTTCGGCGCCCTCGCCAACGTTACTGCGACGGCCAAGGTCACGGGAGTCGATTCGCTGGCGACAGTGTCATCGAACGTTGTCACCTACTTGGCGACGCTGACGCTCGACACCACGCCGCCGACGGTGAAGCCCGGCATGACCGCAACCGCATCAGTTGTCGCCGATCATCGCGACGGTGTGGTCAGCCTGCCGACCTCTGCAGTGTCGACACGCGGCGCCACGGCGACGGTCACGGTGCGAGCCAAGACCGGCAAGGAAACACAGGTTCCGATCACGATCGGTCTCCGTGGTGACTCGTCTGTCGAAATCACCAGCGGCTTGAATGCTGGTGACATCGTCGTGATCCGCACTGCGATCAGCGGTGGAGGAACAAGCACTCGGGGCGGGGTAGGCGGTACAGGTGCCGGTACCGGCACCGCAACCGGGGGAGGCGGCGTGGCCGGCTTGCCGGTCGGGGGCTGACCCAATGGTCGAGACGCTCTTCCACGACCCGATCACCGTTGACGGGCCCCCAACAAAAAAGCCGTGGCCTGTCCTCATCCTCGACCGTATCGAAAAGGTCTTCGGGGCAGGTGACACCGAAGTACGAGCGTTGAACAGTGTCTCACTGGTGGTCGAGCGAGGCGAGTTCGTTGCCATCATGGGCGCGTCCGGAAGCGGCAAGTCGACGATGATGAATGTCATTGGATGCCTCGACATCGCCACCACAGGTCGGTTTCTCCTCGATGGCGTCGACGTCCGAACACTCGACGACTACCAGTTGTCGCGCATCCGCAACCGCCGCATCGGGTCGACTCCACATCGACACAAGAGGTGATGGGCATTCTCGACGCGCTCAACGCCGACGGACGCACCATCGTCGTCATCACCCACGAGGACGAAGTCGCCGCGCACGCCGGCCGCGTCGTCCGCCTGCGCGACGCCGAGATCAGCTCCGACACGCGTAACGCTCCGGCAAAGCTGTTCGCACCGCCGCCGCCCGCCACAACCCCCGCCACCCCCGCTGTTCGTCCTCGGACCAGAACCGACAATTGTCGGGACGGGATCATGAACCTCGAAAGTGTCCGCATCGCGTTGCAGGGAATCGTGTCGAACAAGCTGCGGTCCGCGCTGACGATGCTCGGCATCATGATCGGTGTCGGTTCGGTCATCGTCCTCGTCGCAGTCGGTACCGGTTCTCGTCTTGCCATCGACAAGCAGTTCCAAAGCCTCGGGGCGAACACGATCAACGTCGTCGCGACACGCGGGTTCGGTGGCCGCGGCGGCAACACGGGCACCCAATCACGTGCGGTGCAGATCACGGCCACCGACGTCAGCACCCTTCAGACGCCGGGCAATTGTCCGAGCTGCAAAGCAATCGTGCCCATCGTCAGTGCGAACGCGGTCGTCGGGGCGTTCCAGGGCAACACGTACACCGCAGCGCAGTTCCTCGGAACCACCGCCGACTTCACGCCGGTTCGCAGCTATCCCGTCAGTGCCGGTTCGCCGATCACCGCCGACGACGTGCAGTCCCGCGACAAGGTCATCGACCTCGGCATGGCGGTCGTCACCAACCTGTTCGGGCCAGGGACCACAGCTGCATCGGTGATCGGACAGCCGGTCAAGTTCGGGAACTCCACCTGGACCGTGGTCGGCGTGTTCAGCCCCAAGGGCACGAACGGCACGCAGGACCAGGACGACATCGTCGTCGCTCCGTACATTGCGGTACAGGACAACCTCACCGGCACACAGACGTTCAACTCGATCACGGTGCAGGCCATCTCACGCAACGCCACGGGCTCGGCGCAGACCGAAGTGACCGCCATTCTGGCAGGACTGCATCGGACGACGAGCGGGGTTGCCCCGTTCTCCGTTCTCAATCAGGCCACGTTGCAGAGCAGCCAGGAACAATCGGCCAAGACGCTCACGGTTCTCCTCGGTGCAGTCGCTGCGATCTCGCTGATCGTCGGGGGCATCGGCGTCATGAACATCATGCTTGTCACCGTCACCGAACGGACCCGCGAAATCGGTGTGCGCCGAGCGATCGGCGCGCAGCGAAGTGACATCCTCTCGCAATTCCTGATCGAGGCAGTCATGGTCTCGATGCTCAGAGGTTTGCTCGGAGTCGCTGCAGGCATCGCAGGAAGCCAATTCAAGATCGTCGGAATCCAACAGGCAGTCGCGCTCTATTCCGTGTTCCTCGCCTTCGGGGTTTCCGTGATCACCGGTCTCTTCTTCGGTCTCTACCCTGCCAATCGGGCTGCGACGCTGCGACCCATCGACGCACTCCGCTACGAATAGCAAGGACCGACCGCCATGCACAACGTCACCGACGACCGCACCGAGCCCGGGCCGGCCCCAGACTCCGAAGTACCCGCTGAAACAACATTGCCCGCTGAAGCAACATCGGCAGCTGCTCCAGCAGTGATGGCCAACGTCGAGACCGAGATCGACGCCGACAACTACGAGACCCCGGAAGTGCCCGCCCGCAAGCCGAAGATGTTCAACAAACTGTCGGTGTGCCTGGCCTTCCTGCTCGCGGTGTCCGGCGGGTTCTACGGCGGCGTCTACATGCAAAAGCGCCACACGCCGACAACGACAGCCGCATCCACACGCGGCGGGTTCGGCGGTGGACGTAACGCAGCGGCAGCGGCAGCCGGCGGCACCACCGCGATCGCTGGCGCGACGGGCGGTGCGGCGGCGGGTGCGGGAGGCGGCACGCGTGGGACGGTCGTATTGGTCGACGCGCCGAACCACGCGATCTACATCCAGGACTCCCAGGGCAACGCGATCAAGGTGGCCGTCAGCAGCGACACAATCATGAAGTTCAGCAAGACCACAACCGACCCCAATGACTACGCAATCGGTGCAACAGTCACCGTCATCGGCGCCACCGATGCCGCAACGGGCAACATCACGGCCACCGCCATCACCGAAGGCGCCGCACGCGGTGGTGGAGGCGGTGTCGGTACGGGAGCCGGAACCGCAGCAGGGGCTGGAACCGCGACGGGCGGCGCTGCAACAACGGCGTCTACCACAGCCAAATCCGGCTGAGTTCGTCCGGCGAGGGAGCGCGTTGCGGGGTCGAGGTCTACGAGGACGTCACCGCATCGTCAGACGCCGAACAGCCGGACAAGGTCCTGTTCGCTCGAGAACATCAGCAGCGGCAACCCGACCGTGACCGTCATGATGATCGACACAACCACGCCGATCGAGCCGAGACTGCGACCGTTCAGTGCGATGCAACGTCGCGAGCGGGCCCAGACACCGCATCGGTACGCGATACCTTGCGCGCCGATGAGTGCTTCGAATTCGCACTTCCGTTCGTTCATCCCATCCCCTGACACACGATGTCCGTCGTTCCCCCCGGAACGTCACGACTCACCCATCATGCCCCATGTCCGACTGCCATGCATCAGTCCGTCACCGATGGGTCCGGGCACGTGTGGCCACTGAGGAGCGTTCGGTGGCGCCCGGCACGGGAGCCAGGTGCCACCGGATGAGGACGGCTCAGATGGAGCGGGCGGCTGCGGCCACCGACAGCGCGGTAGACGAGCAGCGCGACGATGGATCCGAGGATCGACCCGATGATGCCCGAGGCCTGGAAGGCTGCCGATCGGCCTTTCACTCAAGCACCCTTAAGGGGTGTGGTCTACACCCCTAGGTGTGTTTATGATGGCGGCCTGGCCGACGATTCGTCCTCCATACCGATCAGGGTCGCGCTGATCGACGACTACGACGTCGTGCTGATCGGGCTGGCCCACATGTTCGATGGTTACACCGACCAGATCGTGATCGCCGAGATCGACGCACACGCATCCCTGCACGACGAGGTCGACATCGCCATGTACGACACGTTCGCCCAGGCAGAGGCGGACTGCGACGACATCAACATCCTGATCCGGAACCCCCGTGCCCGACGCGCCGTGGTCTACACGTGGAACTTCCATCCCGACCTGGTTGCAACCGCCATACAGAAAGGAGCGAGTGGCTATCTCTCCAAGACCCTTCCGGCCCGTGCGCTTGTGGATGCTCTGCTGGCCATCCACGCAGGGGAAACCGTCGTGAGCCCGGCGCCGGCCAAGGCGCGACCGGCGAACGGCCTCGACTGGCCAGGACGCGCCGAGGGTTTGACGAACCGGGAGTCCGAGATCCTCGCGCTCATCATTCAGGGTAAGAGCAACGACGACGTCACAGCGCTGACCTTCTTGATCAAGAACTCGATCAAGTCCTACATCCGTTCGGCCTACCGCAAGATCGGTGTATCGAGCCGCACCCAAGCCGTCCTGTGGGGTATCGACCACGGCTTCAAACCCGACAACCGCCGCATCGACCACTGGCGCGACGGCCCGTAGTCCGTCTCCATATGCGCGAGTGCGCCGTGGCCGGCGGGTGTGAGCGTCGACGAGAGACGAGCCTCGCTAGTCCACGAGAACGGAACTGCCCCGCCACCTCACGGGTGACGGGGCAGTGGCAGCAATATCAGCAGATCAGGGTTTGGTCACGGCGTGTACCAACCAGAAACGTCGGCCAGCAACTCGCCTCCGCTCTGGGTGTACAAGTCGAAACCGGTCGCCGAAACCGGGATGATGGCGGCGTTGGGGATCGTCTGACCCGCAACCTGGGCGTTGAGGATCGACGAGGAACCAGGCGTCAGCGACCCTGCTGGGGCCGCCTGGATGAAGCCTGCGGCGGCTGCCTGGGTGATCGTGATGTTGGCCGCGATCGCCCCGATCGCCGTGGTCGGCAGACCGATCCGACCGGCAATGCCGACGTTGACCTGAGCACCAGCACCCGGCGTCGTGCCGGTGTAACCAACCCGGCTACTCGAGCGCGTGTCCAACAGACGTCCCGGCGACACCGGCACGAACAGACCGCTGAACGACGTCATCGCCGTGTTGTTGGTGATGTACCCCGACACATCGACGATCAGGTGGGTGCCGCTCTGGGTGTAGATCTCGACCGCACCATCAGCACCTACGGGGACGATGACCTGGCTGGCGATCGTCTGTCCGGCCGTTTCCGGGTTGAGGTTCGATGACGCGCCAGCGCTCAGCTGACCGGAAGGAGACACCTCAACGAAGCCGGCACCCGTGGCATCGGTCGCAGTCACGTTCAACACGGCCGCTTCGACACCGGTGGCAGGAACTCCCGCCTTGCCGGCGATCACGACCTTGGTGGTCGACGCTGGACCAGGCTTGGCGCCCGAATAGTTGACGAGCGATGTCGGGCGGGTGTCGAACACTCGTGTCGGTGCCACCGGCACCAGCCGACCGTCGGCGACCGACTCCGTCGTCGGCACGTAGTAACCGGACACGTCGACGATCAGGTGCGACGATTGCTGGGTGTGCAATGTGATCGTGCCATCCGTACCGATCGGCACGATCGCCGAGTTGGCGATGGTCTGGCCGACGCGTTCGGCGTTCAGGTTCGAAGAGGCTCCCGGACTGCCGTTGCCGGTGGGGAACGCTTGCACGAATCCCGGTCCGGCGGCGTCGGTGGCTGTGAGGTTGACGACCACGGCAGAGGCACCAGCGGGGACACCTGCTTTGCCGGTCACGGCGACCCTGGTGTCACTGTCGTTGGCCGGCTTGGCTGCGGTGTAGTTGACGAAGCTGGTCGGCCGCGTGTCGAAGATGCGCGTCGGCGTCACCGGGAAGTACTGCGACGAGCCCTGGGGCAGTTGGGCGAAGTCGGCGGCGAAGTTGTTCACCGCAGCATCACGCGAGCTGAGCGGGGCGAGACCGAAACGGGCTTCGATCGTGGCCAGGATCGACGTTGTGTCGTATTGAGTGTGATCGACACCGGTCGTCGCCAGCTTCGGCGAGATGATCAGCGCCGGGACACGGGTGCCAGGGCCCCACTTGTCGGACACTCCAGCAACGGTTGGCGGGGAGACATGATCCCACTGACCACCGAACTCGTCGTACGTGACGACGATCGCCGTGTCCTTGCCCTGCGGGCCGTTCTGAATCGCATTGATCAGACTGACGAGGTGATTGCTGCCGTTCGGCGTACTCGCGTAGCCGGGGTGCTCGTTCTCCTCACCGACCGGCTTGACGAAACTGACCGGCTTGAGCGTGCCGTTCGCGGCCGAGGTGAGGAACGCTGCCTCGTCCTTGAGGTGCGCCGTGCGCGCTGCGGTGCCGGACGCGTAGTTGGCGAAGTAGTTGAACGGCTGATGGTGGTACTGGAACAGCGCGTCCGGGCAGACCGGCCACGTCGAGCCGGACTTCACATTCGGATCACTGCAGGTCGGACCGGCGCCGTTGGTGTAGCCGGGCTGATCGCCGTAGCCGTTGGCGTTGCTCCACCCACCCGAATACCAGGCCCAGTCGACGTTCGCGGCCGACAGCTCGTCACCGATGTTGCTCGAGGTGAGCAGCGGCAACTTCGCGGCAGTCGGGGACGAGAACGGCGGGCTGGCCGGCTGGATCGTGTTGATCGCATAGTCACCGCAAGCCGTCGTGGCCGCCGAGGCACACGTGCCGACGGGGTTCTTGTCCACGGTCAACGCCGCGTCCTGCAGGCCAACGGTGGGGTGCAGTGGGTAGTTCGCGGGGCTGCCGTCGGCGCCGATCACCGAGTGCAGATCGGTCGCTGTACCCGAGTGATCCGCATTCGCGTAAACCGGGGTTTGCGCGGCGATCAACCACTGATGGTTGAGGAACGATCCACCGAACGCGGCCTGGAAGAAGTTGTCGGCGACGACGAACTTCGGCGCAGTCGGACCCGTCAGGTACTTGTAGATCGGCAGCTGCGTCGTGTCGTAGTGCCCTTGGGTCAGGCCGATCGAATCGCTGCCAGCGGTGTAGCGGTTCTGCTTGCCACCGTTGATCTGGTACTGCTCCTGGTAAAAGCGATGCACGAGGTCCTCGGTGCAGCCGCCGGCCACCGCGTTGGCGTCGCCCTTGAGGTAGCCGTGGGCCATGAACGGGGCGGTCGGCTTCGGGCAGGTGGGATCAGCGGCTGCGATGTAGTCGTCGATCGTGAACGGCGTGTTCGCGAACGCGCTCTGCTGGTTGGCCAGCGGCAGTGCCGAGTCGGTGCAACGCGTCGCCAGTGGCGCGGGTGACGTGAGGTTGACGTCGTTCTGAGGCAGACACGCGAGGGGTTTGCCATCGACGCCGACCTGCACGGTGTGCTGGAAATCGGCATTGGAGAGGCCGTTCACACCCGGCCACATCCCGAACAGGTTGTCGAAGCTGTGGTTCTCCTCGTAGATGACGACGATGTGCTTGACGTCGCCCAGACCTCGTGACGTTGGTGCAGCCTGTGCGGATGAACCTGCCAGTGGGACGAGCACCCCCGTCGATGCGGCGATCAAAGCAGCTCCTGTTGCGAGC
>JAYTOM010000514.1:0-1617 GCA_043747765.1 Actinomycetota bacterium
GGGGGGCGAGGCCGTGCAATTCCTCGGCCCAACCGCCAAACACCGTGACTGCGAACCCTGCCGCGAACAGGTCCGCGACGACTGATCGCACCAGAGTCAGATCATGCGCCACAGCGCCGACTCTGTCACGTCGACCGGCTACTGGTACGCACAGAGCTACCTGATTGGTACAGTCGTTCTGCATCCAGAGTCCGGGCTTGCGCCTGCGCAACGGGTGGGCAATGTTCGCCCGTCTGGAACCGACACGACTCGGTTCAACGTCCAACCCGTTGTGAAACCTCGCCTCGGTCATGTGGTGTTCGTGGTGGTGCTGGCGGCGAGTTCACCGATCTGATGCGTTAACGTCCGGTCCTCTTGGACGAGCCGATCCGCGGCGACATCGAGATGGTCAAGGGTCGCGGGATCGGTGAGGTCGAGGACGTTGGAGAAGTCGACCGTGTACCTGTAGAGCGATCGTGGCAGGAACCCGGCGGGGCCGATCGGGTGGTCGGTCGCGAAGCGCATGAATTCGGCCGCAGCGCATCCTGCTGTTGAGCAGAGGTCGAGCACGGCGAAGCTGTTCGGCGGGTTGAATCGGCCGCCTTGCGTGCGTGCGCCCTCGCCGCTGAGCGGGTCGTACTTCGGGGACTGCTGCCGGTAGCAGATCCCCGAATACGGCCGCCGTTGCGCGGTGCTGATCGCGACGACGAGATCGACCACGGTCAGGCCGTGACGCCCTCGGCCAGCACAAGCAGCGCAGCGATCACTTTCCGGTAGTCACCGCGGGCGATGAGATCGAGCGGTTTGTCGTAGCCGAGCTCACGGCTCGGACTCCGAAACCAGAGCCGGGCCGACTCCGGGCGCATCACGTCACGGGCAAGATCCAAGACCGCTTTCAGCTCGAGCAGCCGTTCCTCGGACTCGCGCCGCGGGCTGACTTCCGCCGCCTGCCACCTGGCCACACTGCGCGAGGTCGCACCCAGGACCCGGGCGACGTCGGCCGCGTCGATGACTTCGTCGGCCAGCACCTCGTCCAGAACGCCAACAACTGCAGGCATAGCTTTCCTCCTGATCCCAATGACATTGTGATCATTTGTCGTGTGTGTGTCATAGAATATGTCGTAAGTTTGTCGCAAAAGACAAGAGAGGTTACGAGAGGCAGCGGGATTCGGTGCGATACGCGAATCTGAGATTGCGTCAGTCACCGAGTTGGGTCTGAGGTCCAGTTCACGCCCGAGGCCTCTTGGAGACTCGGCGCGAGTACTTCGCGCGAATTCGAGCTCCCGGCCGATGCTGGACGGTTGTCGTGCTGTCAGCGACCGAGGGAGCGAACTCGAGCCACCGCGGTTCGGCGCGGTCGACGCGTACTGTGGGCTGGCGATCGCGCTGGGACGCCAGGTCAGCGGGCTGTAGCGCGTGCGCCGGGCGATGGCAGGCCAGCAACGACGCAGTGGAGTGTGTTGGCGGCGAAGAGATCGCCAGCTGGGGTCACGTGCGCGTAGACGTCGACGGTGGTCGAGACGCGGCGGTGAGCGAGCCGACGCGACACGATCGGGATCGGCACCCTGGCGAGCAGCATCTGGGTGGCCATGAAATGGCGAAGGTCGTCCAGCCGAAACGACCGCAGTCCGGCCGCGC
>JAYTOM010000515.1:0-8868 GCA_043747765.1 Actinomycetota bacterium
TTCGGGCACGTCAACAGCGCAACATGCTGTCCACGTTGATGCTGTCGCAGGGTGTCCCGATGATGCTCGGGGGCGACGAGATCGGCCGCACCCAAGGCGGCAACAACAATGCCTACTGCCAGGACAACCCGGTCTCGTGGTACGACTGGGAAAACGTCGACAATGAGTTGCTGACATTCGTCACCGGCCTGATCGCGCTGCGGCGTGAGCACCCGACATTCCGCCGGCGCCAGTTCTTCCAGGGTCGATCGCTGCACGGCGAGGGCACCGTCGATCTGGCCTGGTTCACATCCGATGCCGCCGAGATGACCGACGAACAGTGGGGGGAGGGAGGCCTCAAGAGTGTCACGATCTTCCTCGGTGGCGGCTCGATCGAGCAGAGCGTACGGGGCGAGCAGATCACCGATGTGAACGTGCTCTGGTTGATGAACGCCGATGCTGACGATGTCGAGTTTGTTCTTCCCGACGACAAGTGGGGCGCGCACTGGCGCTGCGTCCTCGATACCGGAACCGGCGAGGTCAGCGCTGCTGACGCGACCATCGTCGATGCGTCGAGCGCCATCCCGATGACGGGACGTTCGCTGATGGTGTTCGTCCACGTCGAGGACGAGTGAGCACATCGCGTTGAGCTGGCCGATCGCACCGATGAAAGCCACGAGCGCCAAACTGCCGTCTGGTGCGGCCTGGATGTACGAGCCGAAATGGGATGGCCATCGGGTCATCGTGCGCAAACGTGGAGCAAATGTCGAGGCGATCAGTTCCAACGGTCTCGACCGCACGGAGCGATGGCCGTGGCTGATCGAGGCGGTGCGTGCGTCCTGTTCGGCCGACGTCATCCTCGATGGTGAGGTGATCGCTCTCGACGACAACGGTCGCCACTCGTTTCAACTCGTCGGACGACCGGATCGCCCGCATGGTTTCGTCGTGTTCGACATTCTCGGCATTGATGACACCGATCTCTGCAGCAAGCCGTGGCACGAACGTCGGGCCATCCTGGTCAGCCGGATCGCCCCGACTCCACCTCTGTCCATCACGCCGGTGACCGACGACGCTGCGGCGTTGATGGAGGCCACACGCGCGAACGGTTTCGAAGGAGTGATCGCCAAGCGCAGCGACTCCTCGTATCTGCCCGGTCGCCGCACACCGTCGTGGATCAAGGTCAAGCATCGTCATCAACAAGAAGTTGTCATCGGCGGCTTCCTGCTCGGTGAGGGCAACCGTTCGACATCATTCGGTTCGCTGCTCGTCGGCGTCCACCAGGGTAAAAAGTTGGGCTTCTCCGGCGCTGTCGGCACCGGCTTCACCGAGGTCGCGCTGCAGCAACTGCAGAGCTTGTTCGCTTCGTTGCATACCGATCTGAGTCCGTTCGATCCGGAACCCAAGCTGCCGCGCGGCCGAGCGACCTGGCTGCGTCCGGAGCTGGTCGCAGAGATCAGCTTCGGCGAGTGGACCGACGCAGGTCACCTACGACATCCGGTGTACATCGGCCTACGCGACGACAAGGACCCGCTGCAGGTCGTGCGCGAGCCGTCCTGAAATCTGGCCGGCTCATGCCGACTTGCGCACCTTCGGGGCCGCAGCTTTGGACCTCGACTTCTTCGTTGCGGCGGTCGCAGTTGCCTTCTTCGAGATCGCCGTCTTCTTGTTCGTGACGCTCTTCAGAGCCTGGTGGCCCGTCGCCGTGGGGTGATGGGCGCGTGCCTCCTTGGCGGTACGCAGACTGGCTTCCAAGGCAGAGGCGAGATCGATGACGGTTGCTCGTGCAGCCGGTGCGTCCTCGAACACGGGCGTCTTGCCAGCGGCCTTCTGTTCGATGATGTCCTCGACCGCGATCCGGTACTCGTCGCGATAGTCCGACGGTTGGAAGTCCTCGCTGAGGGCTTCGACCAACGACTTCGCCATCAGCAGTTCCTTGTCCGAGATGGTGACGTCGTCCAATGCCTCGAACCCGTCCACCGTTGCGATGTCGACCAATTCGTCGGGGAACACCAACGTCGACAGCGTCAAATAGGTACCGTCCGAGCGGACAGCGGCGAGGTATTCCTTCTGACGCATCACGAAGCGACCGATGCCGACGCGGCCCGACCCGGCCATCGCCGTTGCCAACAACGCGTAGGGCTTGGGGGTCTTGTCGGGAATGATCAGGTACGAGGCATCGAACATCAGCGGGTCGAGGTCGTCGACAGGGACGAACGTCTCCAGGCTGATCTCTTTCGACTTGGCCGGCGCCAGCGGAGCAAGATCGTCGTCGGTGATCAGGATGTAGTTCTCTGCACCCATGTCGAAGGCTTTGACGATGTGCTCGCTCGGCACCTCCTCGCCGGTGGCCTCGCTCACCTTGCGGTACCGGATGCGAGACATCGTCTGATCATCGAGCTGATTGAACGAAATGCTTTTCTTGTGAACGGCCGGCACCAGCCGGATGGGTATCGAAACCATTCCGAACGAGATTGCGCCAGTCCACACGGGTCGTGCCATTGCCTCACAATACCCGTCAGGTCAACCGGTCCGCGTGCCACATCGGTGCCCGACCCGAGGCACGTTGCCCGTACGAGCTTTCTACACTCGAACCGTGCGACCAGGCCTCTTCCCCGCTGCCGTCGAATTCGTTGCCTGGCATGCTCGTATAGGCCGCCTGGGAACGGCCGACTGGATCATCATCGTCGCCTACTTCGTCACCGGCGGACTCGCCGTACGCGCCGCGCTCGTCCGTTCCGGCCCCTCTGAAGTCTTCCCGTGGGCCCTCACAGCAGCCAGCACCTTGGTCCTCGGTCTGAACAAACTGCTCAACACCGAGGGCTGGATCCTCGACTCGCTCCGCGCTCAGGCACGGGCCGCCGGGTGGTACGGGCACCGACGCGGCTACCAGGCCATCGTCATCGCTCTGGTCGCAATCGCCGGTCTCAGCGTGACGATGCTCGTCGTCCGTCGGATTCGAGGAGTGACGAGGGAGGGGCAATTGGCTGTGCTGACACTCGGCCTGCTGCTCGTCTTCGTGGCAATCCGGGCCATCTCACTACATCAGGTCGACAGGTTGCTGAACGAGGGCGAGATCCACCTGCGCTCGGTCATCGAGTTCATCGGCATTTGCATCCTCGCCGGATGTTGCATTCGTCGTTCGCGGCACCATCGTGGTCGACAGGTGCCAGCGTCAGAGTTCGGGTAAGTCCTGCTCGACACCGACGAGGGCGACGAACGGATCGCCGACCTTGTCCAGCCGTTTGAGTACATCGCGGATCGTCCAGCGGTTCGGTGCCAGGCGCGGGTCGTCCAGTTCGTCCCACTCGAGCGGCACAGAGACAGGCGCCCCCTCAGCCGGACGCAGGCTGTACGGCGCAACCAACGTCTTGTTCACGGCGTTCTGGGTGTAGTCCAGCCGAGCCAAACCTTTGCGATCACTCTTGACCCAGTTCCAACTGACCAGTTCCGGCACGACGCGCCCGACCGTGCGAGACAGCGCTTCGACGAAGGCCGACGTGTCGCGGAACGTGTAGCCACTGCGAACCGGAATCCAGATCTGCACTCCACGCTGACCGGTGACCTTGGGGCGTGCGACGAGATCCAGTTGTTCCATCGCAACACCAAACAGCCGGGCAATCGTCAACGTCTCGCCCCAGGTGGTCGACGGCCCGGGATCGATGTCGATCAATGCGTAGGACGGTTGATCCGGATTGGCGGCGGTCGATGTCCACGGATGCATTTCGATCGCGGCGAAGTTCGCTGCCCATACCAGTGCTCTCGCACCGTCCACCAACATGTAGTCCCGCGTTTCGCCGGTGTTCGCCCTGGGGTTCGGCCAGCGCCGGATGAAGTCCGGCGCGTGGGCCGGCACCGCCTTGTGCCAGAAACCCTTCTTGGCCCCGACGATGCCGTCCGGAAAGCGGTTGAAGTTCACCGGCCGCCCGGACAGGTACGGCGACATCCACGGCGCGATCTCGGCGTAGTACCGGACGATGTCGCGCTTGGTGATCGGTGCCTCGCCGCTGCGTCCGGGCATCAACACCTTGTCGAGATTGGTCAACAGTGTCGTCTCTGCGGCCACGGTCCACTGGCCCTTCTCGACAATCGCGTCCAGTGCCTTCAGTTCCGGTTTGGTCGGACCGAGCCAGCGTCCCGGCGTTCCCGCGACGACATCCGAATTCGTGCGGTTGCTGAGCACCGAGTGCGGATGATCCTCCGGATCCCATCCGGCGACCGCCTCAGCGTCTTTGTTGTGGATCAGCAGCCACTGATCGTCGGAACCCCGCCCGCGCCCAGCCGTCTTGACGATGACATACCGGCCGCGCAGCTTCTTGCCGTGCAACACGAACTTCAACTCGCCCGCGGCCACCGCCTTTTCCGGATCGGCACTCGCCGGATACTCGGGGTCGGGCTCCCACCACCCGTCGTCCCAGACGATGACGTCGCCCTTGCCGTAGCCGCTCCCTATCGTTCCTTCGAACCAGCCATATGCGTACGGATGATCCTCGACCTTGACGGCCAGGTTGCGCCGAGTGGGATCCAGGCTCGGCCCCTTCGGTACCGCCCAACTGACCAACACCCCGCCGATCTCGAGACGCAGGTCGTAGTGCAACCGCGTGGCGCGGTGCCGCTGGACGACGAATCTCGGCGGCCCGGCCGATTCGAACACCGTCCCGCACGGCTCCGGCGTCGAGCCGAAGTCACGCATCTGCTGATACGTGGCGAGCTTGTGCGTTGGGTCCGTCTCGTTCGCACCCGTTGCTCGTTTCACTCCACGACCACGACGAGAACAGCGGCGTCATCTGCGGTCTGTCGACCACCGAGGCATTGCTCCACGAGCACGTCGGCGATCGCTTCCGCGCCACCCCAGAGGTCGGTCGACGAGCATTCACCGAGTGCCCGAAGCAATCGGTCGAGCCCGATGTCGATCGGCTCGTCGCGGCGCTCGATCAAGCCGTCGGTGTAGGCAACGATGACCGAGCCACTTTCGACTGCGACGGTCTGCACGGCGATGTCGACATCCGTGACGCCGATCGGACCGCCGCCGCCGCGCTCGAGGACGACCACGTTCCCGCCGGGTTCGCGGACCAGCATCGGTGGATGACCGGCACGCACGTAGGCCAGGGTCTTCGCGCCGAGATCGAGGACCATCAGTCCAGCAGTGGCGAACCGCACGTCCGTCGTGTCTTGTGCTTTCAGCAAGGCCGTCGACATCTGGGCAATCGTCCCCAACTCCTGGTTGGTGCGCAACAACGTGGAGACGGTCGTCCGGAACTCGGTCATATCGGCGATCGCATCGATGCCGTGACCGGAGACGTCGCCGATCACCATGCCGACCCGACCGTCGCCGAGCACGTACACGTCGTACCAATCTCCCCCGAGACCGATCGTCGCTGACGAGGGGAGGTAGCGCGCCGCGATCTGTAGCCCCGCCACGTCAGGAAGATCAGCCAGGGTCTGGCGCTGCAGATCGACGACGAGTTCGTGTTCGTGCAGGTACAGCATCGCCCGCTCCACGGTCTGGGCTGTCAGTTCGGCAATCGTCGATCGACGCTCGGTACCGGGATCGACGAGCACGTGGGATCCAGCCGCGAACATGAACGCGATCACGCCGCGCAGCAACTTCGACGAGTCGATCAAGGGGATGCAGACGAGCCGCTTCATTTCGGTCCCGAGCAGTTCCACCAGAACCGGGAACCGATCGAGCTGCGACCGGTTCTGGAACTCGAGTGGCTGACCTCGACGAAGAACGGCCATCAATGCTCCGTCGGCACTGACTGCGAACTCGAGATGTTGCGGACCACCGCCCGACCGACGGTGGAAGAGATCGAACTTGGTCTGCGCTTCGTCGAGAAAACCGACGCCGACGAAGTCGGCACCGCCGGCCTCCGGTCCGACTTCGACAAGCGCCTCGGCGATCTGGCGGACATTGCGGGCGACGGCCAGTCGCTGACTGAGCGTCGACAGCGCCGTCGCCGAACTCCATTGCTGCTCATGCAGATCGGCGCGATACAGGCTCTGTTGGCAGACCTCTGCCGTTGCCTGCAGCGTCGATCGCGTGCCATCGCCGAAACGGCTGGCGATCGGCCACTGCCAGGCGAGAACACCGAACAACTCACCGCCCGGCCGCCGCATCGGCAGTGCCGCCATCGACGCAACATTCCGAGCCGCGCGATCCTGCTCGTCCTCTGCATACAGGCCGCGAAAGGCGGCTTCGTCGTTGACGAACACCGTGTTCTTGGTGTTCCATGCATCGGTGATCGGTGATGGTCGCGAGCTGAGCAGCATCGAGCTCGCCGAAGCGTTCGTCGAGCCATCGCTGGACGTGACGACCAGCAGCGTGCCAGGGTCCGGGCCCCTCAGCGCCACGGCCGCCGAACCCGCCCCGACTGTGCTGACTGCCGAGTCGAGGATGATCCGAATCGCCTCCGCTCGCGTCTCGGCCATCGCCAATCTCTCACTCAGTTGGCCGAGATGGCGAACGCTCCACGCTGCTCCGCGTAGTTCCGCTGTCTGGCGCACCGTCCGCCAGAGAAAAAGACTCACCGCTGCGGCCAGCACGATCGTGGCGATGAACATCAGCCACACGGTCGCCAGATCGGTGTCGCGATACTCGAGGTGGACTGTCCAACGACGGCCGGATTCGAGGTCGGTGACGCTGTGTCCGTGATGTGGGATGGCATCGGTGCCGGCGAGTCGCACGCCGCCGTCCGAGATGAGCACTTTGGCGCCGATCGGCAGCTGACCGAGGACAGCGGACAGGATGGTCTGTGCGGGTGCCAGCGAAGACACGAAGCCAGCAAAGGCCGCACGTCGAGCGGCGGTCGTGTCGGTCGGTCGGCCGGGTTCGTACAAAGGCTGGATCGCGAAGAAGCCCAACTGTCCGCTCGGTTGGGAAGTGATCGGCGCGGAGAAGACCGCCTGACCAGAGTCCTCGGCGGCCTGAGCCGCCGAGGCGAGGGTCGGCTCCGATGCAAGGTCGAGCCCGACCACGCTGGTCGATGTTGCCGACTCGGGATACATGTAGCGAACAACGAGGTATGCGCTCCGCTCGGCCGCCGACACCAGACTGCCGTTGACGACTTCGGTGATCGGTTTGCCGATCGTCCGTTCGAAGGACTGACGATCGGAGTCGCTGACCGTCTGCACGTACGCGAGAACCGGCAGCAGGGTGGAACTCACGGTTCCGATGGCAAAGCGGTCGAACCGTTGTTTGTCGACGGTCCCCGCCGGATCGACGATGGCCGAAGCTCCCCCGACCGATGCGATCAGCGCAGCACTCGAGCTCTGCAGGATTTTCGTCGCGCGAAATGCCAACGAGGCTTCTTGGCGGTCGGCGATGCGTCCGGCCTGCGCGTACAGAACTGCGCTGGTGATCAACCCGACGACGAGGATCACTCCGACAACGCCGGCCCCGAACCCGCGACCGAATCGGTTGCTGACAGCCTCGGCCGCCTCGTCAACAGCTTCCGCCGCCCCGGCTCCGTCAGGTGAAGGCATCGGCGTGCATCTCGAACCACACGCTCGTCACGCCGTTGTCCGTTGCAGTTCCCCAGTCGTGCGACAACTCGTGCACGATGTGCAGACCGCGACCCGAAAGTTCGTGCGGCGCAGCATGGCGCATGACCGGCTCCCGAATGCCTGAATTGCGAACCTCGATCCGGAACATCCGAGCGACATCGGTCGGTGCAACGAGGACGCTGATCGGTCCCCGACCGTGGAGCACCGCGTTCGAGACGAGTTCGCTCACCAACAACTGCGCGCTATCGACGACGTCGGCGGGAACAGACCAACGACGGAGCACACCGGTCACGAACCGACGCGATGCTCGGGGGGCGGCGAGGTCGTGCTTCACTTCGAGTTGTTCAGCTTTGACATCCATCATCCGGCCGCCAATGCTCCTGCTCGAACACGAGACGGAATCGTCGTGTGCAACACTCGTCGACAAGACCCTAGCCGCCGGTTCACGAGCGCCGGCGGACCGCGTCGCCGATCATCTGGTCTTCATCTCGACAGGATCGGAGATGTTGTCCGGGAGCACCAACTGCTCTCGACCGTGCTCCTGACGCACCGCTTTGATGATCACTTGCAGCGCCCCTGAGGCGGGCACCGCCAGCAGCGCACCGACGATGCCGAACAGTTCCACGCCGACGAGAACACTGAGCAAGATGACCAATGGGTTGACGTTCACCTTGCGAGCCATGATCCACGGATAGATCAATCCGTTCTCGACCTGCTGGTAGATGATGAAGAAGATCAGCGATACCAGGCCGGCCGTCGGCGAGTACAGGAACGCGGCCAGAACACTGACAGCGGCGCCGAGCGTGGCACCAACCAGTGGAATCAGATCAGCGAAGGCGACGAACAACGCCAACACGACCGGGCTCGGGACACGGACCGAGACGAGGCAGATGAACGCTGCAACGCCTGCAACGAGGCTGACCAAGAGATTGCCGATGACATAGCCGCTGACCGCACCGGCGGCCTCGACCGCAATGCGTCTCACCGACGCCCGCCGTCGGTGCGGCATCACGTTCATCACCGCTCGGCCCAACGCTTCGGACTGGCTCAAGAACAAGAAGGTGATGAGCGTGATCGTGATGAACGCGAGAGCCACGCTGATCGCCGTGGTCGCCGTTTCCACCGAGTAATCGTTGAGCTTCGTTGCAGCTTTGGCCAGCTTGACCTCGTTGTGCTGGACGTAACTCTCGATGTGCAACTTCTTGACGAGATTGCCGATCGGTCCCCTGCCTTTCGCAGCATCGCGCACGGTTCCGGGTAGATCGGTCAGGACGTTCACCAACTGCGAGCGCACGGGCATGATGAACAACGTGATCACGCCGACCATCGCCGCCAATGTGGAGATCACCACGATGCTCGTCGCGACGGTTCTGCGGTCGCCCACCC
>JAYTOM010000516.1:0-8093 GCA_043747765.1 Actinomycetota bacterium
GTGATCCTGGTTGCCGAACCAACCCGCACGTCGGCACTCGCGCGAAATCACGCCCGTCGTGTCGACATCGACGCCGGACCGACGATCTCGTGGGGCGGCGACGAGACCGGTTTCGCACGACGTACGGGAATGATCACCAAATCCGAGGTCCGGGCCGTGGCGCTGAGCAAGCTGCAGCTTCCCCGCTCGGGTGTGATGTGGGATGTCGGGGCGGGCAGTGGTTCGGTCGGCGTCGAGGCCGCCACAATGGCTCCGGGTTTGGATGTCTTCGCCGTCGAGCGCGTCGCCGCAGACGCAGAGAACATCACGGCCAACGCAACGGCGGCCGGAGTTCGAGTGACCGTCGTCGTCGATGAAGCTCCGCAGGCGCTCGTCAGTTTGCCCGATCCTGATCGAGTCTTCGTCGGAGGCGGCGGGATCGACGTCGTCCGTGCCTGCTGGAACCGTATCCGCCCGGGTGGAACGCTGGTCGCGACGTTCGTCGTGCTGGACCATGCGGTCGTCGGGTTCGGGCTGCTCGGCCAGATGGTGCAATTGCATGTCGACCGCTGCATTCGCCTGGCTGGTGCGGGCGTTCGCTTGGAACCACTCAACCCTGTGTTCGTGTGTTGGGGTCGAAAGTGACGATCGAGCTCCCGACTGTCCGGACAACCGGTACCCGCGCCGTCGTGGTCGGCGTCGGTATGTCGTCGAAGGCAACGTCGATCGAAGTCGCTGCACTCGTCGACGAGGCGTTGCTCGCCAACGGGTGCGGTCGTACCGATGTCATTGCTGTCGCCACCCGCGAGCGATTCCGCGACGACGCTCGCGTCCATCTCGGGGCACGTGTCGTCGGAATCACCGATGACGCACTGACCGCGGCCTCCGGCCCAACAGCGCGAACCATCGGAATCGGTGCGCGCGTCGCGGAAACGGCCGCGCTGTTGATTGCCGGACATCATTCCGATCTGCTGTCGCCGACGCTCCGTTCCGCGCACGCGACCGTCGCTGTCGCCACCGCAGCTCCGACCGTTCCTCCCGCTGGCGCGCACGGTGGCGATGGTCGCCGAATCGCTGAGTCACTCGGGCTCGACGGCTCACGTGTCATCGATCTGTCCGCGAGCATGAACCCGTTCGCACCCGACGTCGGCGCCTTGATCAGCAGTGTGCTGAGTAGGGCCGGATCTCCGGTCCTGACCAGCTATCCCGATCCGGCTGCGGCGACGTTCGCACTCGCCACGGCGATCGGCGTCGACCCTCGTCGATTGGTGCTGACCAACGGAGGGGCCGAAGCAATTGCGTTGGTCGCCGGACTGATCCCGGTCGGCCACGTGGTCGACCCCGAGTTCTCGCTCTACGCACGCCATCTCGAACGGATCGATTCAGGTGCGCCGAGATGGCGCTCGAACCCATCGAATCCGGTCGGCTGTCTGGCGTCGGACGACGAAGCCGCTGCGGTCTGGGACGAAGCTTTCTATCCACTTGCAACTGGAACGTGGTCACGCCGTGACGATGCGACGTGGCGCCTCGGTTCGTTGACGAAGCTGTGGAACTGCCCGGGTCTGCGACTCGGATACGTCATCGCTCCAGATCTCGCCGGTGCCGAAAGGATCCGTGTGCGACAGCCACAGTGGGCGGTCAACGGGCTCGCTCTCGCCGTCGTGCCCACTCTCGTCGATCAGACCGATCTCGTCGATTGGAAGACGCGGATCAGTTCGCTCCGAGCCGAGTTCAAGGCAGGTCTGATTGCGCTCGATTTCGATGTTGCCGACACCGATGTCAACTGGCTGCTCGTCCGCCACACGGGGCTGCGCGCTTTGCTTGCGCGCGTCGGCGTGATCGTGCGTGACTGCGCGTCGTTCGGACTGCTCGACACGCATCGCGTCGCGCTCCCCCGCCCGGATCAGCTGGATGAAGTCCTCGACGCGTTCCGCGTCGTTGCAAACCGGACTCGCCCACAGCAGTTCCAGCCCCAGCCCCAGCCCCAGCCCCAGCCCCAGCCCCAGCGGGCGTGAGCGTCGTCGGTGCCGTCGCGGGGGCCGGTCTCGACCGGTTGTTCGGCGAACCACGGGCGCGATTTCATCCGGTCGCCCGTTTCGGCTCGATGATGGAGGCGGTCGAACGCCGCACGTACAGCGACCGGCGGATTGCTGGCCTCATTCATCTGGTGGTCGGCGTCACTGCTTGCGTCGCGGTTGGCCTCGGACTTCGTCGGCTCCTCGGCAAGCACGCTTCGACAGCGTTGGCAACCTGGGCCTGCGTGGCTGCCACGATGCTGGACGACGAGGCGTCGTCGATCGCTCTCCACCTCCAGTCCGGTGATCTCGATGCCGCTCGTGTGCGGGTCAGATCGTTGGTCGGCCGATCGACCGAGGAGCTCGATGCAAGCCAGATCAGCCGAGCCGTGATCGAGTCGGTGGCAGAGAACTGCGTCGACGCGGTCACCGCATCACTGTTCTGGGCGACGGTCGGCGGCGCACCCGCCGTGTTGGCTCACCGGGCGATCAACACCCTCGATGCCATGGTCGGTCACAGAAACGAGCGTTACGAACGGTTCGGATGGGCTACTGCTCGTGTCGACGACGTCGTCAACTACATACCGGCACGACTGACCACAGCGGCAGTCATTGTGGCCCGACCGACGTCAGCCCAGTCCGTGGTGCGCACCGTACGTCGAGACGCCCCCCGGCATCCGTCTCCCAACGGCGGAGTGGTCGAGGCAGCATTCGCCGCTGCGCTCGCTGTGCGCCTCGGCGGCGTCAACACCTACGACGGACACGTCGAGGACCGGGGACTGCTCGGTGACGGTCGTGCCGCAGAGGTCGCGGACATCGACGCTGCCGTCCGACTGCGCAGGGACAGCACGGTGGTCGTCATCGTCCTGCTCGTGACCGCCGACCGACTTCGACGTCAGGCGATTCGTCGCAGAAGATAGATGTCGAACATCCAACCCTTGCGCTGGCGGGCGCCGTCGCGAACGCGGACGATCTCGTCGGCCACATCCGCCAGTGGCCCGGAAATCAGCAACTCATCGGGCGTACCGAGGTAGGCCCCCCAGAAGATCTCGTACGGTTGGTCGATCACGGTGAGGAATGAATTGTTCGCATCGAGCAAGACGACCACGTCGGCCACGCCGATTGGCAGTCCCTCGGCCAGCCGACGACCAGTGGTGATCTGTACCGGTTCACCGATGCGGTTCAGCGGGATCCGGTGGCGGGCGGCCAGCAGCTGGACGCTGCTGATCCCCGGAATCACTTCGACGTCGAGCATCAAGGTCCCGAGCGCGCTGACCTGGTCGATGATCCGCAGCGTGCTGTCGTACAGGGCCGGGTCGCCCCAGACGAGAAGGCCGGCGCACTCACCGTCGGCGACATCATCGATCAACGACCGTTCGAAGGCGGCGACACGATCAGCGTGCCACGTTGCGACTGCTTCTGTGTACGGCACATCAGGGCGCCGACGGGTGTCGGCGATGTGCACCTCTCGGAATGGTCGGCGGGTTGCGTGACGCTCGAGGACATGGGCACGTATCGCCGCCAGATCACGGGCACCCTCGCCTTTGTCGACCACGATGAATGCATCGACCTCGGCAATCGCCGCCACCGCTTGGATGGTCAGCAGGCTCGGATCACCAGCCCCGATTCCGATGACCAGCACCCGTCGCGCTCGCACCCGCCCAGCGTACGGCCCAACCCCCAGCTGGCCCGTTCGCACTCCCGGAAATCCAGAGGAAGAACGCAAGCTCGGTGGACCGCCCGGCTGAGCGATGGACTCCGGTGGATTGCCCGGCCGAACAATGGGCGGCGTCATGCGGCTGCGGGGTCGTCGAAGAGGCCGAACAGGTCGACTTGCCCTGCTGGTCCGCCGGGTTCGCCGGGTCCGCCGGGTTCGCCGGGTCGGTCTGTCCCGGCTGGTTGACAGCCCGTTTGCGGTTTTGGTTGCGGACGTGGTTTGTGGTGGTGGGTGGGTCCACGTGGTGGGAGCGGGACGATCGCGCCGTCCGGTAACCGGATCGACAGGTCGTTGGCGTCGCCGATCAGGGTGACGTCTTTGCGGTGCCGGAACGTGTGATGGAACGTGCACCACAACACGAGGAGGTCGAGATCGGTCGGGCCGTGTTCGGCGTCCCACTCTCGGATGTGATCGACCTGACACCATTCGGCCGGGATCTGACAATCGGCCATCCGGCAGCCGCCATCCCTGACCGCGAGTGCCCGCCATTGATCCTTGCTCGCCAACCGGGCCGTTCGACCGAGATCCAATGGGACCGACCCGTTCATCACGACCCGGGCGATGTCCGCGTTCCAGACCAGACGACGCACCGCCTCGGCAGAGATCACGTCACCACGTGAGGTGTACCCGGGCCCGTCCGTGGCCCCGTTCAAGTCGTCGACATCGATCACGACCAACAGTGTCGGCAGGTTCGAACGACCACCTTTGACTTCGCCACGCGAATAGGCGTCACACAACTGGACCAACGCGTCGGCGAGACGTTGCCCGTAGCTGCGGTGATCATCCGGTCCCGGTTTCCCCGCTATCGACGCCAACGCCGTCTCGACCGTACGCGCATCAGCGGCGGGAAGGTTCCCGACGACACTGTGGGTGCCATCAGAATTGTCGGGGAACGCCAGATAGCGGCGGGCGCGTATCTCGTCGTCGCGCGACAGTGGTGCCTGCCCGTCGGGCTGGTGGAGTTCGATGAACCGTACTGCCGCCGCGCGAGCATCAACAGGGGTGGCGCCTTTCACGGCGGCCATCAGATCGGCTTCGTCACCAGTGTGCTCACGGTCCAACACCGCCGCGACGACTTCTGCGACTTCAGCCGAGATGTCACCAGCGTCCGCGGCGTCGCCGACCGCGTCATGTTTGGCCAATGCCGCACCCAACGCCGTCACACCACGCGCAGTCCGCTTCGACGTCTTTCCCTTCGCCGCCAACCAGGCCGCCATGTCCCTGTGACCAGACGCCTCCCAAATTCGGTACTCGTCAGCAGTGCGAACCCAGTGCGCCTGAACGATCCGGAGACGGTCCATCTCGGCCTGCAAGGCCAAGATCCCCGGACCCAACCACACGACCGGAACAACCGCGACATCCACCCCAACCACAGAGCTGACACTGACCGTCAGGGATCCGAGCGCTGATTTCATGCCTTCAACATAGACGAACGTCTGTTCGATCACAACATCACCAAACGAAATACGTGAGAACAGATGTGCAGCTCACTCTATGATTCACGGGGACTACACAAGTGCGCAATCTCAGGGCGGATCGAATGAATTGTGGATGGTCGGAATCGGCACCAGCGGCCCGACCGGCGTTCCGGGCGTTGCGGAAAAGCCGATGACCACTCGCTTGCCGGAGATCACGCCGCGATAGATTCCGTCTGCTCCAGTGGCGCTGCCACCGACGACCGTCAGACCTTCGGCCGAGCACGTCGCCGACGACGCTGCTGACGACGAGTCACGCAAATACCCATTCCTCGCACCATCGGCAAGGATCACGCCACGCACGAGCACCGATGTCCCGTCCGGGCACGTTTTCGCCTGGGACACACTGATGGCGTACATACCCGGATCGGTGTTATCGCAGCGCTCCGTCAACGGTGTGCCCGGAACGACGGTCACCGGAAGCGATGCTCCTGGTGCGACGTCGGTCGAAGGAGAACGATGAGGAGAACGACAAGGAGAAGGAGAAGGAGTCGGCAAGAACGTCGAGGAGGAAGGAAATGTCGAAGGGGTCAAAGCCGTCGTCACCGGGCGCGCAGCGCTCTGTTCGTACGGAAGCGTCGCCAAGACGTCGAACAACTCACTGTCGTCCGCTGCGACCGCCAAGTCGGTGTACAGCTTGGCCAGCAACCCGGCGCTCCGGCTGTTGGTGCGGTGCCACGAAGCACACCTGCGCACCACTGCGGTGCGAAGGTACGCGCTGGGATGCTCCACGCCCGAGAAGTGTTCAACGCGCTCACACCCCGTGGACGTCACGAACCATGCAATAGGTTGCACCAAATCGCCATGTTTCGCCCGACATCGCTGTCGAGTGATCGGCCTGCGACCACTCGTCCACCCCGACCAACCGCCCGGCTCCGAGCCGAAGTTGGTCCCTAGAGTGAGCGAATGAAGTACGTCAAGCTCGGAAACACTGGCCTCGATGTGTCCAAGATCTGCCTCGGCTGCATGAGCTACGGCATTGCCGATCGCGGTAGTCACCTGTGGACGTTGGACGAGGAGCACAGCCGGCCGTTCATCAGGCGCGCTGTCGAGGAAGGCATCAACTTCTTCGATACGGCGAACGTCTATTCGGACGGCACCAGCGAGGAGATCGTTGGTCGCGCCCTCGGCGACTTCGCCCGACGCGACGAGATCGTGCTGGCGACCAAGGTCCACGGTGCAATGCGACGGAAGCCGAACGGCGCAGGATTGTCACGCAAGGCAATCATGTTCGAGGTGGACGAGAGCCTGCGCCGTTTGGGAACCGACTACATCGACCTCTACCAGATCCACCGATGGGACAAGCGGACCACGATCGAGGAGACGATGGAGGCCCTGCACGACGTGGTCAAAGCCGGCAAGGCGCTGTACATCGGAGCGTCTTCGATGTGGGCCTGGCAGTTCGCCAAAGCGCAACAAATCGCGCAGTCCAACGGTTGGACGAAGTTCGTCTCGATGCAGAACCACTACAACCTCGTGTTCCGCGAGGAGGAGCGGGAGATGTTGCCGCTCTGTCTCGACCAGGGTGTTGGCGTCATCCCGTGGAGCCCCCTGGCGCGAGGTCTGCTCACCCGCGACTTCGACGAGAGCACGAGCCGCAGCGAGACCGACGAGTTCGGCAAGACCCTGTACAGCACAGCGAACCGGGAGATCATCGAACGGGTCGGGGCGATCGCCGCGCAGCGAGGGGTGGCCCGTGCGCAGATCGCTCTGGCCTGGGTGGCCCATCACCCGGCCGTCACTGCACCCATCGTCGGCGCAACAAAGCCGCAACATCTCGAGGACGCGATCGCATCGACCGACATCGTGCTGACCGCCGACGAGATCCGTTCGCTCGAGGAGCCGTACACGCCCCAACCGGTTTCGGGCTTCTGACCGACATCGACGCGAGCATTCTCGCGCCGACGGCTCAGCCAGGAACGGCCTGCTGCCCGTCCATCATGTCGGTCATGACAGCCCGGATGAAGTCGTCGGCCTCCTCACTCCAACCGCCGCTCACGCCGCCGTAGATCGCGCTGCTCTTCGGCGCGCTGTCCCTGTTGGCGAGTCCATAGGCCACCGCCTCTGCCAGATCCGTGTTCCACGCCTCGATGACGCCGGGTTGCGTCTGCGGTCTGGTCACCGCCATGTGGATGCCGTTCGGGTACTGCAGGCCGTTCATCCGCCAGCCTCTGGCGCGCAGGGCATCGTTGACGTGATAAATGTCGAATTCGTCAGACGTGAATGCGAACAGGAAACTGGGTGTGCCGATCAGGCGCAGTTCGGGATGAGTGCGAATCGCGTGCTGCATCGCGTACGACGTGTCGAAAATCTGCTTGGCGTACCGGAGATACCCGTCGCGACCAATGGTGACCATTCCCGCCCACGTTGCGGCCAACAGACCGCTGGAACGAGAACCGTCGATTCCGGGCGAGCAGTACTTGCCCCCGGACCACGACGTTTGGAAGAAGTACTGACTGTTGCGCACAGCCCGGTCGCGGAACATCAGCAACGATGTGCCCTTCAACCCGTATCCGTACTTGTGCGTATCGGCTGAGATCGTGCTGACGCCGGGAACGCGGAAGTCGAATTGTGGAATCGGAAACCCGAGCTGTTCGCCGAACGGCAGGATGAAACCACCGAGGCAACCGTCGACGTGCAGGCCGATCCCACGCTGAATCGCGAGTTGCCCCAACGCGGCGATGTCATCGATCGTGCCGTAGCCGTAGTTGCACGCAGAGCCCATCATCGCGATGGTGTTCTCGTCGATCAGGTCAGCAACGGCTTCGACATCGACGGTTGCCGTCAGCGGATCAACCGGCGCGACACGAAGTTCGATCCCGAGCAGATGGCACGCTTTGTCGAACGCTGGGTGACCGGTTTCGGGCTTGATGAAGTTCGGCTGTACCCCGTTGGCAGCGCCGATGC
>JAYTOM010000517.1:0-7158 GCA_043747765.1 Actinomycetota bacterium
GGTAACGAGATGATGTTGGACTCCGACGGCAGCATGCCGTCGAGCTTTGTGTCCACTGTTCGTCCGTTCCGGTTCATCGACGGTTGGGGTGTGTGCACACCCACCTCGGACGCCGATTTTGCAGGGATGTGCAAGGCGTTGCGGGTCGACGGCTACGACGATCCGCGGGTCGCCAAGATCTCCGATCGCCGGAACAATCGCGAGCTGATGGCCGACATCATGCGTCGCTGCCACGACAACGCACAGACGATGGACATGGCTGAGGCGCGCTCGCAATTCACCGAATTCAACTCACCGTTCGGCGAAGTGGTGTCACCGGCCGGGTTGTCGTCCGATCCGCATGTCGACGCCATCGGCATGCTCGAGGATTCGGTCCATCCGACAGCCGGAAGAATGCGCCAGCCGAGGCATCCGGCTCAGTTCTCCGGCACGCCGGCCACCCTCGGCGGGGCGTCGCCGACCCTCGGCCAGCACACCGATGAGTTGCTCGGCGAACTGGGTTTCACGCCCGACGAGATCGTCGACCTGCGAGGCAGTCGGATCGTCGGATGACGGATCGTCGGATGACGGATCGGATCGCCGGCGCCGGGTGACAATTCCGGATTTGTTTTCCGTTTCTACCGTTTCGGAGCACTCAGTACAGTGCTGGTGCGGATCGAGATCGGGGAAGGTCGTCAGATCCGCACCGGCACCACGGATAGGTTGAGCCACCATGACGACGAACACCGCTTCCGGAACTCTTGCTGTGATCGGTGGAGGGAACATGGGCTCCGCATTGGCGGGCGGGTTGCTCAGTTCTGGGTGGATCGCTGCTGCCGACCTGGCCATCGTGGAGGTTCTTGCACCGTTGCGTGAGCGGCTGGTCGAGCAGTTTCCCGGAGTGACGATCACCGACGTGGTGCCTCCCTGCACCGCTGCCATCATCGCCGTCAAACCGCCCGTTGTTCCCGCAGCGGCAACTGCTGCCGTGGCTGGCGGAGCAACTCGGATCGTGTCGATCGCCGCCGGTGTGTCGATCGCGACGCTCGAGGCGGCGACCGGTCGGGGAATCGCCGTGATCCGGGCGATGCCCAACACTCCCGCGCTGGTCGGTCGTGGAGCAGCGGGCCTCAGCCCAGGCAGTGCCGCAACAGCCGACGATGTCGAGTGGGCAGCCAGCATTCTGGCCGCCGTTGGAATCGTCGAGATCGTTCCGGAATACCAGCTCGATGCCGTGACGGGTCTGGCCGGCAGCGGACCGGCGTACATGTTCCTGATCGCCGAGGCACTGATCGATGCCGGCGTACTGGCCGGACTGGCCCGGTCGACGTCGGAGTCACTGGTCACCCAGCTGTTCCTCGGTTCAGCGGAGATGCTCAGCCAACGCGGAGATCCCGCCGGGCTGCGGGCCCAGGTCACCTCCCCCGGCGGAACAACGGCGGCAGGGCTGAAGGTGCTCGAAGACCATGCCGTACGTGCTGCGTTGCAGTCGGCGGTGATGGCGGCGGCGGAGCGAAGCCGAGAGCTGGGCCGTCCCGCGAACTGAACTGGACCAGCACAGAATGCCGTCGATTGCAAAGACCGACGAGAAAATATCGGTGTGACTCTTTTCTCGCGGGCTCGACTGTGTCTATTGTGAGGAGCCGAGGTCCTTTCATGGTTTCCGCCTGTGCGAACGGGCGGGAGTCGCGCCCCGTAAGGGCTGCGCCGACAGGGGCTGGTGTCATCGGGGGGTTGACACCAGCCCTCGTCGTTTTCCTGGTGAGGAACGCCGAGCGCCCGGCTTTAGCTTGGCTGCATGGGGCGCCGGTACGACACCATTTCCTTTCTCACGGACTACGGGACGGTCGACGAGTTCGTCGGCGTGGTCAAGAGCGTCATCCGTGATATCGCCGCGCACGTGACGGTGATCGATCTGACCCATGAGGTGCCCCCGTTCGACATCCGCGCCGGCTCGCTGACACTGGCGCGCAGCATCTCCTACGTGCCATCGGGAATCGTGCTCGCGGTCGTCGATCCCGCGGTCGGAACTGATCGGCGCTGCGTCGCGATCGAGGTCGCCGACGGTGATGGTGTGCTGGTCGGACCGGACAACGGATTGCTCGCGCCCGCCGTCGCAATGGCCGGCGGTGCCGGCCGTTGCGTCGTGCTCAGCAACACCGAGTATCACCTCGATGCTCCTGGGGGCACCTTCGCCGGCCGAGACATCTTCGGCCCGGCGGCCGCACATCTGTGCAACGGGGTCGATCTGTACGACCTGGGTCAACCGATCGAGCCGGAACTGCTGCTGCCGGGCGTCATCCCGCTGCCGCGCGAGGAGAACGGCGCGCTGATCGCCGAGGTGCTGTGGATCGACCGGTTCGGAAACTGTCAGCTCAACGTCGGCCCGGACGAGGTTGCCGAGTTCGGTGACATGATCCGGATCACGGTCGGCGAGACATCCGGCGCGCCGCTGACGAGGGTGGCCAAGCGGTCGGACAGTTTCTTCGAACTGGGATCAGGTGCCCTGGGACTGATCACCGATTCTTACGGCATGTTGGCGTTGGCCCTCGACCGGCGGTCGGCTGCAGAAGAATTGGCGATCGGGCCCCACGATCAGGTCGTGCTCGAAATGGTTGCCGACGACAACCTGTCACCGTCGGCTCCCGTGGTCAGCCCCGTCAACCTTCGCATCAAGCGGTAGCGTCTGCGACATGCGTCCAGCCACCACGCTTGCCCTCGCTCTGCTGCTCGTCCTGATCCTCGTGGCCGGCACCATCTCCTTGATCCGGCTCTGAGACCCACTGTCGTGGCGGGCAAGGGCTAGCCTCTGCCCCCGGAACGTGGGGGCCGTGTCGTGAATCTTGCCAACATCATCGAGGGTCACGCGGCCGACAAAATCGCGCTGATCAGTCGCAATCGCGAGACCACCTATGGAGCGCTGCGCGATCAGGTCGCCTCGGCGCGCGGTGGTCTGTCGGCGCTGGGGCTCGGCAAAGGCGATGCGGTTGCTCTCCTGGTCGGCAACAACCGGCACTTCGTCGTCACCTATCTCGCCGTGCTCGGGATCGGTGCCGTCGCCGTCCCGCTCAATCCGACGTCACCGGCCCACGAGATCGAGCGTGAATTGGTCGCGGTCGGCGCCAGGGCGGCGGTGATTGGTCCAACGGCGGTGCCGTCGTGGCGCAACGTCGAACTGATCAACGTCCCGACCCTGGCCCACGTGATCGTCGCCGAGGGTGAACTCATCGGCGCTGTTCCGCTCGCCGATCTGGCCCACAGCAACCCTGCGCCGATCGTGCAGGTCGACGCGGACGACATCGCCGTCCTGATCTTCACGAGTGGTACGGCAGGTTCACCGCGAGCGGCGATGCTCAGCCACGGCAACCTGCTCGCCAACATCGAACAGGCCAACGCTGCGGACAACGGGATCAGACCCGACGATGTCGTGTACGGGGTTCTGCCGATGTTCCACATCTTCGGTCTCAACGTCGTCCTCGGCATCGCGATGTCAGCCGGGGCCACCGTCGTGCTGGTCCAACGCTTCGATCCATCGACCGCGTTGGAGACCATTCGCGATCGAGCCGTCACCGTGGTCCCTGGCGCCCCTCCGATGTGGGTTGCTTTTTCGCAGTTCGTCGACGCCCCACTCGACGCATTCCAGACGGTTCGAACGGCGTCCACGGGTGCGGCGAAGATGCCGGAGGATGCAATTCGGCGCCTGCAGGAACTGTTCGGTCTGTCGATCGAGGAGGGTTACGGGTTGACAGAGGCGTCGCCTGTTGTCACGTCGTCACGCGGCATCGATGTGCGGATCGGCTCGGTCGGGCGGGTGCTCGACGGCATCGACGTGCGACTCGTCGACGAGAGCGGCGACGACGTGCTGGAGGGTGATGCCGGCGAGATCTGGGTGCGCGGACCCAACGTGTTCAAGGGGTACCTCCACGACCGGGAGAGTACGGAACGAGTGCTCACGGCCGACGGTTGGCTACGCACCGGTGACATCGCGATCACCGACCACGATGGCTACCTCTACCTGATCGACCGGGCCAAGGACCTGATCATCGTCAGCGGATTCAACGTCTATCCGAAAGAGGTCGAGGACGTGTTGATGGAATACCCGGGGGTGGCCGAGGTCGGCGTGATCGGCGTACCCCACCCGCACACCGGCGAGGCGGTCAAAGCGTTCGTCGTTGCGCTGCCCGATGTGCATCTCGACGAAGATGCATTGATCGATCACTGCCTCGAGGAGTTGGCCCGCTACAAGTGTCCGTCGAAGATCCTTTTTGTCGACCAACTCCCGCGTAACGTCAGTGGCAAGTTGCTTCGTCGCGAACTGACATAGACGCGCCGTATCAGGCGGCCCGGGTGTCGCTGGTGGCAACGGCGGCAATCCGGCGGGTCGTGCCGCTACTGGCCACCAGGAAACCGGCGAACAGGATCGACACGCCGATCAGCAGGGTGATGGCGAAGGCCCGGTCCTTGCCGAGCCGGCCGGCGATCGTGCCGCTGGCCGAGAGCACGAGCGTGCCGACCGCGATGAGCACGTTGCCGAGGGCCAGCCGCTTCGGCAGTGACACGGTGCGCTGGGCCCCGACTCCGAAGGCAGGGACGCGACCTCGAGCGACCCGATAGGCCGACCAGAGTGCGCCGACGATGATCACCAGCGCCGGGACGCCCGATCCAACAGCGGCCATGATCCGGGGGGCGACGCCGAAGATCTCGCTGCCCTGGGGTAGATCGGTTCCGCCGACGGGAATCCGGGTCGGCGAGAAGCAGATGATGCCGGTGGCCAGTCCGCTGAGCGCGATCAGCCACGTTCGCACCCGGCTGCCCCATGTCGGCCCGGCGAGCAGGTAGACCGTGCCGAGCGCCAACCACGGCACGTTCAAGACGGCGCCGGCGAGGAAGAAAAGGCGGAACGTCGCCGTGCCCCAACCATGCGATTCGGCCCACCACAGGGCAAGCCCGCCGACCATGAAGAACCCCAACGAAATCGTCCACGCCAACTCGTGATCGCGGCGTCGGCGTTGCCAGCGATCGAGCGTGCTCAGACCGAATGCGAGCGCCACGAGTGTCGCCGCTGCGGCAAGAGACGCGTTCAAGGTCACCGGTTCACGCTACCCGTGACGCATCTCACGCTGATTGTTCCAGTCACATGTCCCACCCGCTTTGTGAACGTGTGCACAACTGCATAGCGTGGGGGTCGCATGCCAGTTGAACGAGTGCGACGCCGGATACCTGATGCCACGGTTGTCCGTCTCCCCATCTATCTCCGGATCCTCGTCGAGCAGGGTGAAATGGAGGTCGAGAGCATCAGCAGCGAGGGCCTCGCCGAACTGGCTGGCGTGAACGCAGCCAAGGTTCGCAAAGACCTCTCGTACCTCGGTACATACGGCACGCGCGGGGTTGGCTACGAGGTTGCGTTTCTCGTCTACCAGATCCGCCGCGAGCTCGGGCTGACGCACGATTGGCCAGTGGTCATCGTCGGTGCGGGCAACCTCGGCCAGGCGCTCGCCGGCTACGGCGGCTTCGGCGAGCGTGGCTTTCCGGTGGCCGGTGTGGTCGACATCGAGCCGAGCAAGGTCGGCAGCGTCATCGGTGGCGTTCGCGTCCGCCACATCGACGACTTGAATCAGATCGTGCAGTCGCGTCGGGTCAGCATCGGCGTCGTCGCCACGCCCCCCGCCGCAGCGCAGGATGCCGCCGACCGCCTCGTCCGCGCCGGTGTGACCAGCATCCTCAACTTCGCCCCGGTTGTTCTCGCAGTACCTCGGGGTATCAGTGTTCGTAAAGTCGACCTCGCGGTCGAGCTACAGATCTTGAGCTACTACGAGCAGCGTCGGGCCGGTTCGGCTCTGCACGCTGTTGCATCCGGCGACTCCGGTCGCGGGGCCAGCGCGTAGGGTTCGGGGCGCAACGAAAGGTCGTCGCAGTGTCAATCGTGGTCATCGGCGTGAATCATCGGACGGGTCCGCTGGCTCTGCTTGAGCGCGTCGCCGTTTCTGTCGAGTCACTGCCGAAGTCCATTTCCAGCCTGAGCAGCCGGATCAACATCCGCGAGGTCGTCCTGCTCAGCACGTGCAACCGGACCGAGGTCTACGCCGTCGCGGAGCGCTTTCACGGCGCGTACGCCGACATCCGCGATTTCTTCTGCGAGCTGAGCGGTCTGCAGCCCGACGAACTCCACCCGCATCTGTACAGCCAGCACGACGAAGCCGCTGTTGCGCACCTGTTCGAAGTCGCCGCCGGGCTGGATTCCGCCGTCCTCGGCGAGAGCGAGATCCTTGGCCAAGTGCGTGGTGCCTGGGAACTGGCGCAGGCCGAGGGTGGTGCCAAGGCCACCTTGAACCTGCTCTTCCGTCATGCGATCGAGACAGGGAAGCGGGCCCGCACCGAGACGGCGATCAGCCGCTCCACGGCCAGCGTCAGCCATGCTGCTGTCGAGATGGCTCAGGAGAAGCTCGGCACGCTGCAAGGTCGGCGGGTGCTCGTCGTCGGGGCCGGCGAGATGGGCGAAGGTGTCGCGATCGCATTGAAGTCCGCTGGTGCGAGCGACATCACGGTGACGAACCGCACGGAAGCTCGCGCCCATCAACTGGCTGACCGCGTCGGCGGCCGAGTCGTGTCGTTCGGAAAGTTGCCGAGCGCGATCAGCAAGGTCGATGTGTTGGTGACCTCCACCGGCTCCGGCTCGGTCCTGATCGACCACGACACGGTCGCGATCGCCCGCGACGAAGTGGATACGCCATTGCTCATCGTCGACATCGCCGTCCCGCGCGATGTCGACAGCGCCGTTGCCAAGCTGCCCGGCGTCACCCTGTTGGATCTCGATGACCTGCGTGACTGGGCCGCCAAGGGAATCGAGAAGCGCTCGGTCGAAGCCGAATCCGTCCGCGTGATCGTCGGTGAAGAAGTCGAACGATTCATCGTCGATGTCACCGCCCGCCAGGCCGCTCCGCTCGTCGCGATGCTGCACCAGCACGGTGAGGAGATCCGCCTCGCCGAACTGGACCGCTTCGCAGCCCGACTGTCCAGCCTCGACCCGCAACAGCGAGCCACGGTCGAAGCCGTCACGAAGGGCATCATCGCCAAGCTCTTGCACACTCCGAGCGTTCGGTTGAAAGACGACGTGGGCACGCCGAGTGGCGAGCGCAATGCCGCGACCGTGCGCGACCTGTTCGACCTCGGGTGAGTGTG
>JAYTOM010000518.1:0-16590 GCA_043747765.1 Actinomycetota bacterium
CAAAACGGCTGGGGCCCTCCCCGCTGAGCGGAAAGGGCTTCTGACCTGGTGCTTCAGTGGCGGGGGCAGGATTTGAACCTGCGACCTTCGGGTTATGAGACCACGTCCGGACGATCGCTGCGTACCTGGTAGAAGGCTTTTCACCTGGTCAGAGCGCATTTCGTATTGACCGCTGTTCCCCTCTGTGTACCGCTGTTTACCGTTGTGTTGGTACATGGATGGTACATATTCTGCGTGACGGTAGGTCAGGCTGCGGAGCCTTTGCCGAGGTGCACCAGGACGCGGCGAGCGTCGTCGTCGAACACCGCAACGAGTTCGAGACGTGCGCCGAGTGCCTCCAGGTATTGGCGCAGCGTCGAGACACGTACGTCCTCGGAGTGCTCCAATTTGGAGATCGCTCCTTGGGTCACATCAAGACGGCCGGCCAACTCGACCTGGCTGATTGCTTCGCCGTGGCGAAGCTCGTAGAGGCGGATCTCCTCGAGCGTCTCGACGCGCAACGCGGCGAGCCGCTCGGAAGCGCCAGGCTTCGCGACGACCGCGTCACGGAGATCAGAGAATTTGGTTCGTGCCATGAGATCAATCCTTCCTCGTCTAGTTCGTGGAGATACTCGTCGTACAGGTCGTCGGCGGGCGAGACCGCCCACTCGTACCACTCATTCCAAGCACCTGTCTTGTCGCCACCGATCAGCAGGATCGCTTGCCGTCGCAGGTCGAAACAGAACAGCACCCGCAGCGCACCACCCTTGGCGGCGCGCAGTTCCTTCATCGATTGGTGTCTGGACGAGTGGATCCGGTCGACGATCGGCCGACCAAGATCGGGGCCACGTTCTGCAAGAACGTCAACTCGATCCGTGACGGCTTCTCGTTGGTCATCAGTCAGCGTCGACCACCACTCGGCGAAACTGATCGGTGACCTCGATCTCCCACACAGAACAAGTATGACTCTTTCCTCATCATGAGTCAAGACTCATATTGGACGTGTGACGTCTTGCGCGCACCCAACTCGCCCCTCACTTCCTCACTTCACTACGGCGCTTGCGCTCGGCAGCTGGCAAGAGTTCCAAGCCAAGAACCCCACAGCTCCGTGGGCGGAGCGAGCCGCCGACGAGGATGTCACGATCTCGTCTACGACACGCTGAAGCGACAACATTGCCGCACCTGTCAGATCAAGGAATCGGACAACCTCGCGGACGCCAGCCGGGTGGGCGATCGGTAACCCATAACGATCAACCGCATACTGCTTCCAGTTCACAGACTCGGAAGGTGGATCGCGCTCATCAGAACGTGACGAGATCCCGTGTGAGGTCGCGGACGGTGCTCCGACCGCACAGGGCCATCGTTCGTTTCATGCCCGACACGAGATGGTCAAGGACCCATTCGACGCCGCGTTCGCCGCCTGCGCCGAGACCATAGAGATAGGGGCGTCCGACCATCACAGCGTCGGCCCCCAACGCACATGCCTTCACCACATCGCTGCCTCGCCGTACCCCACCGTCACAGATAATCGCGATGCCGCCGCCTACCGCGTCGACGACGTCGGGGAGCAGTTGGACGGGCGCGAGGGTGCCGTCGGTCTGGCGGCCACCGTGGTTGGACAGGGCTATTGCGTCGATGCCTTCACTCATTGCGCGTTGTGCGTCATCGACGCGTTGGATGCCTTTGAGCACCACCTTCAGATTGGTCGCTGAGCGAATCCACTCCAGGCTTTCCCATGACAGCGCCTGGTCGAACTGAGCGTTGACGTAGTCGCTGAGCGCGATCGCGGTCGTCCCGTCGATGTCGGTCATGCCGGCGACGTTGGCGAAGGTGATGGGTTCATTGCGTAGAAGATCAATCGACCAGCGGGGATGAAGCGCTCCGTCGATAAGCGTGTCAAGCCCGATCTTTGGTGGCAATGTGAAGCCACGGCGCACGTCTCGTTCGCGCCGTCCAAGTACGGCTGTGTCGACGGTGATGATGATTGCTTCGTACCCGGACTGCTCGGCGCGTGAAAGCATTTCCTTGACGACACCGCGGTCTTTCCAGACGTATACCTGGAACCACAGCGGTGCCGCGGCGACTGCGGCGAGTTCTTCGATGCCGCGAGTGCCAAGCGTTGACAGCCCGTAGGGCATGCCGTATTTGGCAGCAGCGCGTGCGACGGCAAGTTCGCCTTCTGGGTTGGCGATGCGGGTGAATCCTGTCGGAGCGAGCAGAATTGGCGTCTGACGCTCGACGCCGAACAGCGTGGTCGACGTGTCGACGATCGCGACGTCGCGCAGCACATTCGGATGAAGTTTCATGTCGACGAAGGCTGAGGTGTTGCGACCCAGAGAGACCTCGTCTTCGGCGCCGCCATCGATGTAATCGAATACGCCTCCAGGCAGATTGCGTTTGGCGATCCGGCGGACGTCGTCGATATTGCCGCACCGCAAGAGTCTGCGTTCGATACGGTCCCATCCGAACGACTTGAGCTGAACGAGCGAACGCAAGGATTCCAACATGGCAGAGATCTGAGTGTCTTTACGTGTTCGGCCGGAGGCGGAGGCCGTACATTCCGCCGTCAACGGCGAGGATCGAGCCCGTGGTCGAGCCTGCGAGCGGGTTTGCGAGGTAGCACACTGCGGCCGCGACCTCCTCGGCGGTGACGAGGCGACCCATCGGCTGTCGGGCCGCAAGCGCTGCCCGTTCAGCTCCAGGGTCGTCGGCCTTGGCGAGCAGCCGGGCAATCCACGGGGTATCCGCAGTGCCGGGCGCGACAGCGTTGACGCGGATTCCGTCGTGGACGTGGTCGGCTGCCATCGCAAGCGTGAGTGCATGGACGGCACCTTTTGTGGCGCTATACAACGCACGTTGCGGGAGGCCCGCCCACGCAGCGATCGAGCCTATGTTGACGATCGAGGCGTGATCGGACCGCTCGAGATGACGGAGCGCAGCACGGGTCACGCGGACGATGCCGAAGACATTCACGTTGAACACGTTGGACCATTCGATGTCGTCGTTGTCTGCGACCGAGCCCTGAGCGCCGATGCCAGCGTTGTTGACAACGATATCGAGTTGGCCAAACCGATCGATGACGGCTTCGATGGCTGCTTGCACTGATTCTTCGTCGGAGACGTCACATTGAATTCCAACAAGTGGAGACTCGACGCGTGGAGCGAGGTCGAGGGCGGCCACGTTTGCTCCCCCGGACGCAAGCATCTTGGCGGTCGCCAAGCCAATACCCGAGGCGCCACCGGTGACGACGGCAGTGAGCCCGGAAAATGGTTGGTCGGTCATGGTGTCTCCGGCGTGCGATAGGGAAATCGGAACTGTGCGACGGACGCCGGCTTCATTTCGGCGCTGAATCCGGGGCGATGCGGAGCGACGTAGCGGCCGTCGCTGACCGTTGCTGGGTCGGTGAAGTGCTCATGGAGGTGGTCAACCCATTCGATCATGCGACCGTCGAGCGATGTCGACACCGCGACATAGTCGAAGAACGCCAGGTGTCTGACCATCTCGCAGAGCCCCACTCCGCCTGCGTGTGGGCAAACACGAACCCCGAACTTGGCTGCAAGCGCCAGAATTGCGATGTTCTCGTTGATCCCGGCGACGCGAGCAGCATCGATCTGCACAATCTGAGCACCGCCGAGCTGCAACAGCTGTTTAAACATCACCCGGTTGTGGCATTGTTCGCCCGTCGCGACCGGAACTGGACTGACCCCCCTCGCGATCGCGGCGTGGGCAACGAAGTCGTCGGGGCTGGTGGGCTCCTCTATCCAGGCCAACTCGAACTCTGCGAGAGCATTCACCCAGTTGATCGCAGTCGTCACGTCCCATCGCTGGTTCGCGTCGATCGCCAGAGCGATCTCTGGCCCGACGGCATCGCGGGCGAGTGCGACGCGCCGGCGGTCTTCGTCGAGGCTGTTGCCGACTTTCAGCTTGATCAGATGAAAGCCATCGACGACTGCCTGCTTACTGAGGGTTACCAATTGCTCGTCGGTGTAACCCAGCCAACCGGGTGTGGTGGTGTATGCCCGGTAGCCGTCAGTTTCGAGCTCCGCTATGCGATCTGATTTGCCCGTTTGGGCCGCCTCGAATATGGCGAGAGCTTCATCTGGCATCAACGCGTCCGTGAGGTAGCGGAAATCGATGCACGCCACCAACTGTGCGGGGGTCATCGCGCCAAGGAATTTCCACATCGGAAGTCCGGCTCGCCTGGCGAGTAGATCCCAGCCGGCGTTGACGACCGCGCCGATTGCCATGTGGATGACACCCTTTTCGGGGCCGAGCCAGCGAAAGTGACTGTCGTTCAACAGGGTCCGCGAGAGCAGGCCAGGGTCTGCAGCGAGCTCGACCACGTTGGTGCCAATCACCACCGGCGCGAGCGCTTCGATGGCGGCGCACTGGACGTCATTGCCACGCCCAATGGTAAACACCAGCCCAGTACCGGTGGAGCCGTCGCTGCAGTGCAGCGTCAAGTAGGCCGCCGAATAGTCCGGGTCGAGGTTCATTGCATCGGATCCGTGCTGCTCCAGCGACGTTGGGAACCTGACGTCATCGACCTCGAGCCGTTCAATGATGTTTGATGATGGGGACGGTCTCATGCTGCACCAATCGTTTGTTCTTGCTCGCCGAGGCCGGCAATGCTCAGCCGAACATTGTCGCCGGCTACGAGATACGGAGTGCCCGGCAGCCCGAGCGCTACTCCTGACGGTGTTCCGGTGTTGATGATGTCGCCTGGTTCGAGCACCATGAATTGGCTGACATACCAGACGAGGAAGTTGACATCGAAGATCATGTCCGACGTGTTGGACGATTGACGCAGCTCGCCGTTGACCCAAAGTCTCATCTCGAGATTCTGCGGGTCGACATCGGACGCTGGCACCAGAAACGGTCCGAGCGGGTTGAACGTGTCACACGACTTGCCCTTTACCCATTGCCCTCCCCGTTCGAGTTGGAACGCGCGCTCGCTCACGTCGTTCGAAATTGCGTAGCCAGCGATGTGAGCTTGTGCATCGTCTGGCGAGTCGAGGTAATGGGCGGTGGCGCCGATAACGACCGCGAGTTCGACCTCCCAATCGGTTTTTTCGGACGTTCGAGGCACAAGCACGGTGTCGTTCGGTCCGACCACGCATCGAGTCGCCTTCATGAATAAAATCGGCTCGGCCGGAATCTCAGCGGCCGTCTCAACAGCGTGCTGCCGGTAGTTCAGGCCAATACACATCAGCATGCCTGGCCGGGCTACCGGGCTACCGAACCTCTGGCCGGCGAGCGAGAACAGTGGGAGCTGGTTCGTCGACAGGGCATCGCGGACGCGATTAATTCCGTCCTCTGTCAAGAACGAGCCATCGATATCGTCGGTGATTCTTGCGAGGTCGTACGCGGTGCCGTCATCGCTGATGGCGACGGGACGTTCGAGCCCCGGTTGTCCAACTCGGGCAATTCTCATGGGCGATCCCGACGCACAACATTGCCGCCTGTTGCTTGAGGGGCAATGAAGTTGCCGTCGTCGTCGAAGTCGGGTAGCAAGCGCGCGAGAGTTGCTTCGAGGTGCGCTCGCATCGCGGCCCCGGCAGCCTCCGGATCGCCGGCGACGAGCGCGGCACCGATCGCTTGATGTTCCTCGATTGTGCTGACGCCGACTTGTTGCCGGTAGCTCATCCGAAAGAGATGGAGATGAATGTGTAGGCCGTCGAGGACCTGGACGACGCGCTTGTTGTTGGCAGCCAGTGCCACCAACCCGTGAAATCGCTCGTCGTGTGAGGTGAGGCCGCGGTAGTCGCCGTATTGCGTGCTGAGTGGGGCATCGGTCGTGCCATCGAGTTCTGCGACCAGGGCAGCGCGACCCTCAGGGCTGAGCGATCGGGCAGCCCTGGCCGCCGCCCACGGTTCGATCAGCATGCGCAATTCGAACAGCTCAATCGTTTCGGCCCGATTCAGCAGCTTCGTGGACGTGTAACCCTTCATGGGTTCCTTGACGACGAGGTGCTCAGCCTCAAGGCGGGCGAGCGCTTCGCGCACCGGGCTTGGCGACACCGCCAACTCTCTCGCGAACCGTCCGATGTTGACGCGTTCGCCTGGCGCGATGACGTGGTCCATGACGCACGATTTGATCGCCTCGTAGACATCATCAACGAGAACTGTTCGCTCGAGCTTGGCGTGCGCGAATCGATGGCTGAGATCAGTTTCTTGGACGTTCAACTTAGGGCCTTTCACTAGCGAGCGAATCGGCGGCGGGCCGGTCGTCGAGATAGGTTTGGGTGGTAGAAAATCTGGCTGCTGTTCTGCATGCAGCGACCGCAGCGGTGGCCGCTTTTAGCCAATGCCGTCATCTCGGCCAATCGGCGGCACCAACAACCCGTCAGCGGCCAGCGCGTTCCATAGATCTGGTGGAACTTCGGCGTCGAAGAGGGAACAGTTCCGGTGTACTTGGTTCGCCGTGCCGGCCCCGAAACCAGTGCTGGCAACCGCTGGGTGCGACCGGCCGAACTGGAGCGCCGCTGCTGGAAGCGAGCTTCCGTAGCGCTCACAGATGGTTGCAATCGCGCGGGCCCGGGCGATCAGGTGTGCGGGCGCATCCGTATAGTCGTAGTGCATTCCAGGCTGTGGATTCTGGGTAGCGAGCAACCCGGAATTGAAAACGCCGACGTTGAGCACGGCGACACCCCGCTCTGCGCACAGTGGTAAGACGTCGTTGAGCGCACTCTGATCGAGCAGCGTGTAACGGCCGGCGAGCATGACGATGTCGACGTCGGTTTCGCACACGAACTTGGCCAACATCTCGCCTTGGTTCATGCCGACGCCGATCGCCCCGACCATCCCTTGGGCGCGCATCTCGGCGAGAGCTGGGAACGCTGATCCAACAGCGTCGGACCAATGATCGTCGGGATCGTGAAGGTAGAGAATGTCGATGCGGTCGAGGCCGAGTCGCTCGAGACTGTCGTCGACGGAGCGGCGAACCCCATCGCCCGTAAAGTCCCACAATCTGCGGTGCGTCGCGGGCACGACGAAGTAAGGGTCCAAACCCTTCGGTTCGTCGTTGGGAACGAGGAGGCGACCAACTTTTGTCGAAATTACGAAGTCATTCCGCGGGCGCCCAGAGAGCGCCTTGCCCATGCGGCGCTCCGAAAGCCCGAGTCCGTAATGCGGTGCGGTGTCAAAAGATCTGATCCCCGCAGTCCACGCTGCTTCGACAGCCGCTTCGGCCTCCTCATCGGTGATCGGCGTGTACAGGTTTCCGAGGGCACCCCCACCGAATGTGAGTTCAGTGACGTTGACCCCGGTGGATCGAATGGGGTTGTTTTTCACTTGGGCCTGAATCCGTAGACGCGACGTGCTGTGCCACCGAAGATCGCTAAGCCGTCGGCTGGAGATGTTCCAGCGAGGAGTTCCTCCGCGGTCGCGACCCAACGCTGGTAATCACTGGCCAGAAGGCACACGGGCCAGTCGGAGCCGAACATCAACCTGTTCGGTCCGAAGGCTTGCAGTACAACTTCCACGGCCGGCCGCAGGTCGTCGGGTGTCCAAGTCCTCCAGGATGCCTCGGTCACAAGGCCTGACAACTTGGCCGAAACGTTGTCATGCTTGGCGAGGTTGAGCATGAGGGTTGCCCAGTGACTGATGTCCGCGCCCTTCGCGAGCGTCGGCTTTCCCAAGTGGTCGAGTACGAATTGCAACGAGGGGAGATCCCTGACCACACGGACAGCGGCATCCCAATGTGGCCGCGTGATCAGCAGGTCGAACGCGAGACCGGCATCGGACACCGTGGCGAGGCCGCGCCGAACCGACGGCCGATCCAGGAAGGCTGGATCGGCCTCGTCCTGGACGGCGAAACGTAGACCAACGAGGTGTTCGCCACCGGGTTGATCGCGATACGACGCGATCGTCGCATCAAGCGCTGGGTCTTCTAGGTCTGCCCATCCGACAACCCCGGCGATCAGTTTCTCTCGCGCTGCAATATCCAGAAGGTGTTCGGTTTCCCTGACTTTCGCGGCCGTCTGGACGAGCACGGTCTGTGCTATCCCAGCTCTTGTTGTTTCCGGGTGCAGCTCAACGATGCCGAAGTCGCCGTTGATCGCATCCATCCTTTCGTCGAGCCAGGTTTGGGGAGTGCGCGCCTGTTCGAAGATGTGGTGATGGGCGTCGACGCGACCGGCAGCGTTCGCTTCGACGGCTTCCATACGGTTGATTCCTTTCGACTCGATTGGGATTGTGGACGGATGCAGGGACGGCAACTCAGATGGATCAGTCATGGTGCCAGACTTCGGGGGCCGGCGCCCATTGCTCGCCGTCGGGCGTGCCGTCAATACGTCCTTGGCACGGATCCGTGAGTGCCCACCATCGCCGGGTCGCAGGATCCGCTGCCATGGTTGCCATGTCGGCGGCGTAATCGTCACCCAGGTATTCGCAGTAGCCGATGAGCAAATCTTCATGCAGGAAGATCGAGTAGTTGCTGATGTGCGCCGCGGTGATCGCTGCGGTGACCTCAGGCCACACCTCGGCGTGAAGCTTGAGATACTCCTCACGGTGCTCCGGACGGAGTCTGACGACGGTGGCGAAACGCTGGAGGCGTGACGGCTGGCTCGACATTTGCTATTCCTGCTCTCCGCTCGAGACACGCGAGAGGGCGAGCGCTAGGAGAATAATCGCTCCGTAGACAGCATCGATCCAGGCTGCCTTGACCTGCTCGAGCACGAGCAGGTTGCGGTCGAGCGGCCCCCAACCAACAGCGGTCACCGACATGGCCGTCCACCGCGACATTGGTGCTGCGGCAGCGGGTCGCGCACGCCACATACTGCCGGCGGGTTCTGCCGTATTCCCTAGCCCATAGGTGCCGGTAGGTGACACAGAATGACGGCGCAGAACGACGCCGCGCAGACCACCTCGAACGAGCGCATAACGGCGCATCGGCTCTGATCACGGGGCCCGGTGTGCGGTCCGCGTTTCGCCGCAAGCGCTGGAACAGCCTGAACCCGACGTTCGCTGACCGCCGTCCGGGGATTACGCTCGCTCTATCACCAAGCCGCATCCTGCCCTCTCGCGAGCCCAGGCGTTTTGCGACCGCTTCGGCCTGCGCGTGCCGATCCTGCTCGCACCCATGGCGGGCGTCAGTCCGCCGTCACTGTCGATCGCGGTGATGAACGCCGGCGGCCTCGGCGCGTGCGGCGCGCTCCTGATGCAGCCGCGAGCCATCGTCGACTGGGCCGCCGAAGTTCGCGCCGCAAGCGGCTGCCCGTTCCAGCTCAACCTCTGGATGCCGGACCCCGCACCCGTGCGCGATACCGCCCGCGAGGACCAAGTCCGCCGCTTCCTCGCTCAGTGGGGCCCACAGGTGCCGAGCACCGCCGGCGACAACGTGCCGGCGGACTTCACCGCGCAATGCAACGCACTGTTGGACGCCGATCCGCCGATCGTGTCGTCTGTGATGGGCCTGTATCCACCGGAGGTGGTATCTCGCCTCAAGGCGCAACGCATCGCATGGTTCGCCAATGTCTCGACCCTCGCCGAGGCACGCTCGGCAGAGGCGGCGGGCGCCGATGTCGTGGTGGTCCAGGGCATGGAAGCCGGCGGCCACCGGCAGCTTCGACGCCGCCAGCGCCGAGCGCGAGATGGTGGGGCTGTTCGCCCTGGTGCCAGCGGTGGTCGACGCCGTGCGAATTCCGGTTGTCGCGACGGGAGGCATCGCCGATGGCCGCAGCGTCGCCGCCGCCCTGCTGCTCGGTGCCAGCGCCGCCCAGATCGGCACCGGTTTCCTGCGCTGCCCCGAGGCCAAGCTCCACCCAGCGTGGGCCGACGCGCTCGCCGTCACGACGCCGGAAGGTACCGCAGTGAGCCGGGTCTTCAGTGGACGCCCTGGGCGCAGCATCGCGACCGACTACCTCCGCGCCGCGACCGCACCGGGTGCCCCCGTGCCTGCCCCGTACCCGGTACAGCGGGGGCTGACCTCGGTGATGCGCGAGGCCGCCAACAAGGAATCCGACGTCCAACGCATGCAGGCTTGGGCCGGACAGTCCGCCGCCCTCGCCCGCGCCGAGCCTGCGGCCAAAGTCCTGCGTCGCGTCTGGCAGGACACCCAGGCACTCCTGGCCTGAGCACCCGGGGCAGAGCGCATCCCGAGGTCACATCCGCGCCGTCACCAGCACACACAGAACGCTCAACGCAGAACGCCGATGCCACCCGTCGCCCACCACGTCCCGAACGGCGCATCGGGGTGCACCCGATCCGTGGTGGGCGGCCGCCATCGACTCGCTGGCCTGCCGCTGGGAATGTCTCAGGTTCCGTGTGGTGGGTTGGCGGCAGCGACGACGGCGTACATCGTGAGAGTCATCGAGAACTGGTCCCGCAAGGCAGCCTCGTGGATTGTCGTGACGAATCGGTCGCAGTCCGCAGCCGCGAGTTGATTCCTGGCAACGAGATCTTCCGCGAGGCTTCGCATGGAGAAGCATCCATCGGGTGCCGGTGAGTCGTTGGGGTTCCAAGAGGACCAGGTTTGCGTGGCCTGGGTGCCTGCGATTGGTTCGAAGCCGACGTCGCGGACGAGATCGTGGAGTCGCCGTCCGATGTTGGACGGTCGGCCTCTCTCGTCGCGCATCGCGTTTCGAACCCGTGCGGCGAGGACGTCGTCGCCGACGTCGATCGCAAAGGTTGACCAGTCGGTGTCGATGAGCGAGATACGACCTTGCGGTCGAACCACTCGAGCCATGTCGGCAACGGCAGCAGCAGGATTGTTGAGCCACTGCAGGGTGCGCTCGGAGCGCACGACATCGAACGAATCATCAGACTCGCCTAACGCGCATGCATCGCCGACAGTAAACCGGACGCGGCACCGTGCGGTGCGTGCATTCGCCTGCGCGACGCGCACCATCTCCGCGGAGCGGTCGACACCGACGACGTCTCCCCGGATCCCAAGATCCTCTGCAAGGGCGAGTGCTGCCTCGCCGAGACCGCAACCCACATCAAGGAGCCGGAGACCACCGCTGAGTGCGAGCTGACTGCGTTCCCAATGACGCAGCCGGCGGATCGCGTCGAGTTCCGCCGTGGTGTTCATCGTGGCGAGGAGCACTGACACGTTCGGATCTTCGTCAACACTCTGATATCCGAGCCCGTGCGTCTCATTGCCATTCATCTCCGCAGACTACGAGTCCCGAGACTGCAGCGCTGGCGGACAGACAACACCCCCGGAATCGACACCGACAGCGCATAACAGGCGATCAGAACGACGCAGCCGAACACGACGGGAAGTAGCACCGAACGGCGCATCGGCTCGGCCCATACCCGGGGGGTAGGTGGCACCGGACCACAGCGATGGGAGCCGCTGATACGCAGCGGGCATGTGCTTCGGGCGAGTCGACGACATCAATGGCTCTGCCGAGACCGGTCCTTCTCCTTCTGGGCTATCGAGCGCAACACGCAGAACTCGTTGCCCTCCGGGTCGGCCATGACCACCCACGTGACGTCAGTTTGTTCGATGTCGATGCGCCGAGCCCGAGTTTCTCGAGTCGTTGGACTTCGGCTTGCTGGTCGTCTGGACGGAGATCGAAGTGAACTCGGTTCTGGGCGGTCTTTTCGCTCTGGGACGGCATCAGTCCTAGCCGACGTCCGGATCCGTCCGACGCGAGAAGCAGATGTCCCCCAGAGGGTCCGGTCCACACGTGTTCAAGATCGAGCGCTTGGCACCAGAACGCGGTCATCGCGTCAAGGTCGACACAGTCGATCATTACACAGTCGACGACGAGCGGCATTCGGTCATCCTCGCAGCGCCAGCGGCGCAGCTCATCAACATTTTCAATGGGTGCCGGAGGTCGTCACCGATTGGAGCCTCGTCGCTCCGGCGGCCTGAAGCGTGTGCGCTGAAACTCGATTGTTTGGAGAACTGCGGGATGCCAGCCTCTGTTCGTGCTGAACGACCACTTTGCCGGCGAGGTCGCGGCCCGCTACGACCTCACGCTCGGAGCCATGGGCTCGCCTGGCGTACTCGGACCAACCGTTGATCTCCTGGCCGAGCTCGCTGGCACGGGCGCCGCACTCGAGATGGCTGTCGGCACTGGGCGGATCGCTCTGCCCCTCGCCGCTCGGGGCGTACCGGTCAGCGGCATCGAGTTGTCACCCGACATGGTGGCCCAGCTCCGAGCCAAGCCAGGCGGTGACGGCATCCCCGTCACGCTCGGTGACATGACCACGACTCGGTCGAGGGGTGCGTTCCGGCTCGTCTACCTCGTCTTCAACACGATCGGCAACGTCGAAACCCAGGATCGACAGGTCGCTTGCTTCGAGAACGCTGCTGCCCATCTCGAGCCTGGTGGCTGCTTCGTGATCGAGATGGCGGTACCGGACCTACGCCGTCTCGTTCCGGGTCAAGACGCCATCGTGTACGCCCACGCGCCGGGCTACGTCGGCTACGACCGCTACGACGATCTCGTCGCCCAGCACGCCGTCTCCCACCATTTCGTCGCCGACGGGTCCGGTGTGCATGAGGTTCGGACACCATGGCGGTACGTCTGGCCCTCCGAGCTCGACCTGATGGCGAGGTTGGCCGGCCTCAAGTTGGCCAACAGGTGGGCAGACTGGAACCGCTCGCCATTCACCGGCGACAGCCCGTCACACGTGTCCGTCTGGCAGAAGCAGCCGTAGCGAGACGTGCATCGGGCGACGGGCAACGCCTGAAAAGTGCCCGTAGGAGACACAGAACGCGCGGCGCAGATTCGCGATGCGTGCCTGCGTGGCCACGCGCTCAGATCGGCGCATCGGCTCGCGGTCAGTCGCGCCCCGACCCATTCCATCGGGTGCAGCTTTTCCGCAAGTCTCGGGCTAAACCAGCAAGGCCAGGCAGAAGCGTTACGCGACCTGTGCGGCGACGTTGAAGGGCGCAGCGATATGTTCAGCTCGTCCGAGATCGCCCCGACCAACGCCGTGCTTCACCGATCGGCGCTTGAGGGCCGGTCAGTCGAGGGATCGAAGGAACCGCACGAGGATCTCCGATACCTGTTCGGCGCGCTCTTGCTGGATCCAGTGGCCGGCGCCTGCGAAGACTTCGAACTCGCGCAGATCGGGCAACACCTGGCGCATGCCGTCGAGTGCCTCCGGCGTGTTGCCGGCGATCAGATCGTGCTGGCCTGCTAGGTAGCAGGCCGGCTGGCGGATGGTGGCGCCGAAGAAGGGCGCCAGGATCGACGGCAGGCGGTCGATGTTGCGGTACCAGTTCAGGCCGCCGCGGAAACCCGAGCGAGACAGCTCGCCGACGTAGAAGTCGACGTCTGCTTCGGTGAGCCACGACGGCAGACGTCCCGGCATGACGAACTGCTCGATCAACGTCTCGCCGGCAGGGAAGTGGCCGTCGGCACCTTCGGTCGCCAACCCGTCGGTGACAATGTCACCGGACACGCTGTAGAGGAAACCCACGACGCTGCGGCGAACGTCGGCCTCGAGCTCCGCTTCCGCCAGGCCGGGTTCCTGAAAGTAGAGGCGGTAGTAGTTGCGATCGCCCGCGACCATGCGCGACACGTCGCTGATCGTCACGCCCTCGGGCATGGCACCGAACGGCGGCGTGAACGGCACGCTCATCGCTGCGACGGCGCGGAAAACATCCGGACGCATGAGCGCGCTGTACCACGCGACCGGCGCGCCCCAGTCGTGGCCGACGACGACCGCCTGCTGTTCACCGAGCGCCGCCACGACGCCCACCACGTCGCCGATCAGTTCGCTGAGTGAGTACGCCGAGATTTCGGCAGGCTTGCTGGTCCCCCCATACCCGCGCATGTCCATCGCAACGGCGTGGTAGCCGGCGGCGGCCACCGCTGGCAGCTGATGACGCCACGAGTACCACGACTCGGGAAAGCCATGGCAGAAGAGCACCAGCGGGCCCTCTCCCATCTCGGCAAGATGGACGGACAAACCGTTTGCTTCGACAGTGCGATGGGTGATCGATGACATCGAGTCAGCGTAGATCGCCCGGGACAGCCGCCGTTCCGCCGGTCTCGCCATCGCCCCGGGATGTCAGGAGCGGAGCTCGACGCCGGACGTGGCGGCGAAGTCGTCGTCGTACTCGTTGTCGCCGTCCCATGCGCCTATGGCCACTTAGGCCTCCTTCGCATCACCCAGCTCCTCCTCGCAAAATCGCACAGAACGCGCGGCGCAGAACGACGTTGACTTGAGCCATGCTGGACGCAACAGATCGGCGCATCGGTCGCGGCTCCGGTGTCGGTTTGGTGACACTCCCGTCGGGACGGGGCCCACGCGTGCGGCACGTTCAGGAGGCCTCCGATCGACAACGCAGGTCAGCGCGATCGTCACTCCGCATCGGCGCCGCCAGCACCGCATTGCGCTGGCGGCGCCGTCGATCACCAGTTTTGTCGAGTCGCATCGTGATATCATGATGTCATGCCGAAGCAGACGACCGTACGGTTGCCCGACGACCTGGCCGATGACGCAGAAGCTGTCGCCCGAGTCCGAGGCGACAGCGTCAACCAAGTCATCATCGACGCACTCGCCGCCGAGATCGAACGCGTCCGCTCCGACGCCGACTTCACCGCGCGCGCCAAGAAGCTGCTTGAGCGCGACCGGGAGATCCTCGACCGCCTCGCGAAGTGACCCGCTACCTCAGCCTCGCTGAGTTCTGGTATCTCGCCGAGCACGTCACAGGCATCAACGCCGCAACGCTCATCAAGGCCAGCCGCGTCGAACTCGCTGACTCCGCACTCCACGCACCGCAAGCCGGATTCGGCGAAACCGAGTTCTACCCAGACCCGTTCGACAAGGCAGCGGTACTCGCCTGTCGGATCGCGTGGAACCATCCGCTGCCTGACGGCAACAAGCGAGCGGCATGGGCGTGCCTCGTGTTGTTCATCGACCTCAACGACGGGTCATGGAACGACAAGAAACCCGACCCTGACGACGCAGTCGAAGCGATGCTCGACGTTGCGGCGCGAAAGGTCGACGAGGCGTGGCTCGCGATTTGGCTGCGCGAACGGGTCACCTTCTCGGCCTGAGTCCGGATCCTGCTCGGCAATCACCGATCGAAACCGCTCGCGACGAGCGCGCTTCCGGCGATGCGAACAGAGCGGGTCGATCGACGTCCAGAGGCACCCATAACATCAGCGCAGATTCGCAGGCACCATTCACCGCGTGGCCCACACAGATCGGCGCATCCGCCCTGGCATCTGCTGCGGTTACGCAGCGATCGGCGAGGCAGTCACACCCGGGGTCCACCACGGTGAGCGTTGCTCTTAAGGAAGGACTACACGTGGTAGGTCTGGTTCTTGGGGAGGGTGCGGTCGAGTATCTGTTGAGCAGCGGCCAGCCGGTAGCCGTAGTTGGCGTCCTCGTCGTCAACAACCTGGCGCAGCAGCGCCACCGCCGCATACGTCGATTCACGTAGCAGCTCGTGCGCTTTGGTCATGGTGCGGCGGATGCGCTCTTCGTGGACGGCGTGCGGCACAACGGCGGGAGGTCGCCCGACCCATTTACCGTTGCTCGCCTTCTTCTGCCCACGCCAGATTTCTTCGTCGTCCCACGTGGTCAAGTCAACGTTGCCGAGAAACAAAGCCGTGTTGGTTTTTGAGAGGCGCACCTTGGCACGGCCGTCTACAGACACCTTCGTCATTCGCACAACTCCTTCAATAAGGGCCTTAAGCCCGTCTCTAAGAGTGAAGGGTATAGCGTTCGATCCGGTAACAATCTGTAACAATGTTGAAAAGGTCAGAGTCCATGCCAACAAAAGAAACAACCAGCCAGGCGGAGCGGAAGCGTCAAGCGCTCCGTGCCAAAGAAGACGCCGCATATAAGGCGCTGCGTGAAGCCGAGGACGAGTTGTTCGCTCTGGAAGACAGAGTCGAACGCCGCGGCAACCGCCCAACCTTGGAGGGTGAGTGATGACGAGTCCCCGTCAAGCCCGAGCTTGGCTCGCCGATCAACGCCTCAGTGAGACCGACCACATGGCCGCCTTGGCGCAGATCGCCGCAGCTGAAGAGGACGACAAGAAGCTGGCAACCATGTCGGCCGATTGGGGCCGTCAGCGCACCGTGGAAGCGGGCGCTCAGGGCTACGAAGCCTGCATTCAAACGACTGCCGACGCCCAAGCCCTCGCCGACGACATCCGCTCAGGGCGCATCCCGGCGAAGGAAGCCCGTAAGCGCTACGACGCCCTCACTACCAACCTCGGCCGCGCCGCCGCTCAGCGCTCAATCTTCGAGACGTGCTCAGCCACCGTCGCCGAAATTGACGAAGACCCGCTGGCGTGGGCCGAGCGCCTACGCCAGAAGTTCCCCACCACCGCCCACTCGTTCACATTCCTGTAAGGAGCCACGATGAAATCGAAAGTTCTCAGCAACACATCTCCCGACACACAACCTAGTGACGGCGCAGAACTCGACCGCCGCCTACTCAGCTACCCGCCGTTCGACCCGGCGGTGTTGATGGTGTTGCGGCACCTTCACGCGCAGATCGATACCCTCACCGCCCAACTCGCCGGATCGGCGGTGCCGTCATGACCGGTCGATACGTCGAAGATATTGACACGTTCATTTGGGACGACGGCCAGTTCCAGTGATCAGTGCACGGTTGCTGTAGCGGCAGTGTAGAGGGTGGTTGGGCTCTGGTAGTGGAGGTGGCGGCGGCGTTGCCCGTTGATGA
>JAYTOM010000519.1:0-19665 GCA_043747765.1 Actinomycetota bacterium
GTAACGGATCCAGCGGGCCTCCTCGTTGAAGCCTTGCAACACCTGGATCGCTGCCAACGTCAACAACTCGGCATCGGACAACTTCGGTGCGATTCCCACCCTCGGCCGCCACGGCATCAACTCCGGATGCGCTTTCAACGTGTCATCAATCCGCGCGTAGGGTGCAGTCGCGAGGGTGTCCAGGTCAGTGTCCATGAGATCTCCAACGATCGATCGGGTTAAGCAACACCGATCATGGACACCCTCAACCCACCCAAACGCGGATACCCAACCTTGGAATAAGTCATCTAATAGTTCACCGCTCGACAGACCTTGCGGATCTGCCGTCGCACACCCCGACGTATGCGTTGCATGATATCGAACACCTGAAAACGTTCGCTGCGAAACATGGTCCGGCCGTCAGTGTGTACGCGGCAGCGATGTTGGATGATCCGTTGCCGTAGACGAAATGCGTCAGGTCTCCGCCCTCATCGGGCTCGCCAACAAGTTCGGCGACGAGCGTGGATCTGATTCATAGCGGTCAGTCTGCGTCGCGCGATCCGACGTTGCGCGATCCGACGGCGACACCAGCGGCGAATCGAGTACGGCGGTCAAGGGTCAGCGGCGACGCGGCAGTTGCACCATCTCGATCACCGTGCCGTCAGGATCGTAGAAGCAGGCAAAGCGAGTCGTGTCGGCCATCTCAACCGGTGCATCCGATAGGAACGAGACACCTGCGGCGCGCAGACGCTCGAACTCGGCGTCGAGTTCCGTGACGAACAGGGCTATCCGCACGGCACCGACGTTGGTCAGCGAGCCGTACGGCTCACCCGTCGTCGGAGGGTTCGTCCATTCGAGCAGATCGAGGTTGCAGGCGCCACGAATCGTCGGGTCGATCGACATCAAGACCCCTTTGACCCGGGCGTCGGCCGCTAGCCCCAGTCCTTCGAGCATCCCCGGATCGCTGGCCTCCGGTACGTCGGCTGCTTTCTGGAACCCGAGCAGTTCGTAGAACCGCTGCGATCGCTCGAGATCGCGACAATTGACATTGACATGAAAGATGCTCTTGATCGGCATGTGCCACCCCTGGTTGTCCCGTCCGAGAGAGGGTTCGTCCAGTTGAACGGTGGCCCACTTCGAATGATTGCTCTATCGTAGCCTACGATGAAATGTCCGACAGTCTGTTGTCGGACGTTTGGGAGGAGAAACGGTGAGTTCGCGAAAATTGCAAGTGCTTGGCATCGACCACATCAATCAACTGCTGGCCGACACCGACGAGGCCATCGACTTCTACGAACGGGTCTACGGCGCCCATGTCGGGGAGTTCTGGCCGGTCTACCGCAAGCACTTCGGACCGTACGACAACTTCGTGTTCAAGATCGGCTCGATGTTCGTGGAGATCTTCACACCCGGCGATCCCGACCATTCGTTCGGTCGCCAGTTCCAGCGGTACGGCGCCAATTGGCAGGGCGTGTTGTGGCGTGTCCCGAAGCTGGAGGACGCCATCGAGGCGCTCCAGGAGCACAACGTCGGGCTCGTAGACATCGAAATGGACCCGGAACGGCGCTGGGCGTTCACCGACCCGCGTTCGACCTTCTTCTCCATCCAAATCGAGGACTGGACGCACTGGGACAAGACAATTGATCCGGTGCAGATCGGCGCCAACCACATGCTCGGGTTCACCGCCGTGGTGGACGACGCTGAGGCCGCAGCGGCGTTCTTCCTCGACCTCATCGACGAGTGCGGCGTCGAGTACCACGAGGATCGTCCGGCGCTGAAGGCGACGGCGATCGGCCTCACCGTCGGTCCGTACGTGCTCGAACTGCTCAGCCCCTATGGTGACGGCGAGATCTCCGCATTCCTCGCCAAGAACCGTCCGCGCATTCGCACGGCGACGTTCGGGGTCGACGATCTCGACACGCTTCGAAATGGACTGCAGCGCAATGGCATCACAGCCCGAGAGGGCGATCGAGCGGGCACCCTCGCCGTCAGCCCCGCCGACAACCTCGGCGTGATGATGCAGTTCGCCCAGCGGACCGTCTGACGGGCGTCGGCGACGCTCAGTCGTCGCGTGCACCGGCCACCGACCTGGCAGCCGCTGTCACTTGACCGCGAGCATCTTGTCGACCAGCAGCCCTTCAACGGCAGCTCGGGCGGCGAGGCCCCGTCGCAGTTGACGTCTGGCACGTTGCACCGCAGCATCGCCCAAATCCAGACCGTGGAGCACGACGGTGCATCGGTCGATCTCGGTCATCAGTGCTCGGTAGCTGTCGAGCGGCCCGCCACCCGTATCGGCCGCCGTCGCCACCGAGTGCTGCGCGGCGAGAGGGAGCGGCGCAGCCAACTCGCCGAGCGCGGTAACCAGTCCGTCGCGAGTCTGCTCGAGAATGGCAATCTCCTGCTCGAGCGCACCGAACAGGTCGGTTTGGATCGCCCCGAAACGGCGCACTAGCGTCGCGATGATGCGCGCCTGTCGCTTCGATCGTTCATCGTCGCGATCGGAATCCGCTGCTGCCAGCGTGTCGCCCGCACGCTGTAGCAGGGTTCCGACTCCCTCGTAGAACACGGTCAGCGGAACGCGTCGATGAGTTCCTCGCCGATGAGCTTGGTGCTGCTCATTGCATCGGCCTGCGAGATGCCGCCGAACTGCTGCAGGCACAGCAGACGATCGACGCCGACGTCCTTGAACTTCTGCATCTTCGCCCGGCAGGTGTCGACGTCACCGATGATCGTCGAATCGATCGAGTTGACGACCTCGTAGGCCTCCTCCGGGTCCAGTTCCATCCCCAGCCATTGGCGGTTGAGCAAGCGGATCACGGGCATCGGATCGTTCGGGTCGATTTCACCGACGAGGTCGTTGGTCGGGTTCTTCTGCCGCCAGCTGTCGTATCCCTCCTGCACCCCTCGGACTGCGCCGATGAGTTGCTGGCGGGGGACACGGAAGATGCGCGGCGCCTCGTTGACGTACCACAGCGCAGCTTCTGCGGCTCGGCTGCGGATGGCGTCCTCGCGGGTTTCGGCGCAATGCACGAATGTGAAGCAGCCGAATTGATTGTTGAGGAAGTTTCCTGCGGGTTGCTCACAGCGGGCGATCGCTGCACGGTAGATCTGGACCAGACCGGAGATGTTCGGGTCGGCGGGCCACAACATCGTTGTCGCCAGCCCGCCGATGCCGAGCTCACCCGCCGATTCGAATGCCTCCGGACTCGTGCCCGTGACCCACAGCGCCGGGTGCGGCTGCTGGAGCGGCTTCGGCACGACGTTCAGTTCAGGGATCTTGATCAGATCGCTGTCCCAGCTAAATTTCTCGTCGTTCCACATGTGCGGCAGCATCCGGAACAACTCGTTCGTCTGCGGCCGGGACAGCCCGCCGTCGATGCCGAAGTTCTCCCACTCGCTGCCGGAAGAGCGAGCGAGTCCGAGTTCCAGGCGACCGTTGGAGATGATGTCGAGCCAGGCGGCGCGTTCGGCGACCTTCAGCGGATGGTTGATCCCGAACGGCGACAGCACGCCAGCGTGTCCGATCCGCATCTTCGACGTGTTTTGCGCGATGAGCGACAACATCAGCTCGGGCGAGGAACTGAGGGAGAACTCGAGCGCTCCGTGATGCTCGACCTGCCACCAGATGTCGAAGCCGGCGGCCTCCGACGCCTTGGCCAATTCGAGTGTGTCGTAGATCCGCTCACGGTCATTTGCCCGCGAATAGGGCGGACTTCCATGTTGGATCTCACAAAAGATGTCAAGAATCACGGCTGTCGATACTCCTTGTCGTGCGGTTGAGTCCCTTGCCTCGTCCGAATCCCCGTACTCGGCACTCGCGTCTCGACCCCCAAATGTCGACAATGACGCTTCTTGCTATCCTTTCATCACACCGACTAATTGTCAAATCGTTCTCTTTTCTCAGATCAGCAATTGTTGGACCGAATCTACAGCGTGTTGCGGCCCTGCTCCCGGTCGTCGATCAACTGCAGTGTCTGTCGAGCGACGAGATTCGGTTGGATGAGGCCTGACGAACTCACCATGCCGTGACCATTACTCGCCAACAGGCCGCGCGTGGCGTTGACACCCTCGATGAACTGCCAGATGACGGCGTAGTACAAGATCATCGGGACGTCCACCGATCGTCCTGTCGATGCCTCGTAACGCGCAGCGAGCTGGGGAAACGTCAGTGCCTTGCCCATTAGCTGCGGATCGGTCCGACGCGACAGCGGCATGCAGATGAAACCCAGCTCCTGCATCGGGGGCCCGAGCATCGCCCGTTCCCAGTCGATGATCGCCGCCAGCTTCGTGTCCTGCCACAGGAAGTTGCCGAAACGGTAATCGCCATGGACGATCACCATCTCCTGCTCATCGATGTCCGGCGCATTGTCCTTGATCCACTGCCCGAGTTCGCGCCACAACGGTTGGCTCATTCCCGTCTCGTTCGCCAGTTCGAGCAGTGGGACGAGGTAGCGGTCGACGATCCTGGCGGCGCGCTCAGACGCTGATCCGCTGACGCCGAGCACGTCGGCGACACTGCTCGACTGCCACGGGAAACGCTGGAGCGCTGCAAGGTTGTCGATGATCTCGTTGCCGAGCTCTTCACGGTGCGACTGCCAGATCGGCCAGGTCTCGACCTTGGTGATGTCGTGGGACTCGCCCTCAACGAATTCGGTCACGGTGAATGGCCCCGAGAACACTGCATGGTCATTGGTCCACGCCAGCAGCCGGGGAACGCGAACGTCGCTGCCGGCGAGGGTGCGGAAGATCGTCACGTCCTTGGCGACGTCGTACGGCGCAAGCGGCCCAGTGGCCGGAGCACGTTTGATGACGACACGGCGAGTGTCCTGGCGCGAAGACGTCGCGACACGCAGCGTGCAGATGAACGTCTCCCACGAGGCGCCTCCGCTCGGGCGGAGCGTGCTGAGGATCTCGACGTCGGAAGCGTCGGGAAACGCTTCGCGGTGCAGGAAAGCGGTCAGCCGCTCCTGCGCAACGTCGACCGTTGTGGTGGGAGCGTTGTCGCCCACCGAGATGGAGTGCGCTGTCGGGGGTGCCTGCATCGGGATCCTTCCGTCATTCATGGGGCCGGTTCGAGTACGTCGATGAACGATCGCTCTTCGTCGTGCAAGTGGACGCGCGGGATCAGAGCGAACATGGCGAGGCCGATGACGGCGAACGGGATGACGGCAACGAACGTGTCATGTAGCGCACGCGCGAACGACAGCGTCACCGGATCGCGGACGACGAATTCGAGCCGCTCCACCGCTTTCGGGCTCCCCGTGCGGACATCGTCGTCGAGTGCGGAGTAAGTGGAGGCAGAGAGGTTCGAACGCAGGTGTGTCACCAGACGGCCGGCGAACACCGCGAGTGCGATCGCTGTTCCGAATGCCTGGCCGAGTTGGCGGAAGAAGCTTACGACCGACGTCGCCGCGCCGAGCTCGCGCTGGGGAGCCATCGCCTGTGTCACGACGACGAGTGGCTGGATGATCAGCCCCAGCCCACATCCGGTCACCGTCATGAACAGACTCGTCTGCAACCGTGACGAGTGCCTGTCGAGCAGCAGATAGAACGAGAAGCCGCATGTCGCCAGGATCATCCCCGTCACGATGACCATCTTGCAGCGCCCCGATCTGCTCATCAAGTGTCCTCCGATGAACGAGGCGATGGAGATGCTGATGATCAGCGGCAGCAGCAACAATCCTGAGCTGGTGGCGGACGCGCCGGTGATCAACTGAAGGAATATCGGCATGACGGTCCAGGGCGCCTGCATGGCGATACCGCTGAAGAACGCCGCCGACATCAGCAGCGGAAAGCCCTTGATTTTGAAGAGGTGCAGCGGGACGATCGGGTCCTCGGCGTGGCGTTCCCAGGCGACGAGCACCGCAAGCAAGGCCATCGACAGCACGGCAAGACCGAGGGTCTGCGGGGATGCCCACGAAAACCGCCTCCCGCCCCAGGTGACGAGGAGCAGCAGCGACACCGAGACAGTGACGACGATGCCGGCGCCGGTGAAGTCGACGCCGACCCGGGAGATCCGGCTCGACGGGAGGCGCAGCCGGCGCGTCGACCACAGAGCGAGCCCCGCAGGCGGAACGCCGACGAGAAATGCGTATCGCCACGACGCGTGGTCGACGAAAAAGCCCCCGAGGAGTGGGCCGAGCAAGGTGGCCACTGCGACATTGGCGCCCATCGCCCCCTGATATCGAGCACGACGGCGTGCGGGAACGATGTCGCCGACGATCGCGAACGGCAGGACGAGCAAACCTCCGCCGGCGACGCCGCGGATCGCGCGAGCGGCGATCAGCTGATCGACATTCTGGGCAAGGGCGCACAGCACCGACGTCACTGCGAAGAGCACAACGGCGAACTGGTACAACCGCTTGCGGCCCCAGATATCACCGAGCTTGCCCCAGAGCGGTACCGATGCCGTCTGGGTCAGCAGGTAGACCGTCAGCGCCCATGAGATGCGGTCGAGTCCGCCGAGCTCGCCGGCGATCGTCGGCAGCGCCGTCACGATGAGCAGGGTGTCGAGGCCCTGCAGGAACATCCCGACCATCAAGCCGCCGACGATCAACCAGATCTGACGGTTGTCGAGATCCGTCGATGTGCCGCCGAACGACATCGCGGCGGCGCTGTCATTCATGTCATTTCCCACACACGCGAGCTGCGACGTCGCGCACCGCTTCCGCCAGGCCGACGCGTCGCACACCCGGATGGTCGACGACCGCCTGCAACCACGGCGGCAGCATCGCAGCGGCGACGATCACTGTCGAGGACAACGACGGATTGGTCATCGCCTCGGCGGTGAACGCCTCGGCGAGGTCTGGCAGACGCAGCTCACGCGACAACTCGGCAAGGGCGAACGGATCGGGGGTCGACACCGGGGCCATGATCGCCGGCAGGATGTGCAGCGACGAGGGTGTCGCCCCTCCGCCTGCCAGCCCGGGCCCGTCGGCCAGGATCAGCCCGCGGACGAGCTGCGGTCGTGCCCCGGTTGCGAGCAGCGCGACATAGGCGCCTAGACCCCTGCCGAGCAGTGTCGAAGGTCCGAGGCGGGCGAGGGCGGCGTCGACGTCGCCGATCAGCGCCTCCGAGGTGTATCCGCCGCCGACCGCTACATCGGAATCGCCGTGTCCCGTGAAGTCGAGGCCGAACACCGGTCCGAGCCAGTCCCTCGTGTACGACGGTTCGCTGCTCGGCGTGCGCTCGCCGAGGCCGTGCAGGAGCAACAACGGCGAGCCATCTCGGTTGCTGAGTTTGTGGAGCGCCAGCGAGAGTCGTAGGTGACTCAGCCGCTGGACCGTCACCGGCATCGTCGCATCGAGGGTCGGGCGGCTCACGCCTTGGCCCGGTGGATCACTTGCAGTTCGGTGAATCCGTAGAGCCCCCAGGGACCGTTCTCGACGCCGAGCCCGCTCCACTTCACGCCGCCGAAGGGCTGGTGGGGCGCAAGGGCGATGTGCGTGTTTACCCAGGCCGTGCCGCACTCGAGCTGCGCAGCAACCATTCCGGCGCGCTCTGTATCGCTCGACCACACCGAACCACTGAGGCCGAAGTTGCTGGCGTTGGCGTGTGCAACGGCCTCTTCGACACGGCGGTAGGAGATCACCGGCAGCGCCGGACCGAATTGCTCTTCGTCGACGAGACGGGTCCCGTCGGCAACATCTGCGATGATCGTCGGCGCGTAGAAGTACCCGTCGCCATCCATCCGAACGCCGCCGGCAGCCACCCTTGCCCCGGTGTTCACGGCGTCGTCGACGAGTTCGCTGACCCGGTCCAGCTGCGCCCGATTGTTCAGCGGACCGAGTTGGACTCCGTCATCGAGACCGTTGCCCACCCTCACCGTGGTGGCAAGGGCGGCGAGCGCGTCGACCACGTCGTCGTACATCGGCTCCGGAACGTAGAGGCGTTTGATTGCCGAGCAGACCTGGCCGTTGTTGGTGAAGGCACCCCAGAAAAGCTTGGAGGCGATCGCTCCGACATCGGCGTCGGCGAGGACGATCGCCGCGTCGTTGCCACCGAGCTCGAGCGTGACGCGTTTGAACCCATCGACGGCAGCGGCGGCGACCCTGCGCCCGGATTGCACGGAACCCGTGAAGCTGATCTTGCGGGGCGCGCGATGCGCCGTCATCGCTGCGCCGAGCGGATCCCGTCCGCTGATCACGTTTAACACGCCCGGAGGGAGCGCCTCGCGCAGGATCTCACCGAGCTTCAGCGTCGTCAGCGGCGTGTACGGCGACGGTTTGGCCACGACCGTGTTGCCGGCACGCAACGCAGGGGCGATCTTCCATGCGTCGAGCAGCAGCGGGTAGTTCCACGGTGTGATCGCCGCAACCGGACCGATGGGTCGTCTGACCACCTCGGCGAACACCCGGTCGTCATCCTGAATGACCTCCCTCGGCAGCTCGAGGTTGGCGTAGTACTTGAACCAGGCACTCGTCCCGAGTACCTCGCCGGTGGAATCGCGCAGTGGCTTGCCCTGTTCTGCCGTCAGCAGCGGAGCGATCTCTGCGGCCGCCGCGGCGATGGCTTTGGCTGCTTGGCGCAACGCCTCGCGTCGGCGATCCTCATCGGCGCGCCACGTAATGAAGGCGCGCGAGGATGAGTCCATCGCCGCATCGAGCTGCTGTGTCGTGCAGTCGGGCGCCGCTGCGACGATGTTCCCGGTTGCCGGGTTGAGCACGTCGAAATACCTCTCCGACGCCACCGCTGCGCCGTCGATGGTCATCGTCAGGTCAGTCATGACCGTCCTCCCCCAATCCCGGTTTCTTCGACTGCGTTCAGCGCCGATTCGGCTGGACATTTGTAGGACAGACTAACACTTGTGCAATCCCGTCTCGGCATCGAACGGCCCGTCCGTAGGATTGGTCAGAGTGTAATCTAATGGTATGGAATTGGACCGAAAGAGGGAAAGTTCGCGATGACCCCGACAGAGCACGGGCACCCGCAGTTCGACCGCCGGCACTACGTGGCGCGCTGCGAGGAGATCGCCTTCGATGACATTCCCTTCGACGTCGACGCCGTCGAAGCGGGCGCCTGGGTGCCAGGTCCCTACGGTGCCGGAGACCAACTCGGCTCGTTCAACGAGGTCACGCCGGAAAAGTCGGCAAAGGCACTCGGGCTCCTCGATGTCACCAGGCCCGTGGAGACATTCAACCTCGCCGAGACGTTGTTCAACGGCTTCCCGGCCATCGGCTCTCGCGAGTTCGAGCAGCGGCTGTATATCACCGGATTTCAGCCTCGCCCGGAATTCGACGGCATCGCCGCCTCGACCGTCCCGCATGGCAACAACCGCATCAGCACGTTCGAGGAGCGCGTGACACTCACCTACAACATGGGCACGAAGATCAACGGGCTGCATCACTGCGGTGTCGCCAACACGTTTTACAACGGCTTCAAAGGGGACGAGATCGCCGAGACGTGGGGGTCGAACAGACTCGGGACCGATGGTCTGTTCCCGATCGTGACGAGGGGCGTGCTCCTCGACGTGCTCTCCTACAAACTCGACGCAGGGGGCAGCGATGTCGACATCGCCCCGAACGGGCAACCCCACCTCCGCAGCAACTACAGGATCACGGTGGAGGATCTCGAAGGCGCACTCGAGCGTGCTGCGCTCTCCACCCCGATCGAGCCGGGCGATGTCATCGTCATTCGGACGGGATGGCGGCAGCTCATCGAGACAGCGCCAGACCGGTATATCAACGATCTCGTTCCTGGACCATTCCTCCGAGAGACGAGATGGTTGGCGTCGTTCCGGCCGGCCGTCATCGGCATCGACGTATGGGCATACGGCAGCCTCGATCCCGAACTCGATGGCGGCCGCCCGTGCATCTGCCATCAGGAGCTCTTCATGCGGTTCGGTATCCGTATCGGTGAAGCTCTGCCTTCCGACGTCCTCGTCGACGCCGGTATCACCGAATTCGTCTTCTGCTTCAACGCTCAGCGCGTGCGGGGTGCCGTCGCGGGGAACTCCCCGCCATTCGCGCTGGCTCAGCGCACATCTGGCCGATGACGGTCCACCCTGTGGTCGACCGGAACGCCGAGGTCGCCGGCGGATTCGACTCCCCCGACGATGTTCTCCAACAGCTCGCGGCGGCCGGATACTTCGCCGACGAACGCACTGCGCAGACCGTCTACCTCGCCAAGCACCTCGCCAAGCCGATTATCGTCGAGGGGCCTGCGGGTTCTGGAAAGACCTCGCTCGCCACAGCCCTCGCCGCCGTGTCGCGCGCCAAGTTGCTCCGGCTGCAGTGCTACGAGGGCCTCGACGAGGCCAAGGTGCTGTACGACTGGAACTATCGCAAGCAACTCCTGGCGATCGAGCACGGATTTCGAGATCGAGCGCCAGATGACGACTCATCGGACGGCGGTGGCGTCTTCACCGAGTCGTTCATGCTCGCCGGACCGCTGCTCGCAGCGATTCGCGCCAAGACGAGCACGGTGTTGTTGATCGACGAGGTCGACCGCATCGAACTGCAGACCGAGGCGTTGCTCCTCGAGGTGCTCTCGGAGTACCAGGTGTCCATTCCCGAACTCGGCACAATCACGGCAACGACGGTGCCGCTGGTGTTGCTGACGTCGAACGGCAGCCGCCTGCTGTCGGAGGCGCTCCGCCGCAGATGCCTCTCGCTGCATCTCGACTATCCGGCTCCTGACCGCGAGCAAGACATCCTCCTGACCCAGCTGCCAGGCCTGCCGCAGACGCTTGCCGACCAGGTCGGTGCCGCCGTGGCGCGAATCCGAAGCATGCCGATCCTGTCTTCGCCGTCGATCGGCGACACGATCAGTTGGGCGAGAGCGCTCATCTCGATCAGCGCAGACGTGCTCGATGCCGGTGCACTGGAGCAGACGATCGAACACCTCCTGAGGCGGCGCAGCGACGTCGAGACGGTCCGCGAGGCGTGGTCGACGTTCGATCACGCGGGCGCGTCGTGAGCTCGATCGACGTGAGCTCGATCGTCGTGAGCTCGATCGTCGTGAGCTGAATGTTCGACACCATGCGAGGCTTCGTCGGAGAGCTCCGGCAGGCCGGCGTGCGCGTCTCGATGACCGAATGCGTCGATGCGATGCGCGCCGCGAGCTGTTTCCCACTCGATGAACGCGAGGCGCTGAAGGCGGCGCTGGCGGCGACGCTCGTCAAGGACCACCGTCATCGAACGGTCTACGAGGCGTTGTTCGACGTCTACTTCTCCCTGGATCGGGCGGACGTGCTCGAGTGCTCCGGCGACGGCGAACCCGGCGACAACCGGCCGCGGACGCTGGCGGGCACCCTGCCCAGCCACGCCGAGGTCGTCGAGCTATTGTTCGACGCCCTCGCCACCGGCGACCGTGAGCTCGTACGACTACGAGCACGACAGGCCGTCGCACTGTTCGCCGACTTTCGGGTGGGCGGAGCGATCAGCAGCCTGCTGTACGTGTACCGCACGGTCAAGGCATTGGATCTCGAACAGCTGCGAGCCCGCCTCGAAGCCGCCGACAACGTCGCCACCGTTCAGACGTCGCCGGGTGGTGCGGCCACCGACGTCGCTCACCGCGAGGGCCCCCAGCCGAATGACGTACTCCAGCGACGCCTGCAGGCCGACGAGCACGAACGACGCCTCGAGTGGGTGCGTCAGGAGGTCGACGCCGAGATCCGCCGGCTGCTCGTTGCCGCCCAAGGGTCCGGGGCCGTCGCCGGGCGGTTGCGCACGACCTTGCCGGAGGACGCGGATTTCCTCGCGTCGACCGCCGCCGATCGTCAGGCGATGACCGATGCGGTACAGCCGCTGGCACGGTCGCTCGCCGCACAACTGGCGATCAAACGGCACCGCCGTCATGGCGCCGTCGACGTCCGCCGCACGATCCGCCGTTCCCTGGCCTATGGCGGTACGCCGGCGGAGCTGATCCATCGGCGAGCCAGGCCGGCGAAGCCGCAGCTGATGGTGCTCGCCGACGTCTCCGGTTCGGTGATGATGTTCGCCCGGTTCGCACTTCACCTGCTCAACGCGCTGCAGACCGAATTCACGCGGGTCCGCAGCTTCGCCTTCGTCGACTCCGTCGACGAGATCAGCAGCCTGTTCCAGGAATCCGACGGCATCGTCGACCTCGCCAAGCGGGTCAATGACCAGGCGCAGGTCGTCTGGCTCGATGGACGCTCCGACTACGGGAACAGTCTGGACACGTTCTGGAACCGGTGGGGCGCTGGGGTCACAGCCAGGACCACCGTCCTCGTGCTCGGCGACGCCCGCAACAACTATCACGCAGCGCAGTCGCACCTGCTCGGCGAGATCCACCAGCGCGCCCGTTCGGTGGTCTGGCTCAACCCCGAGCCCGAGGAGAGCTGGAACACCGGAGACTCGCTGATGGCCGAATACGGACAGCACTGCGACCTCGCCATCGAGTGCCGCAACCTGCGTCAGCTACGCCAGGCAATCGGCCGCATCGTCGAGTAGTCGAGCAGTCGAGCAGCCGACGCGCAGCGGGGGCGACCCCACGTCGCCGCCTCTCGGGCCGACCCGTCGAGCGTCAGCCTGTGACCCCGACGAACGAGGGCGCCCACCACGACCCGGCAAACACCTCGTCCGTGTGTTCACCGAGGTCGGGAGCCGGTCCCGGCGGCTGCAGCAGATGGCCGTCGATGCGAATCGGGTAGCGCACCTGGCGCACCGGCCCGACCGGCGAGGAACCCTCCGAATACAGTTGGTTGACGAGCACCTGCTCGTCGACGAGATGCTGATCGATCGTCATGACCGGCGCCGCCGGCACGTCGTGTGCCTCGAAGATCGCCACCCATTCTGCCGTCGGCCGATGCTGGGTTTCTGCTTCGAGACGGTCGTAGAGGATGTTGGTCAGTTCCGTTGGGTTGTCGATCTTCTTGAGGTCGTTCTTCCACTCCGGGTGACCAACGGCGGTCACGGCGGCGCCGATCTGCGAGCCGCTCACCGGCGAGACGGCAACGTATCCGTCGCTCGTGCGCAACAGGGGTGATCGACCTCGCCGCAAATCCTGCTGCAAACCTTCCCCGAGAAACGTCCGATCCTGGCCGAGATCGGGAAAATCGAAATAGGCCAACACGTCGAGCATCGCCATCTCGATCCGGCAGCCCAGTCCTGTCTGATTGCGCCGCGCCAGCGCTGCCAGGCAGGCGTTGGCAGCGAACAACGCCGTCGTCTTGTCGGCGATGAGGGACCGGACCGAGCTCGGCTGACCGTCAGCCCCCTCGCTCGCCGCAAGCCCACTGGCCGCTTGCAGGAGCACGTCGAAAACGGGCCGGGATTTCGACGGCCCCGTCGCTCCGAATCCCGTGATAGACACGCGGATCAGTCGCGGGTTGAGTTCGGCGAGGTCGCCGTCTCCGAGGCCGAGCGACTCGGCAACGCCTGGGCGCCAGTTCTGGACGAAGATGTCGGCAGTCGCCAGCAGCTGACGGAACTGCCCCATGCCATCCGGGTGCTTGAGGTTGACGACGACACCCTTCTTCCCGCGGTTGACGTTCACCCACATCGCGCTCAACCCGTCGACGCGGAGCCCGAAGTTGCGCATCGGGTCGCCGGCCGGCGGTTCGACTTTGACGACCTCCGCCCCGAGATCGCTGAGCACCTGGGTTGCAAGTGGCCCCGACACGTAGCTCGCCACTTCGACGACCCGCACACCGGAGAGCATCGCCACCGGGGGCTCATCCACCGTCGTCTGACTACCGTTGTGCCGATAGTCGGCACCATCCGAAGGAGTCACGATCGCCTTCCGTTCGACTTGTTGAACTTCACAACCATAGATCTAATGTCTGCTAGTAAGCAATTGCTGGACCGAATGCTGCGTGACACAGTGCTCGAGGAATGATGAAAGGTGCATATGTCCCACTCCGTGTTCCCTGGCGCCCAGGTTCCCGATCGGCAGCGGGGTGTCGACTCGAGTGGCGTCCGCATCGCGGTCCACGAATGGGGCCACGTCGACGACCCGCCGATGCTGCTGACACACGGGGGTTCCGAGTTCGCTCGTTCGTTCGACGTCTTCGCCCCGCTCGTCGCCGCCGGCGGCTGGCGGGTGGTCGCTTGGGACCAGCGCGGCCACGGAGACTCGGAACACGCAGCCCTCGTCAGCTGGGACGCCGACCTCCGAGATGCCATCGCCGTGATGGACACGCTGTCGCCCGACCCGATGCCGGTAGTCGGGCACTCCAAAGGTGGGACGTTGATGACGATGCTGGCAGAGGCCGCCCCGCATCGGGTCAGCCATGTCGTCAATCTGGACGGCTTTCCGTCGACGGCCGCCCAACTCGCCCGGTTCGGCAGCGACGCCGTCACGATGCGCCTACGGGAACTGCCTGCCTGGTTGGACCATCGCCGCAACGACGACCTCGCCCGCCGCCCGGGAACCATCGACGAACTCGCCGCCCGGCGTGGCAGAGTCAACCCGCGCTTGACACCGCAATGGCTGCGCTACCTCGTGACAGTCGGCGGGGAGCAGACCCCCCATGGTTGGCGATGGAAGCTCGACCCTGCACACAAGGGCGGCTCGCTCGTGCCCCTCCGACCGGAATGGGGCATGCTCGGCATGACCGGCCTCGGCATGCCGTTCCTCGCGGTGCTCGGCATGATCGCCGAGGAGGTCATGAGCACGGGAACGAGCGCCGCCCAGTTGGCGCCGTTGCTGCCGCCCGACGCCCGGGTGGTGGAATTGCCCGACAGCGGGCATTTCGTGCACATCGAACGGCCTCGGGCGGTCGCCGAGGCGATCCTCGACTTCGTCGCATCGACGCCGCAGTTACAGCCGCGAGCGCAGCGCCATGCATCTTGACTATGACGTCCAGACGGAGGCCTACCGCAGCGAATTGCGCCGCTTCCTCGCGGCGAACCTCCCGCAGGACTGGCCGGGAACGGGCGCGCTCGGCCCCGACGAACAACGCCGATTCACGGAGCACTGGCGGACGATCCTCTTTGAGCACCGACTGTTGGCTCCGGCATGGCCGCTCGAGTACGGAGGGGGAGGCCTGTCAGCGGTCGAGCACGTCGTCATCGCCGAGGAGTTCGCCAGGGCGGGCGTGCCGACCGGCGGCGCCAACGACACGTTCGGGATCAACATGCTCGGCAACACCCTGGTGGCGCTCGGCACCGAGGAGCAGAAGCGCCACTTCCTCCCGCGGATCTTGTCCGGGCAGGACCGCTGGTGCCAGGGCTACTCGGAGCCTGACGCCGGCTCCGATCTGGCCAGCCTGCGCTGCCGCGCCGAGCTGGACGGTGACGAGTGGGTCATCGACGGCCAGAAGGTGTGGACATCAGCAGGCAAGACGGCCAACTGGATCTTCGTGCTCGCTCGGACGGACCCGACAGCGCCGGCGCACAAGGGCATCACCTTCTTGCTGTGTCCAATCGAGCAGGCTGGTATCGAGATGCGGCCGATCAGGATGATGACGGGGCACTCCGAGTTCAACGAGGTCGTCTTTACTGCGGCGCGCACCGCCGCCACCAACGTCGTCGGGAGCCCGAACGCTGGATGGGCCGTCGCCACGACCTTGCTCGGCTTCGAGCGAGGCGCCGCAGCGGCGACGCTTCCCATCCGTTTCCGTGCCGAACTCGATCGCCTCCTGGCGTTGGCCCGCGACTACGGCCGGAACGACGACGCCGTGATCCGTGACCGCCTTGCCCGCGCCTACAGCCGGGTCGAGGTGCTCCGGTTCCTTGGATACCGGGCACTGACGTCGTTCCTGCGCGGTGAGAATCCTGGACCGGAGTCCTCCGTTTTCAAGTTGTTCTGGAGCGAGCATCACCGATGCCTGACCGAACTGGCGATGGACATCACCGGGCCTGCGGGACTGGTGCCCGTGGGCGTCACACCGACCGGGCCGCGCATGGACTATCCCGGTGCGCCGAACACGACGGGATCCTGGACGGGTACGTTCCTGGTCGCCCGCGGCGGGACGATCTACGCCGGGACATCGGAGATCCAGCGGAACATCCTCGCCGAGCGCGTCCTCGGGCTTCCCCGCGAGTAGCCGAGGCGCTGTCAGACGATCGGAGCGGTGATGTCGGACTGGCCGAGGTATTGCGACAGCAAGGCACTGCGATCACCGAGCTCGTCGGCGTCCGCACGCAGCACCACTTCGCCGGCGCGGAGCACGACGGCACGTGTGCACACCTTGAGGGCGAGATGGACGTTCTGTTCGACGACCAGCAGACTCGTCCGCGTACCGATCTCAGCGAGCGCCGTTGCCACGTTGTTGGCGACGAGCGGTGCCAGTCCGAGCGAGGGTTCGTCGACGAGTAACAGCACCGGTGAGCCGACGAGGGCACGTCCGAGGGCGACCATCTGCTGCTCGCCCCCGGACAACGCGAAGCCGAGCCGCCCGCTGATGCCCCGCAGCGCTGGAAACAGGTCATAGGCGTCGTCGAGGCTGAAGTCGCTGCGTCCACAGGCGGCCGTGGATCCGATCTGCAGGTTCTCGTGCACCGTGAGATCGACGAAGACCTTGCGGCCCTCTGGGACATGAATGATCCCTCTGGCCGCACGTTCGTGCACCGATATCGTCGAGACGTCCGTCCCTTCGAACCGAATGGTGCCTCCGTAGCCCACGAGGCCGCTGATCGCCCGCAGCGTCGAGGATTTTCCGGCGCCGTTCGGCCCGAGCAGGGCGACGGCCTCTCCCTCGCCGACGGAGAGATCGACCGAACGCACGGCGTGCGTCGGTCCGTATCGGACGTCGAGTTGTTCAATCTGCAGCATCGGCTGTCACTCCTAGATAGGCGCTCATGACCAGCGGGTTGCGCCACACTTGTTCGCCGACACCCTCGGCGATCACTTGTCCGAGGTCGAGCACGACGACCCTGTCACACAACGTGTCGACGAAGTCGATCTTGTGATCGATCAGCAGCATGGCGATCCGGCGGTGGCGCAGTTCATGCAACAACCGACCCAGTTCGGCGGTCTCGGCATCGTTGAGGCCGGCGCTCGGTTCGTCGAGCAGCAGCACCCGGGGGTTGCCGGCGAGTGCTCGGCACAGCTCCAACATGCGCTGATGACCATACGTGAGCGAGTCGGCGGGGGCCTCGGCGACGTCTGCAAGGCCGGCGATCTCCAGAACGGTCATCGCCTGACGCCACCGGTTCCGTTCGTGCTTCCACATCGGGACCCGGCCGACCGTCGAGCCGATGAGTCCGCGCATCGATAACTGGTCGGACGACAACAGCACGTTGTCGATCACCGACAGACCTTCGAGGAATGTCTGAGGCGCTTGGAAGACCCGTGCGACGCCTGCACGCCACACCTGCCGGGGCCGCCCGAACGGCACCAACTTGCCGTCGATGCGCATCGAACCGGATGCCTTCACGATGCCGCTCAAGGCATTGAGGAACGTCGTCTTGCCGCTGCCGTTGGGACCGACCAAACCAACGACCTCTTCGGCCTCGAGGTTGATCGACACACCGGCGACGGCTCGAACACCGCCGAAACTGACTTCGACGTTCTCAGCGGTCAGCATCGTCCACCTCCCGTGCAGAGTTTGCGGAGACATGCGCCTGGACGCCACCGGCGCCGGCCGCCGCGGCGCTCGTCTGCGCCGGTCCGCGAGTGCCCTTGACTCGACGAAATGTCGTCCGCAGCAAGTCGCCAACGCGCTTGAACAGCCCGACGAGCCCCATCGGCAGGACCATAATGACGATCAGCAGGATCACTCCGTAGACGATGCGCTGGTACCTCGAGATGCTCTTGATGAACTCGGGAAGCGCGACGTAGAACGCCGCACCGAGCACCGGCCCCCACATCGACTGCCTGCCACCGAGGATCAGCATGAGAAACAGGCCGACACCGAGATCGATGCCGTAGGTGTCGACGGCGACGACTCCGACCCAGTGGGCGATCAGTCCACCGACGAGTGCCCCCACGGCTGAGCCGAGCATGAACAGTGCCAACTGATGGCGGTTGACCGGGATGCCGGCGAGTTCAGCGACGTTCGGCTTCTCCCGCCCGGCAACGGCTTCTCGACGCAACGGCGATCGCTCGATGAACACCCCGAGGAGCAGCACTGCGGCCATGACTCCGAAGAACAGCCAGAACACACTGCTGTCCTTGAGGAACTGTTTCCCAAAGAATTCCAGCGGCGGCAGGCCGGTCTTCGTCCCGCCGGGCCCGGTGAAGGCTGGCCAGCGGGCAAACGCATAGAGGCCGATCGACGTCACCGCCAGCGTCCCGATGCCGAAGTAGATCGCCTGCGCCTTCCGCAGGAGCACGAAGATGCCGAGCCCGAGGAGCGCTCCGGCGACCAGCGCAGCCAACAGGCCGAGGATCACCGTGTGACCTCTGCCCTGCATCGTCACGAATGCCGAGACGTAGGCCCCGACGGACATCATGAACGTCTGTGTGAAGGCGAATCGTCCGGCGAGACCGAACACCCAATAGAACGCGACCGCCGTGACCGAATACATCAGCCACGTGTTCACGAGGAATTGCCACGACCGTGAGTGGCCGCCGATCATCGGGCCGATGATCGCCACGAAGATGAGAAAGCCGCCCAACGTCGAATAGCCGCGAGCGCGGTAGCTCGGCGGACGAGGGTGGAGCGAACGTGCCGACAGCCGCTGCAAGACACTCGCAGCCGCCACCCCCGAATCGACCGTCGATCCGCTGGCCTTCGCGCCATCGACCTCGGCACTGCTGGGACCGTCGCCTCCGTCAGGGCGACCGCCGTCCGTACTGGCGCGACCGGTGGTCATGGCATTGCGGGCGCTGCCGGCATCCGCGGAACGCGGTTCCGCGGGAGCCGCCGACGCCGTACGAGCCTTGTTCACGAGCATCTTCTCCGTCACAGTCTCGTCCTCGACATGTTGAACAAGCCTGACGGCTTGAGTCCGATCACGACCAGCAGCACGATGTACGGCAGGATCGGCGCCCAGTCTGTGAAGACGTAGCCACCGGCCATCTGCTGCACAAGGCCGATCATCAACGAACCGGCGACGACACCGCCGAAGCTGCCGAATCCCCCGACGACCATCGCTGCGAAGGCCGAGAGCATCAGCCCGAAGCCGTAGTTCAGGTCGACGAACCCGAGCGGGGCGACGAGCAGACCGGCGAGGCCGGCGAGCGTCGTCGACAGTGCGAACGCGACGATCGTGATCGGCGATGTCCTGACGCCGCACAGTCGGGCCATCTCCGGATCGGTGGCCAGAGCACGCACCCGACGGCCGAACGACGTTCGCTGGATCAGGTACCACATCGCCGTGACCGCAGCGGCCGCGACCACGACGATCAGCACCCGTTGACGATCGATCGGCGCTCCCAATATCGAGATCGTCTTGTTGTTGAACACGCCGGGGACACGCTTGGCGTCTGAACCCTGCCATGCAGCCAAGGCGCCGCGTATAGCGATTCCGGCGGCGAGGGTGGCGATTGCCACCACCATCGGCGGCCGCTTGCGAAGTGGCGTGTAGGCCACGCGTTCGATGACGATGCCGACGCTCGCCATCAACGCCATCACCAACAAGAAGGCAAGGACCATCGGGAGCCTCAGGTCCACCAGCGCCCAGAGCCCGAGATATCCGCCGAGGGTCACGAGATCCCCATAGGCGAAGTTGAAGACGTTGGTCGCCCGGTAGAGCACCAGGAAGCCGACGTTCAACAGGGCGATGATCGACCCGTAGGCAACGCCGCTGAACAACAGGGCGATGAACTTATCCATAGAACCCCCCGGTCCGGATAGATGTGCAAGGTAGCAGAAGTCGCGAGCGGCCGCGCCCC
>JAYTOM010000520.1:0-6713 GCA_043747765.1 Actinomycetota bacterium
TCCCCCCCTGGACGATGGAGTTCGTCGATCCGGCTCGAATGAAGACGATGGCAGCCATCTTGCGCGACCCGTACACGGTGCATTGGGATCGCGCCGGCAACGAGCGAGTCGGCATCGGGCCGAGGGTCATCAACCAAGGACCGCTCAATGTCGGCTACATCGCCAACATGCTGATCGCGTGGGCGGGCCCAGCGTGTATCCGTCGACTCACGCTCGCGTTCGGTCGACCGGTCCTCGACGGCGACAGCGTCACCGCCCACGGCGTGCTGACGGAGATCTGCACCGTCGACGACGAACTGTTGGCAACATGCGATGTCTGGCTCGATCGCGCCAGCGAGCGCCTCGTCACCGGCAGCGCCGTCGTCAGAATCTCAACACGGGAACCCGGTGAATCGAACGCGACACCAGATGCTCCACAGCGAGAGACAGACCCCACATGAGATTGGGTGAAACGGATCTGCCCGGACTCGAACGAGTGCTCCGCTTGGCGATGCGGCGCGTCGGGAACCCCGAGGATCTCGGCAACGCAGTGCTGTACGTCGTGTCGCCGGCGTCGGGCTGGGTCAGCGATCAGATCCTCGCGGTCGACGGCGGCATGTGACGATGGACAGCGTTGTGAATCGCCGGATCGTGCTCGCGTCCCGGCCCTGCGGCGTGCCGGCGTTGTCCGACTTCGACCTCGTCGAGGAACCGGTCGACCCACCCGAACCGGGCCGGGTGACTGTCGCCGTGGACGTGCTGTCGATCGATGCCTTCATCCGCACGGTGCTCGATGAGCGTAGCTACCACGGGTCCGTGGACATCGGCTCGACCATCGTCGCACTCGGCATCGGACACGTCCTCGCCAGCAGCGTCGACAACTACCGCCCAGGCGATGCCGTCTTTGGTCCACTCGGTGCTCAGACTGTCTCCACCTTGCCCGCCAACGCCCTGCACAATCTCGACGTCAGCCGGTTGCCGGCCATCAGTTACCTCGGCGCACTCGGCGTCACGACGGGACTTACCGCCTACTTCGGCATGATCGAAGTCGGCGCCGTGCGTCCGGGCGACACGGTCGTCGTGTCCGGGGCAGCCGGTGCCGTTGGCTCGGTTGCCGGACAGATCGCACGGATCGCTGGTGCCGGTCGAGTCATCGGGGTGGCGGGCGGACCGGCCAAGGTCGCTTTCCTCGTCGACGAACTCGGGTACGACGCAGGGATCGATTACCAGAACGACGACATTGCGATCCGTCTCGGTCAGCTTGTATCGGACGGCGTCGACGTGTTCTTCGACAATGTCGGCGGCGACATCCTCGACGCAGTCCTGATGGAGATCAACGAAGGCGGCAGGATCGTGGTCTGTGGCGGCATCTCGCAGTACCAGGACATGGACAACGTGACCGGTCCACGCAACTATCTGAAGCTCGCAGAACGTCATGCCCGCATGGAGGGCTTCGCCGTCACCCACTTCAACGCACACTTCGCCCAAGCGCGTGCAGCACTGACCGAATGGGTCGAGCAGGGTCGGCTGGTGGTACACGAGCACTTCGAGTACGGCATCGAACAGTTCCCACATGCGCTGCTCACACTGCTGAGTGGTGGGCATCGCGGCAAACTGCTCCTCGACCTCCGATGACCACGTCGCCCAGTGCCGGGACGGGCGGCGACGGACCGATGGAACGCTCATCGGAGTAAATGGAACGCGTGGCCCACCCGCGCCGTCGAAAAGGGGTACCCCGATGACCATTGAATATCCCGAACCGAAACAGCTCTTCTCCCTCGCCGGCGACGTTGCCATCGTCACTGGTGGCGGCCGCGGGCTCGGCGAGGGCATCGCCCGGTCACTCGCGAGCGCTGGTGCGAGGGTTGTCGTCGCTGCGCGCCGCACTGAAGAGATCGAGTCGGTTGCCGCACAGATCCGTGCCGATGGCGGCGACGCGATCGCGGTCACGACCGATGTGACCGACGATGTCGCGGTCGATGCATTGGCTCGAACTTCCCTCGACCACTATGGGGCGCTGTCGATCTGGGTCAACAACGCCGGCGGTTCACCCGCCCGAATGCCGATGACCGAACTCAGCCGCGAAGCATGGGACGCGTGCATCGCGCTGAACCAGACTGCCGTGTGGATCGGCATCGTCGTCGCTGCGAAGTACATGGTCTCCGGGTCGATCATCAACATCTCGTCCGGTGCCGGGTTCGGCCCGGTACCCGGTAGCGGCCACTACGGAGCCGCGAAGGCGGCGGTCAACTCGCTGACCCAAACGGCAGCAGCAGAACTGGCACCGCGCATTCGCGTCAACGGAATCGCACCCGGCGCTGTGCCCACCGAGATCTTCAAGCAGGCCCTTGGTATCGAGACGCCCGACGATCTCGCCGCGGTCGAGCGCTCATGGAACATACCGCTGGGCCGTTTCGGGACACCACTCGATATGGGCGCGTGCGCCGTCTTCTTGTGCTCGAGTGCAGCAAGCTGGATCACCGGCGAAACCTTTCGAGTTGGCGGCGGAGCGAAGCCGAAATGAGCGACAAGCCTCGTATCTCCAGAGAGTCGCGATCGACATCGCCGCTCGTCGGCACCGTCGTCGAGTACACCGGCCGCCCCGACGTGTTCGTCAACTGTGCCGGGTATCAACTCTGGACAGCCATCGCCGACCTGGAGGCGGTGGTACGGACGCGCAGGTTCAATTTGAGTGTGCCAAGCATGATGCCCGGTTGGTGCATCCAGTCGTTGCCGTCGCCGTACTCGATTGACTCGAGCCGGTCGAGCAACACTCCCCAGGCGACATGCTGTTCGAGACGCGAGATGGTGGCACCGGGGCAGACACGCGGCCCGGTCGAGAACGTGACGTGGCGGCCGATCGCCTCACGGTCGAGATCTAGATCAAAGGGGCGGGCGAACTCGTCTTGGTCGACGTTGGCTGCGGCGAAGCGCACGTGCAGCAGTGATCCGGCCGGTACGGTGACGCTTTGAAAGATCTCATCGCGAGTAGTGATACGCGTGGAGAGGCCATGCGTGGGGGCTCGCAGGCGAAGTGCTTCCTCGACGAAGGAGCGTAACTTCGTTCGGTCCGTACGTAGGTGCGCGAACATGCCAGGGTGCTCGCACAGCAACTGGGCTTGCTCTTCGAGTGCGTACTGTGTCGTCTCGAGGCCACCGAGGATCATTGCGTGGACAATCCCGGCGATCTCGAGGTTGGTCAGCGTCCGGCCGAGCGCTTCATAGTGCACGCCGCACAGAAAGCTGACCATGTCGTCCTGCGGGTCAGCTCGCTTCGCGGTGACGTGTTCGTAGATGTATTCCTGGAAGCCTTCGAGGCGCCGCTTCATGTCCTGAGCCTGGTCCTCTGTCAACTCGTGCTTCAGGCCGGTCCCGTGCACGAACGGCGTGACCAACGCGTCGCCCCACTCTGCCAACTGTCCGATGTCTGCTTGAGGAAAGCCGAGGACGTCCGCCATGACGCGTTGGGGCAGCGGGCGGGCGAACCGGGTGATGAACTCGACCTGATCATCGTCGCCCCACTCGTCGACCAGCTGGTTCGCATGACGCGTGATCATCTCCCGATGGCGAAGTGCTCCCGCACCGACCCAAGGGTCGGTCAGCTCCCTGCGATGCTGAAAGTACAGCTCCTGCGTTGGTCGCAGCGACACCATCGATGCCTGCATCAGGCTGCGCGTCGTGGCATAGACCTCCTCCGGCGTGAGGCCCTGGTCGGCGAGTTGGCGAACTCGCATCGTCGACAAGACCCGAAACCGAGTCGGATCCTTGACAACGGCCGTGACGTCCTCGTGCTTGGTCAACACGAAAGCGTCGGATCCAGGAGTGACGCCACCGTCCTCGATGCGATACACCGGCTCGTCGCGGTGGAGGATCTCGTATGCCTCGTACCAATGCTCCTGCGCGCCCTCACCGAAGAGGTCGACATCCTCCAAACCCACGGGACAAGGCATCGGGCTCAACTCGTGGTTCACGTGCTTGATAGTTGGCGCCATTGCCTCGACATCCCCTGCGTCAGATCGACCGCCCACACAGCGGGTCTGTCCATGTGCACCAGAGGCACACCAGAATCGACCCGTTCTGCCGCCACGCTAGCCGAACGCCCCGGATGCCTCGACGATCTCCGTGAGCCGCATCCCGCCGCCGCCGCCGCAACCGCTGGCGCGTCCGGGATCTGGAACCCCGACGCCGCGGTCAGTCCGTTCACGAGCGGACCGTATTGCTAAATTGAGTCGATCGCTCCACCGGGAGCGGCAAGGAGACGTCGAGATGACCACCGCCACGACTTCGTTGCTGGATCTGTTCCGACTCGACGGCAAGGTCGCCGTTGTCACCGGCTCGGGACGCGGCATCGGCCGCGGTATCGCGATCGGCTTGGCCGATTGCGGTGCCGACGTCGTCGTCACGGCCCGTCGGACCGACGAGATCAACGAGGTCGTCGCCGAAATCGAGGCACGGGGACGTCGTGCGATCGGCGTTGTCGGCGACATCACAGACGCCGAGGTGGTGCGCGGCCTCGTCGACGATGCCGTGGCGGAGATGGGTCAATTGGACATCTGGGTCAGCAACGCAGGCGGCTCTGAGTACAAGGGCAGCTACCCAACGCTGGAGATGCCCGACGAGCACTGGGACGCGCAGTTCGCCTTGAACCTGCGCCCGCACTTCATCGCTGCGAAGGCCTGCGCCAGGGTGATGAAGCCCGGATCCTCCATCATCGGCATCTCGTCCACCGCGACTCTGGGGCCGTCGCCGCAGTTCGGTGCCTACGGCGCCGCGAAGGCGGCGATGAATCAGCTCACCCGCACGCTGTCGATCGACCTCGCCCCGAAGGGCATCCGCGCGAATGCCATCGCTGTCGGCATCGTCCCGACCGAGTCGCTGTTCACGATCGGCAAGGCCACCGAGGAGACAGTCGTTGCGATGTCGAAGTCGGTCCCGCTCGGCCGCCTCGGCGACCCCAAGGACATCGCCGCCACGGTGGTCTACCTCTCGGCCCCGTCCGGCGAATGGGTCACCGGTCAGACGTTGGTGGTCAACGGCGGGCGATGAGACGCGACCGGAACAGGTGGCCGGCACTTCGTCGGCGAGTTTGCAGATGACAACCGACGTCACGTGCAGGACTCAGACCCTCTTCAAGTCGTCCATGGATTGGCCGAATGTACGGGTTCGCCCGAAGGCAGGTTCGGGCATCGCTCCGATCGACAACGGCCGACGTCGAGATGCACGTGCCACGTCGCCGACGACCGTGTTTGTCACGAAGGGTCGGACGCACGCAGCCACATGGTCGTGTTTGAGGCATTCGTGCACCGAGTTGCGGAGTAGCTTGGTCTCGACACCACCGACTTCCGCGACCAACCGAGCTCCGTACATCGAGCGCGGAAACAGGTTCAAACCCGGCTTTGTTCGCTGACCAGGAGTTCAGATGGCAACCATCCTCGCCCACATCGTCATCCGAGAGGGGAAGGAGGTCGAGTTCGAATCGATCGCAGCGACACTCCACGAAGCGAGCCATTCCACCGAGGATCGTCTACGCGCGTACGGCTACTGGCGGGCCCAACAGCCGCGCACCTATTACACGCTCCTCGCGTTCGACGACTACTTGGGCTTCATGGCGCACCAAACGAGCAGCCATCACGAGGATGCCGCAACCCTCCTCGGAGATTGCATCGAATCGATGTCGCTCGAATGGGTCGACCCCATCGATGGAGCCTCAAAGCTCGTCGCATCGAATCCGCAGGATCTTCCCGTCGACGCATCCCCGCTCCTCGTCCGCTACGCCGAGCGGCTGCCCACCCAAGTTGCTCAGTGGTGGGGACCGCTTCGCTCTGCTCGATCAATGTGATCGTGGTCCGCGCCGGAGATCGCGCGATCGGCGAACTTCAATCTTGGGCCAAATGATGAGGAGGTCAGCGCACCGCAACAGAGCTTGCCGGACGTCGTTCGAGAGGTCTTGTCGGTCATTTGGGCCATCCGCTCCGGGCAGGAGTTCGACAACTGGCAGCGTAGATGCATGGCGTCGATGCAGAACGACCACCGGTGCAATCACGGCTGCCCGCACCGGAGGGTGCAGAGGAGTTCAGACGACCTTTGCGTGGAGTACGTCGCGTACGGGAGCGGGGAGCCGATCGAGGTCACGCGCATACAGTTCGAGCACGACCACGTCGGTGATCGCCCTCACGGTGGCATCGCGCGGTCGTCTTGCGAGCGGCGCACGCTCGCCGACGACGGATCCGGGGCGAAGCCGGACCAGACCGTCGACGGTCTCCACCGCCACTGTCCCGCCGAGGAGAAACAGCAGCTGATCTCCTTCGGCACCCTCGATGAACATGGTCGTCCCGGCGGCCAGCTCGAGCATGTGGGTGAGCTCGAGCAGCCGAGCTCGATCGGGCGACGACAACGCCGGGAACACGGATTCGAGCAACTCGGCGATGCTCTGGCCCGGTACCGGCGGGTCGGTCGGCTCGTGCTCCACGTCGATCGCGATGCGGCCTGCGGCAGCAACTTCGATGTCTCGCACGAGCGCGTCGAGCGCTGCGACGAAGTCAGGCCGGCTTGCTCGCGCAACACCACGAATCACCGGTCGCAACAGCCTCGCGCGGTGCTGCCGACCGTCATCGACCCAAGATCCGCCCTCGAAGGTCCACCGACTCTTGCTTCCGATCTCGAACTCGAGAGTGCTGTCTCCAGCGGTTTCCACCACCAATTCGACTTTCTTCGGGCGTCTCCCCGCGTGGTGG
>JAYTOM010000521.1:0-5991 GCA_043747765.1 Actinomycetota bacterium
CCTGGCAGCGTGACGCGCGCTCAGACGGACATCATCACCAGTCGGCGACGCAGGTAGTCGAGAGCGGTGATCACGCTCATCTGACGCATCTGCTCCCGCTGGCCGGGCAGGCGGGCTGTGGTGGTGTACACGTCGTCGCCGATGGCGACTCCGATGCACAGGGTTCCGACGGGCATCCCGTCCTGTTCTGTCGGGCCGGCCACGCCTGTCAACGACAAGCCGACATCAGCGTTCATCACCCGTCGCGCGCCGACCGCCATCGCTCCAGCCGCAGTCTCACTGACCACGGGGCCGGGCGCGACACCGAGCAGATCGAACTTGACGGCGCTCGCATACGACACGACGCCTCCGCGCAGGACATCGCTGGCCCCTGGGATGGCGGTGAGCCGCCCGGTAACTAGTCCTCCGGTCACCGACTCGGCAAGGGCCAGCGTCAGATTGCGCTCGCGCATGATCTGCAGGACAACAGACTCCATGGTGTCGTCGTCGAAGCCGAAGACATGTTCGCCGACGATCTCCCGCACACGCATCGACCACTGATCGAGCAGGGCAGTCGTGGCGGCGGCCGTCGCTGCCTTGGCCGTCAGACGAACCTTGAGGCCTTCCCAACCGCTGGCCAGAAATGCAAGCGTCGGGTTTCCAACCGTGTCCAGCTCAGCGATGATCGGATCGAGCTTCTCGTTCAGCCCACTCTCGCTGTCGCCCCATGTTCGCAAGGTGCGGCTGGCGATGACCGCTGTTTCTCCGCTGCGGCGGTGCAGATCGGGAAGAATCGCCCGCTCGAGCATGTCCTTCATCTCATGCGGCACGCCGGGCACAGCGTACAGGACCTTCGCGGCGCCGCCGATCGTGACGGGGCAGATCAGACCGGGCGCCGTGCCACGGGTCTGGGCAATCACGACAGCGCCGGCCGGCACCTGCGCCTGGCGAAGATTGTTCTCGGCCATGTACCGACCCCGAGCCGAGAACATCTCGCGGATGCGTTCGACCAGCACGTCGTCTGTTTCCAGATCGACGCCCATCACTTCGGCGATGGCATTGCGGGTCAGGTCATCGTGTGTCGGTCCAAGGCCACCACAGACCACGATCGCATCCGCTTCGGCCAGCGCCATCCGAAATGCGGCGACAACTCGTCCGAGGTTGTCGCCGACTTTGATCTGCAACAACGAGTCGAATCCGTGAGCGGCCAATTGCTCGCCGATCCACGAGGAATTCGTGTCCACGATCTGACCCAACAGCAACTCGGTGCCGACTGCGACGACGTCAACTCGCATGGACCATCCGTTCCAACTCGTTGTTTCGGTGAGCACGCCACATGTACTGCGCGAAGCTGATCAGGGCGAGGGCAACCGACAGCCACAGCAGGCTCTTCCACAGCCATCTCTGGTCGATGGCCGTCAACGGCGCGATCGCGAACGCAACGGCGAACTGTTGCGTCGTCGTCTTGACCTTGGCAACTTTGCTGGCCGGCACGCTGACGCCCTTGGTCCCGACGAAGACGCGATAGAGACTCATCGTCAATTCACGGGCAAAGATGATCGACACGGGGAGCCACCAGAACACGCCGACGTCGATCAGGGTGATCATGGCCAGCAGAACGAGGAACTTGTCCGCGAGCGGATCGATGAACGCACCGAAGGTCGTCACGCCATGACGACGGGCGAGAAAGCCGTCGATGCCATCGCTGGCACAGAGAAAGAACCACACGACAACGGCGATCCAGCTGCCGCGACCGGAGTCCGGGATGACAATGAACATCACCGGCGAGATGAACATCCGGGCGATCGTAACGAGGTTCGCCCATGTGGCGAGAGCACTCGGATCGACCGGCATTACTGCACCTCTGCTGCGCCGGCAGCGACAAGATCGGGTCCGAGTGCGTTGACCACCGTGATTTCATGGAATTCTCCGACCGTGAGGGCATCCGGTACATGGATGACCCCGTCGATCTCCGGCGCTTCGTGGTGGCTTCGCCCGATTCCACGTTCGTCGACGAGGACCCGCAAGGTCTTACCGATCAACGAGTCTCGGCGGGCGGCGGTGATGGAATCCTGCAGCTCGCGTAGTTCGGCGAGACGGTCGTGCATCAAGCCCTCGTCGACTGCGCCGTCGAGGCCGACCGCATACGTGCCCTCTTCCGGACTGTAGGCGAAGAACCCACACCAATCGAGCTGTGCCGACTCGACGAAGTCGAGCAACTGATCGTGGTCGTCTTCGGTCTCGCCAGGATACCCGACGATGAAGTTACTGCGGAACGCAGCCATCTGCTCACGGGCGCGAATGTCTTCGATGCGCTTCAGGAACCGGCTTCCGTCACCCCAGCGACGCATTCGGCGCAACAGCGGCTTGCTCACGTGCTGCAGCGACAGATCGAAGTAGGCAACGCCTGTCTCACAGATCGCATCGATCAGATCGTCGGACAGATCGCTCGGGTACAGGTACAGCAGCCGGACCCAATCGGTGACGGCAGTGACGGCCCGTACCAGTGGCACGATCGAGCCTGCACCCAATTCCTCGGGCCTGTCCTTGCCGTAGCTGGCCAGATCCTGGGCGATCAGGACGATCTCGCGAGCCTGCAATTGCTCGACCTCGCCCAGTATCGAACTGACATCTCGGCTGCGCTGGGGCCCGCGGAACGACGGGATCGCGCAGAATCCGCAGGAACGGTCGCACCCCTCGGCGATCTTGACGTATGCCCACGGCGATGTGGACTTCGGACGGGGCAAATTGAGCAGGTCCAGCGTCGGCACGGGGGCTGACCCGACGGGAATCAGCTTTCGCTTCGGGGTCGCGAGGACGTTCACCGAGACGCCGAAGCCTGCGACCTGATCGACCTCGGGCAGCGCCTCGGCCAGTTCGGCGCCGTACCGCTCGGCCATGCACCCGGTGACCACGAGGCGCGATCCGGCGCGCCTCTGATCCTCGAGAGACAGGATGGTGTCGATCGACTCCTGGCGAGCTTCGCCGATGAACGCGCATGTGTTCACCACGACCAGATCGGCGAGGCTGGCATCGTCGGTCGCCACCATGCCGTCGGCCACGAGCGTGCCCATCAGCTTGTCGGAGTCGACCTGGTTCTTGGGACAACCCAGTGTCTCGATGAAGAACCGCTTGGCCACGACGGACGAGCCTACCGAACGAGTCCGGGAGCCGGTCGGTTACCAGCGAGTACTGCCAACGTGAGGATCGTCAACATGAGGATCGCCAACGTGAGGATCGCCGTGTCGTCACACGAAGTTGAGCCGCAGGCCACGATGTGGCCACCTCGTCTTGACCAGCTTGCCGGAACCCGAGAGCGTGATGAACGCGGTCCGGTACTCGCCGCTCCCGTCTTCATCGCCGAAGCAGATGTTGGTCGTCAGCGGATCGCCCGTCGGATGGTGGATCACGCTGGAACCATCGGCAGAGATGACGGTGATGCCGCCGTTGGACAGCGTCGCGACACAGACGTTGCCCTCGCCGTCGACGCCGAGCGAATCCAGCAGTTGATAGCCGGCGAGGCCGGCCAGGCAGACCGATGGATCGATTCCAGCCGGCTCGACAATGACGCCGGGTGCGCTGATGGCACGCTGCATCACCCGCCCATTGAATGTTTCAGCCCAGTACACGTGCGTTTCATCGGGCGACAATCCAATGCCGTTCGGAGCCTCGACAGGGTGGATGACCTCTCTGATCGATGAGCCATCGGCCAGCGCGTAGTAGATGCTGGTCAAATCGCTGGTCCGGGCCGCGCCATCACGGATGCCGTGATCGGTGAACCACATGCCACCCGCCGAATCGAACACGATGTCGTTCGGGGCACGCAGCGGGCGCCCGTCACACTCTGTGTACAGATCGGTGATCTCGAGCGTCTCGAGGTCGACACGCTGGATGCTGCCGCCGACGTACCGACTGGGATCGAACGGCCCGGGGAGGAGCCATTCGCCGACCTCGACCGGAGTGAAACAGCCGCCGTTGTTGCACACGTACAGGGCACCGTCGGGACCAATCGCGAGTCCGTTCGGACCACCGATGATGTCGACGATCGTGTGCTTGCTGCCATCAGGCATGACGCGTGTGATGCGCGGGCCGAACATCTCGACCAGGATCACCGAGCCGTCGGCCATCGCGACCGGGCCCTCTGGAAAACGAAGCTCCGACGTGACCTCGACGAACTCCAGTTGCGCAGGCCGCTGATCCAGCGATTGTGTCTCGACCGATTCCGAAGCCGGCATGGCAGAACCCCCCTCTGCGTTCGTGTTCGCCGGCAAACCTACACCCGGGCTCAGGAACCACCTCTTCGTTTGCGTTCGTTCTCCTGGATCAATTCGTACTCGTCGACGGTCATCAGTACGGCACGTGCCTTGGAGCCCTCGCTCGGGCCGACGACGCCCCCTTGTTCGAGCAGGTCCATGATTCGGCCCGCCCGGGCGAAGCCGATCTTCAGCTTGCGCTGCAACATCGATGTCGATCCGAGCTGGCTGCGCACCACCAGTTCCATCGCCTGACGCATCAACTCGTCGTCGTCATCGTCACCACTCGAACTACCGCTGCTGCTACCACCTCCGGTGCCGAACAGGCTGTTGTTGTTGCCGCCGTCCTCGTCACCCTCGACACCCGACACGTAGTGGACGTCGGGAGCCTGCTTGCGCCAGAAGCCGACGACCTTACGGACTTCTTCCTCGCTGACGAACGAACCTTGGATTCGTTGCGCGACGTTCGAGTTGCCGGGCAGCAACAACATGTCGCCCTTGCCGACGAGCTTCTCCGCTCCGGGCTGATCGAGGATGACACGGCTGTCCGTCAGGCTGCTCACCGCGAACGCCATCCGGGCGGGCACGTTGGCCTTGATCACTCCCGTGATGACGTTCACGCTCGGCCGCTGCGTCGCGATGATCAGGTGGATGCCGACGGCGCGGGCCTTTTGGGCGATACGTGTGATGCTCTCCTCGACGTCTCGGGCGGCCACCATCATCAGGTCGTTGAGCTCGTCGACGACCACGACGATGTACGTCATCCGCTCCATCACCCCGGACGACGACGAGTCGAGTGATCCGACACCGGGGCTGTCGCGATCGTCTGCACCGCGACCCTTGTCGCCATCAGGGTCGCCATCAGGGTCGCGATCAGGGCCGCGATCAGGGCCGGCGTCGCCGTGGGCGTCATCGAGGCCGAGTAGGTTCATCCTCGAGTCCGGTTGCAGCTCGCCACGATCGAACGCAGCGTTGTAGCCACCGATGTCACGGAAGCCGACTTCGAACAGCACGTCGTAGCGGCGGTCCATTTCCTTGCAGGCCCACTGCAGAGCGTTGGCGGCCTTCTTCGGATTCGTCACCGGCTGGGTGAGCAAGTGCGGGAGCTTGTTGTACTGGCCCATCTCGACCTGCTTGGGGTCGATCAGGATCAACTTGACCTGATCCGGCGTGGAACGCATCAACAACGACGTGATGATGCAATTGATCCCGCTCGACTTGCCGGCACCCGTGGCACCGGCGATGAGCAGGTGCGGCGTGGTACCGAGGTTGAGGAACACAGACCGCCCGGCAATGTCCTTGCCGACGGCGACATCCAGGGGATGCGAGGCCGTCTTGGCCTCGGCGGACGACATGATGTCACCCAGAGACACCAACTGTCTGGTGTGGTTCGGTACCTCGACTCCGATCGCGGAGCGGCCGGGAATCGGGGCCAGGATGCGGACGTCGATGGCAGCCATCGCGTAGGCGATGTCGCGGTTGAGGCTGGTCACTCGGGCAACCTTCACACCGCTGCCGAGTTCGAGTTCATACCGGGTGACGGTTGGCCCGACCGTCATTCCGACAAGCTTGGTCTCGACGCCGTGCGAGTTGAGTGAGTCGACCAGCGTCCGGCCTCGTGCCTCGACCTCTTCCTTGTTGATCGTCTGCACACCGGAACGATTCAGGAACGATGCCGGTGGGAGCTGCCAGTTGCCCCGTCTGGCAGCCGGACCGAGATCCAACTCGGGCTGCTCGATCGCCGACATGCCGACAGTGG
>JAYTOM010000522.1:0-3863 GCA_043747765.1 Actinomycetota bacterium
CCGACAGGTCAAAGCCAACACCGACGCCCTCGAAGAAATCCACCGTCACGTCACCGCACTGACCAGAGCAATGAACCTCGACGCTGGAACCTTCGACCCCCCAGAGAACTGAACGGAGCCGACTCCGCTTCAGGGTGTGCCCGTAGGACTGGCGTCGATCAACACCAGGTCACACTTCGCCGTACAGCGACGCAATCAACACGGATGACATGAGGGTGCCCATGGTCCTGCCGTGCGCGATGATCGACCGATGTTTGGGCTCATCTTGGCCGCGGTTGCGCTCGGACTCTCCAACTTCGGCGCAGCGATCGCAATTTGATTCTCCGGCGTCGACGCATGCCTTCGATGGCGGGTCGCCGTCGTGTTCGGCGCCTTCGAGGCGACGACACCGATAATCGGCCTTTTGTTGGGCCGCCACATTGCGTCATCGTTCGGCGCAGCCAGCGCCTACATCGGCGGCGGACTTCTCGTCGCGACCGGGACCTACACAGTGGTGCAGGCCAGGCAAACTCGCGATTCGACCAGCGAACCCGCCGCCATGCACCTCGACCAGCTCATTGTCACCGGCGCAGCGCTCAGTATCGACAACCTCGTGGTCGGCTTCGCGCTCGGGACTGGCTCGGTCCAGCTCGTGTTCGCTGGCGTTGTCATCGCCGTCGTCAGCGTCAGCATGTCCCTTGTCGGCCTCGAAGTCGGGAACCGTCTCGGCGTCATGACCCAGCGATGGAGCGAGGAATTTGGAGCATTCGTCCGCATTGTCGTCGGGCTTGCAGTCGCCGCCAAGATCATCTGACTTCCATCGCGGATGCGTCTTTGCGCCCAGGGTCGCCCCTGTCTGTCAGGGTGGGGCGCCCTACACGACGGTGCGCCCGCTCGCGGTCGTGGGTGAGTTCACATGTCAATCCGCACCGGTGCGCGAACCCGGGATGATCAAACGCCAGACCCCCACACGCATACTTCCAACGCGCATCGGACTCGAACGCCTCCACCGCCTCCCGTCGTCGGTCGCGGACACGGTCACCACTCGATTCGGCTTCCTCGGCTTTTGCGACCAGCGATGCGAGCGCGCTGTCGGCATCGACCCGAACGACCGTCACGATTTCGATGACGGCGGTGGAGATGCGCCGGGCACGGCATCGACCTTGATGGACTTGCCGACCTTGTGCGCATCTTCGCCCTCTTGCGGGCGATCTCCGCAGCGGTGACGACAGCAGCGACTTTCGCGACGAAGTCCGGCGTCGGCGCGGTACACTAATCATTTCCTTTATCGGATCGGTGAGTATCCGCAGCGAATCTGGCTGGATGAGCAACGGCCGATGGATGAACTCGGCTGGCACATCTCGGTCAGTCGATCGGTCAGATCCTGTTCTCGAAGTGCTGACGTGGCTGTTCATCCCACGAGTGCGGCTGTTGTGCGGGGGTGCTGGTTCGGTTGGATGCTGCTCAGCCGGCCGATCCAACGGTTGTCGATCAGTTCAAGCGCTGAACGCTGCGAGTAAACCGTGGGGCGAGCCCTGCGACGGCTGTGGCTCCCGTTGCGCAGAACAGCGCCTCGGTCCAGGCGATTGGTCTGACAGGCCTGCAGCCCGAAGCCCGTGCGTGCCGATCAAACGGAAGCGCCGAGCGGGGTACAAGGTGAAGGACGTCGGAAAGGGTCGACGTCCTTCACCTTGACTCACATCGAATCCCCTCGAATGGCTTGATGCAAGTCCCCTTTGAGCGTTTCCCTCGAATCTGGGAGTTCACACGCCGGCCGCGTCGAGTTCGTCCCGAATTTCGACCCGTTGGATTTCGGCGGGTTGGTTTCGCGAGGGTCGGATTGTGATCCGGTTCGGGTCTGGTGGCGAACTGTTGGGGTGGATGGGTTCCCCTACCGAAAAGGATGTCAAATGTTGATCGACGACAAGCGGCTCATTGAGCTGATCGAAGAATCTCAAGATGAGCAATCCGATGCGATGCGCCAGGCCCGGGAGGCCATTCCGGATCTTCGCGATTATGCGAACGACCGGCGCAAGACGGCCCTGATCACGCCCGAGGAAATGCGTGCGCTCGATGCCTCCCGCTCGAATGTGCGAGCCAAGTTGGCTGGTGTTGCTGGTCTCGGTGTGATTGGTTTGGCGGCGTCATCGATTTTGGCTCGACCCGCCGCAGCCGATTCGTCGCTCGACATCCAAATGTTGCAGACCAATTCGTCGCTCGAAGTTCTCGCCGTCGCGACGTATGGTGCGGCGTTGACGTTGGACTTCATCAAGAACGGCAACCCGGTGATCGTCAAGTTCGCGCAGACCACGATGGCTCAGCACAACGAACACATGATGGCCTTCCAAGCACAAACGGTGGCGTTGGGTGGCAAAAAGCAGGATCAGCCGAACCCGAAGTACGCCCCGGTCGTTGAGGCCGCCAAACCGACCTTGAAAGCGCCGCTCGACGTCGTCACACTTGCGATCACCCTGGAGACCGTCGCCACCGAAACATATCTGAACGAGTGCAACCAGTTCACCGACAAGACATCGGTCGCGTTGACGGCGAGCATCATGGGTGTCGAATCCCAGCACCTCGCGACACTCCGTGCTGTTGGTGCGTTGTTGTCCGGTGGGGGCGACGCCCTGATCGCGATCCCGACCGACCTCTCCAAGTTGCCGGCTGCGGCCGGCAACGTTTCATTCCCGGCTGCGTTCGAGCCGACAACCATGGCCAGCCCGGCAGCAGAAGGAGCAGTTAAGTGAACACCGACCAACACACCACTGACATTGATCAGACCGACATTGATCAAACCTTGAACAACCTGACGTCGAAGCCGCTGTCACGACGTCGTCTACTGTCTGGGGCCGGCATCGTCGGCGCCGGTCTCCTCGCCGCAGCCTGCGGTTCGAGTTCCAAAACAGCGACGACAACGGTGTCGACGAACGCCGCCACCCCAACAACTGGCGCGACCGCAACCACTGGCGCCACTGCAACCACCAGCGCGACCGCAACCACCGGTGCCACTGCGACGACCGGCGCCACGAAAACAACTGGTACGGGCGGGTCGGGGAGCGCTGCGATGGACGGCAAGATCGCGACGTTGGCGGCCGGACTCGAGGTCCTCGCGGTCGGCACCTATAAGGCAGCGCTCGATGCGGCCACCGCTGGTTCTCTCGGAACCGTCCCGCCGGCTGTCGCCCAATTCGTGACCACAGCAATGGATCAGCACCAAAAGCAACTCGACGCATGGAACAAGGTCCTCACCGCCGCCGGCGCCCCAACAGTGACAGCACCCAACGCGACGCTGAAGCCGACCGTGGACGCAATGTTCGCGAAAGTCAAAGACGTCGCCGGGGCAGCAACCCTGGCGTTGCTCCTCGAACAAATCGCGGCAGCGACCTATCAGAGCGCGATCCCAGTGATCATGAACAAGGACGCGATCACCCTCGCAGGCTCGATCCAGATCATCGACTTCCAACACGCCGCGATCCTCAACTTCGTCCTCGGTAACTACCCGGTCCCCGACACCTTCGGCAAGCTCGACAAAGCCGTCGCAGCCTAAAATCCAGACAAGACCACCTTTGGACATCGCAAGGTCCCGAGCCCGACGCCCGGGACCTTGCAGTCCTTCGGCTTATCGTTCCGTTATGGCCGACGTCGTCGACAGGTGACCATCTACGGGTCACCCTTCTGTCGACCTCGACAGAGACCGACAAGAACGGGCTCGACCCCTCGATCGCACCCGCACCCAACTGCCTGTACCGACCGCCGCCAGCGACAAGCATCGCGCTACCGTGCTCAAACCCACACTCGTCGTCGCGCAGCGGAGTCGGACAACCGTGCTCTGCGGCCCGCACGCTCAGGCCAACTCACGCCACATGAAGACATCGGCCGGATCG
>JAYTOM010000523.1:0-7698 GCA_043747765.1 Actinomycetota bacterium
TCCGTTGCGTTGGTCGACGACCGGCTCACCGTCGGGCTGATTGCCGACCTGGTTCATGTCGAACGTCGATCGATCGAACTCGCCTTCCGTGCCAAGCCGGCGGACCGGATCGTTCTGGTCACCGATGCTGTTGCCTGGCGGGCCGGCTCGGTCGGCGAGGGCCGCAACGGGATACGGATCGAGCTCCGCGACGGTGCTGCGAGGCTCGACGACGGCACGCTGGCGGGCAGCGCAGTCACGATGGACCAGATGATCCGCAACGTGGTCGACGTCTGTGGGATTCCGCTCGAGTGTGCAGTCGGTGCCGCGTCCACCAATCCGGCGCGCCTGATGGGCTGCACCGATCGAGGCGCGATCGACGTCGGCAGACGTGCCGACCTGGTTGCCCTCGATGTGGATCTGGCTGTCGCTGGGGTCTGGCTCCACGGCGCTCGGGTGCGATAGCGCGACGAGCGGCAGGTTCCTCGGCGCGCGCCCTGCGCAGGGGAACGGGTACGGGGGAACAGGAGCAGGGGAACGAGTGCGAGGCTGCGCCGTTACGCTGCGGCTGATGCAGATCGTTTCAGCGCTCTTCGTCGAGAACTTCGAACTCCGCCAGGCGCCGGGACCGTCGACCCGGATCGACATCACGGGAGCGATGTTCTCGATGGCGGCGCCGTCACCGGTCCCGCTCACCATCTCCCCGCACCTCGTTGCGCTGATCTCGTGCGCACCGGACGAACCCGGAACCGGCATCTTCGAAGTCATCTTCCGCAAGGGAATGGGCGAGGACGCCGAGCAGGTCGCACGCAACGTGAGTCCGTTCACCGTGGATCCTGGCAAGTTCACCTACCGTCTCGTCAAAGGCGAACTCGACTTCGCCGAGTACGGACAGATCTTCGCCCACTGCCGCATCGGTCAGGGCCCGTGGCACCTCGTGCCGTTCACCCTCCTGCCTCCGGTTTGAGGTATCGGTGCGGGTCTGACCAGGTACAGTCCACCATGTGCCATCCTCACTGACTCCAGACCAGGATTCCGCCGCCGTCAGCCTTGTTCGCGGTCTCGCGATGGACGCTCCCCTGTATTCCAAGAGCGGTCATCAGGGCACAGCAATGGCCCTCGCTCCCCTCGCCCACGTCCTTTTCAGCCGAATCATGCGGCACGATCCGACGAACCCACATTGGCCGGATCGCGACCGTTTCATCCTCAGCAACGGCCATGCCAGCATCCTCCTGTACTCGATGCTGTACCTCTGTGGATATGGCCTCGAAATGGATGACATCAAGGCCTTCCGTCAATGGGATTCGCTCACACCCGGTCATCCCGAGGTCGGTCACACGACCGGTGTCGAGGTTACGACCGGACCCCTCGGTCAAGGCGTCGCCAACTCGGTGGGAATGGCGATCGCCGAACGAATCATGGCCGCCCGGTTCGGAAAGGACGTGCAAGACCATCACACGTTCGTTCTCGCCGGGGACGGCTGTTTCATGGAGGGTGTCAGCCACGAGGCGGCCTCGCTCGCCGGCCACCTCAAGCTCGGCAACCTGGTTTGTGTCTACGACGACAACCACATCACGATCGATGGTGACACCAACCTGACGTACAACGATGACGTTCCGATGCGTTTCGAGGCGTACGGGTGGCACGTCGAGCAGTTGGGTGAGATGGCCAACGACATGGATGGCCTCGAAGCAGCCATCCGCCGGGCGATGGCCGTGACGGACAGGCCGAGCCTGCTGGTACTGCGCAGCCACATCGCATATCCGTCACCCGACCACACCGACGACCACGAAGCTCATGGCAATCCGTTCACTCCCGAGCAGGTCGCGCGCACGAAGGCGGTGATGGGCATACCCGATGAGCCATTCTGGGCCCCGCCGGAACTCGTCGATGCCTACCGCCAGATGGCTCGCGATCGCGGCGAGCGAGCACGCAGTGCGTGGGAGGCTCGGTTCGATGCGTCCAGCCTCGACATGACCGAATGGAACGCCTGTTGGAACGCCACCGGGATCCCGGGCTGGACCGCTGCATTGCCGACGTTCGATCAGGGCGACAAGATCGCCACTCGTCAGGCGATCCAGAAAGCCTTCGATGCGACGCTCGCCGGAGTTCCCGGACTCGTCGCCGGAGCCGCCGACCTCACCGGGAACACCGGCACCAAACTGGCCGACCAGGTGATCCAGGCATTCGACACCCCCGGCGGCCGGCAGATCCACTTCGGCATCCGTGAACACGCGATGGGCTCGACGATGGTCGGCATGGCCCTGCACGGCGGCATCATCCCCGCCGGCGGCACGTTCTTCGTGTTCCTCGATTACATGCGCCCCCCCGTGCGGCTCGCGGCGATCTCCAAAGCCAAGGTGCTGTTCGTGTTCACCCACGACTCGGTCGGGGTCGGCGAGGACGGACCGACTCATCAGCCTGTCGAGCACATCGCGACATTGCGAGCCATCCCACATCTTCAGGTCATCCGCCCAGCCGACGCCAACGAGACCTCGCAGGCATGGAAGGCAGCCGTCGAACACGACGGGCCAACGGCCCTCGTGCTCAGCCGCCAGGCAATTCCGGTGTGCACCGACGGGTCCGCCGTCGACAAGGGCGCTGGAACGATCCTCAGCGTGCCCACTCCACAGATCATCATCGTCGCCACCGGCAGCGAGGTCGCGCTCTGTGTCGAGGCGGCCAAGACGCTCAGCGACAACGGTGTCGACGCAAACGTCGTCTCGATGCCCTCGTGGGACCGCTTCGAGGCTCAGACCGAGGAATTCCGCTCGACCATCTTCCCGAAAGGTGTCCCGGTCTTGTCGGTCGAAGCCGCCGTCACGTTCGGGTGGGCCAAATACGCCGATGACTCGATCGGTATCGACCGGTTCGGCGCCAGCGCACCCGGTGCACTCGTGCTGGACAAGCTCGGGATCAACGCTGCGCACATCATCAGTCGAGCAACTGCGCTCGTCGACAATTCTTCGATGAACAAGTAGGAGCACACCATGGACCGTCTCGTCAGCCTCGCTACCGACTTCCAACAGAGCCCCTGGCTCGACAACCTCAAGCGCGGATACATCACCTCCGGCGAACTGCAGACGTTGGTCGACCGAGGGGTTCGGGGCCTGACCTCGAACCCGACAATTTTCCAGAAGGCGATCCAGGGTTCACCCGACTACGACGAACAGTTCCTCGCCCTCAGCAAGGGTGCTGCCCACCCGATCATCGACGACTACTGGGCGATGGTCCTGCAGGACATCAACAGCGCGCTGGACATTCTCGAGCCCGTGCACACCGCGACCGCAGGACTCGATGGCTACGCGAGCGTCGAAGTGGCCCCTGGATTGGCGCATGACGTGGCCGGCACGGTCGCCGCTGCGCGCGCGTTGCACGCTCGTGTCCATCGTCCGAACCTGATGGTCAAGATCCCGGCCACCGCAGAAGGCGTACCGGCGATCCAGACCATGATCAGCGAGGGTCGTAGCATCAACGTCACCCTGATCTTCAGCCTCGACCGTTACGTGAAAGTGATGGAGGCCTACATCTCCGGGCTCGAGCACTACGCCGCCACCGACGGCGCCGATCTTTCCAAGGTGGCCAGCGTGGCCAGCTTCTTCATCAGTCGCGTCGACACCGAGATCGACCACCGACTGGAAGTGATCGGCACGGATGAGGCGTTGGCACTTCGCGGCAAGGGCGCCGTGGCCCAGGGCAAGCTTGCCTACGGATTGTTCCAGCAGACCTTCAGCGGGCCGCGCTGGGAATCACTTGCCGCCAAGGGTGCTCGAGTGCAGCGGCCATTGTGGGCATCGACCAGCACGAAGAATCCGGCCTATCCCGACACCCTCTATGTCGACGAATTGATCGGGCCGCACACGGTCAACACACTCCCGGAGGCGACGTTGGAAGCGTTTTCCGACCATGGCACGCTGGCCAGACGGGTCGACGTCGATGTCGAGGAGTCCCTGTTCGCCTGGGAAAATCTGGCCGTGGTCGGTGTCGACCTCGACGACGTCGGTGAGACCCTCGAGCGCGAAGGTGTCGCTTCGTTCCAGAAGAGCTTCGACGAACTGATCGACGCGCTGCAGACCAAAGCCACGGAACTGGCCGACAGCGCATCATGATCTGATCTGATCTGATCTGGTGTGGTCGCTTGGAACGAGCTGCACAGAACGATTCCGCCGTTGGATTCATTCCCATCGGACGACTGAGCAGCCTTGAGTCACATCGACTCAACATCTGAGTCGCTTTTGTTTTGCAAGTCTGTAGCGTCGCTTCCATGGCTGAGCAATCGATCACCGCAACGACCCTCCCCGTTCTCCCGCTTCCCGAGGCGGTTGCCTTCCCCGGCACCGTCATCACCATCGCCCTCGATTCACCGGAATCCGTGACCGCCGTCGCAGCGGCGACGCTCGACTCTGCGGGCAGCAGCCAACTGCTGCTGCTGCCGCGGATCGACGGTCGGTCGACCACGGTCGGCGTGATCGGCTCGATCGAGCAGACTGCCGAACTGCCGAACGGAATACGCGTCATCGTCGTCCGAACGCTGCAGCGTGCGCTCGTCCTGGACGAGGTGGTCAGCGAGCGGTGCGGGCGATGGGTGAGCGTCGAGCCACTGCACGAGGCCCGACCGACCCCTCGGGTTGATTCTCTCGGCCGCGAACTGCGCGCTCTGGCAGAAGGAATTGCCGAGGCCAAGCGGTCGCGTCGTCTGCCCGAGATCCTGCGCACCACCTCGCACCCGGGCGAGCTGGCCGACGCTGTCACGGCATGGTCAGAGGCCAGCGCCGATCAGCGTCTGACAGTGCTCGAACTGACCGAGCTCGGCGCCCGACTCGAGTTCGTCGTGGCCTGGGCAAAGAACTATCTCGGCGAGTTGAACGTCAGTGCGAAGATCCGCGACGACGTCACCGAGGGCATGGAGAAACAACAGCGCGAATATCTCTTGCGCCAGCAGATGGCGGCAATCCGCAAGGAGCTCGGCGAGGAAGAAGCGGGCTCGGAGGACTACCGGGCCAAGCTCGACGAATTGGGTAACCGCCTTCCCGATGGTGTTCGCACGGCTGTCCTGCGCGAGTTGGAGCGGCTGGAGCGAACGAGCGGTCAGAGTCCGGAGCAGAGTTGGATTCGCACGTGGTTGGACCGCGTGTTCGATCTGCCCTGGGCGGTGCGCACCGACGAGCAGCCCGACATCGGCGCTGCCCGAGAAATGCTCGACGCCGACCACGCCGGCCTCGACGACGTCAAGGACCGGATCGTCGAGTTCTTGGCCGTTCGCAAACTCCGCAACCAGCGAGCCGCCGATGCTGCGGCTGCTGATGGGGCCGAGCCGGTCGTTGGTTCAACCCGACGCAACGACGGGGCGATCATCCTGCTCGCCGGGCCTCCCGGTGTCGGCAAGACGTCGCTCGGCGAGTCGGTTGCTCACGCAATGGGTCGCAATTTCGTTCGGGTGTCGCTCGGCGGTGTGCGCGACGAGGCCGAGATCCGTGGTCACCGCCGCACCTATGTCGGGGCACAGCCCGGACGCATCGTGCGCGCGATCGGCGAAGCGAAGTCGATGAATCCGGTGATCCTGCTCGACGAGGTCGACAAGATGTCTGCCGGCGGCTGGTCCGGAGACCCGACGGCAGCCCTGCTGGAAGTTCTTGATCCGGCGCAGAACCACACCTTCCGTGACCACTACCTGGAGGTCGAACTGGATCTCAGCGATGTCGTCTTCCTCGCGACGGCGAACACCCTGGAGACGATTCCGGCTCCGCTACTGGACCGGATGGAGGTCGTCACCCTCGATGGCTACACCGAGGACGAAAAGGTCGTCATCGGACGAAACCACCTGCTGCCCCGTCAGGTCGAGCGCAACGGATTGCGGCCGCAGGAGATCACCGTCACCGACGACGCGCTCCGTGGCATCATCAGCGGCTATACCCGAGAGGCCGGCGTGAGATCACTCGAGCGCGAACTGGGCACACTCCTTCGCAAAGTTGCTGCGAAGGTGGCGACCACGGAGACCGCGCCGATCGTCGTCGATGCAACCGACCTGACCGGCTACCTTCGTCGGCCGAAGGTGCATCACGAGGTGGCCGACCGAGTGCGCGACAACCCGGGCGTGGCAACCGGTCTCGCCGTCACGGGAGCCGGTGGAGACGTCCTCTTCATCGAGGTCTCGGCCAGTCCTGGCGAGCCCGGCTTGACGCTGACCGGACAACTCGGCGATGTCATGAAGGAATCGGCGCAGATCGCCCTGTCGTGGGTGCGTGCCCACCTCGATTCCCTCGGCCTCGACCCGTCGGTTCTCCAGCAGAAGATCCACGTCCACGTTCCTGCGGGGGCAATCCCGAAGGACGGACCGTCGGCCGGCATCACGATGACGACCGCGCTGGTCTCGGCACTGACCGGTCGTCACGTCCGACCCGAGGTGGCAATGACCGGCGAGGTGACGCTGCAGGGCAAGGTGCTGCCGATCGGTGGCGTCAAGCAGAAGGTGCTGGCCGCCCACCGCTCAGGCGTGACCGAGGTGATCCTGCCCCGTCGCAACGAGGACGACGTCGAAGACGTTCCGCAGCGGGTCCGCGACGCAATGACCTTCCACATTGCAGACACCGTCGATCAGGTCCTGAATTGGGCACTGATGCCGATGGCGGCCGATTCCGGCCTCGCCGTGGCCAGCTGAAACGAGATCGTGGGTGATGCCGCCGCACCACCCACGATTTTTCTCGTTGGGTTTTGGCACCATTTGCGGAGATCAACCTTGGCATAGGGTGCTGGCGTGACCAGAAAGCTCTCCGAGGACGTCGCCACAGCAGTGCAGAATCTCCTCGACGTGCTGGCACCGACCCGTGACCGCAGGCTCGCTGCCGAGTTGTTGACGGCATCAGCAGGGATGATCGCCGATCAGCCGGAGACTCTCGATCTGAAGATCGCGGCATCGGCCGTGTACGAAATGCGTGACGCATACGACATGTTCGCCCCGTTCCGTGGGCGTCGTAAGGTGACGATCTTCGGTTCGGCACGGACCAAGGTCAACGACCCGTTGTACGCCCAGGCCCGTGACGTCGCCCACCACATGGCGGAGAACGACTGGATGGTCATCACAGGCGCCGGCCCAGGCATCATGCAGGCTGCGATGGAGGGCGCCGGCCGCCAACAGAGCATCGGCGTGTCGATCCGACTGCCCTTCGAGCAGAGCGCCAACCCCGTGATCGCCGGTGATGCCAAATACGTCAGTATGAAGTACTTCTTCACCCGCAAACTGATGCTGGTCAAGGAGAGCAGTGCATTCGTCTGTCTGCCCGGGGGGTTCGGGACCTTGGACGAGACGTTCGAGTTGCTGACGCTGACGCAGACCGGTAAGGGCGTGCCCGTGCCGATCGTGTTGCTCGACACGCCAGGAGATCCGTATTGGGAGGAGGTCGCTGACTTCGTCGACACCCAACTCGTCACACGTGGGCTTGTGGCCGGAGCGGACACGAAGCTGTACACGGTGACGGACACCTGCGAAGCCGCGGTCGCCGAAATCAACCGCTTCTACAGCAACTACGACAGCATGCGGTATGTCGGGGACAAGCTCGTGGTCCGGATGCGGACAGCGCCCGACGACGTACAGTTGGACATGCTCAATACGACGTTCGCCCACATCCTCACGTCGGGCACGATCGAACGAGTGGCACCCCTCCCGCTCGAGGTGAAGGAGAACGACCGCACCGAATACCAGCGGATCGCCTTCTCCTTCGC
>JAYTOM010000524.1:0-3589 GCA_043747765.1 Actinomycetota bacterium
CAACAGCAGTTCAACGGGTTGTTGGCTGTGCTTCGCCAGACCGCAGTTCGTGATGGATCGATCACGCCGAACGACGAGGTCGACGAGCACTCCCAGCACTCCGAGCACGAGGGGGCGAACGAGCACGATGTGTCGGGCGGTCCCGGCGCCGACCAGACGGCACACACCGCCGTTGTCGGCACTGGATCGTCCATCGGCGACCCCGAATCGACGCCGGACCCCGTCCAGACCGACGCCGACGTTGCCGAAGTCGCCGCAGCACTCCGGGGCGTCGATTGGGCCGGAGTGCGGGCGGCCACGGCCGAGCGCACGGCGGAGGCGACGAAGGCGATGCGCTCGATGGCCGACCATGTCGATTGGGGAAAGGTCCAGCCGGTCGCCGCCAAGGTCTCCAGTGCGCTGATCGCTGCGATCGCCACCGGTCAGCTCGGAATCGGAGGCCGGCTCGCAACCACCGTCGCGCGCACAATCACGAATCAGAACGGCATGGGCCAACGGGTCGCCGAAGAACTCGAGGTCCACCCCTCCGATCAGCCGATCGACTTCCGTAGCACCATCGAGGCTGCGTCGCGCGAGAGCTGACGACACGCCGCTCAGTGCTCGGTGACCCGTCACGAGCAAGGATGATCGGTATGTCTTCGACGATCACTCTGCTGGACGGTCTCGCCACGACTCGGGCGATCCGTCGATACACCGACGATTCAGTATCGGACGAGGATCTGGCGACCATCTTCTGGCACGCGACTCGTGCGCCGAGCGGCAGCAACCGTCAGCCGTTCCGATTCATCGTGCTGCGCGACGACGAGAGGGCCGCCGCTGCACGAGCGTTGCTCGGTGGAGCGTTTCGCAGCGCGTGGGCCACCAAGCGAGCGGACGACGGATACGAACGAGGGTCCGGGGTCGACCTCACATCGGCGAAGTCGCGAATGGCTGCGACCATGCAGCACTATGTCGATACGTTCGAACGGGTGCCGGTGGTGGTGATCGCATGCCTGCGCAGGTATCGGGCACCCGGCCCGGACGAAGGAGCCTCGATCTATCCGGCATGTCAGAACCTGCTGCTGGCGGCTCGGGCACTCGGGTTGGGCGGCGCACTCACGATGTGGCACCACCTGGTTGAAACCGACCTGCGCAACGTGCTCGCGATCCCGGACGATGTCGCTCTCTCGGCGTGCATCACGCTCGGCCGCCCGTTCGGGCACCATGGACCGGTACGTCGCCGACCATTGTCCGAGCTCGTCTTCGAAGGCGTCTGGGGCGAGTCGCCGGACTGGGCCGTCGACCCGCCTGAGGCTTCGTTCACGCAGGCCGGCCCGCCTCGCTGAGCGGTGCTCCGTCGGCCGTCCGTCGGCCGTCCGTCGGCCGTCTGTTGGAATGTCCGTCGGCGCGACCTTTGGTTACTGTGATGTTCATGCCTCTCGTCGTCGGTGTCGACTCGTCCACCCAATCGACCAAGGTCGAGTTCCGTGATGTTGATTCCGGCGACCTTCTGGCACGTGCATCTGCCGCTCACCCGTCGACGAGTCCTCCGTGTAGCGAGCAGGACCCGCAGGCCTGGTGGGCCGCGTTCGAGTCTGCCTTCGCCGAAGCCGAAGCACTGATCGGGCGACGGTCCGGTGCAGTCGACATCGCTGCGATCAGTGTTGCCGGCCAACAGCACGGGATGGTCGTTCTCGATCAATCGGGTGCCGTCATCAGACCCGCCAAGCTCTGGAACGACACCGAGTCCGCGCCCGATGCGGGTTGGTTGCTGAAGCAACTGCCGGGGGGCGCAGCCGACTGGGCCGCAGCGTGTGGAAGCGTCCCGGTTGCTGCGTTCACGATCGCCAAATTGTCCTGGCTGCATCGCTGCGAACCCGACAACTGGGCACGCATCGCCAAAGTGATGCTCCCGCACGACTGGCTGACCTATCGGCTCTCCGGTGCAGCGGTGACCGACAGGGGCGATGCGAGCGGCACCGGCTATTGGTCGGCACTGACGAATGACTACCGGTGGGACCTCCTCGCGATCATCGATCGCGATCGGGACTGGTCGAATGTCGTGCCCACCGTCCTCCAGCCGCTGCAGTCGGCCGGCGAATGGCGTGGCGTCGTCGTCGGCGCGGGAACCGGTGACAACATGGCTGCGGCCCTCGGCCTCGGTCTCCAACCCGCAGACGCGGCGATGTCGTTCGGTACGTCCGGCTGCGTCTACACGCCGACTGCAGCGCCGACTGCCGACGCGACGGGTGCGGTGGCCGGTTTCGCTGGCGCATCCGGCGACTACCTGCCGCTGGTGTGCATGTCGAATGCCACCAAGGTCACCGATGCTGTCGCTCGCCTGCTGGGTACCTCGATGGTGGATTTCGACGCTCTGGCTCTCGACGGTCCGCTGGGCGCGGCCGGGCTGACGATGTTGCCCTACCTCGACGGCGAGCGGACGCCGAATCGACCGAAGGCGACGGGCTGGCTGAGTGGCATTCGGTCCGATGTCAGTCGTGAGCAACTCGCGCGGGCTGCGGTGGAAGGCGTGGCCTGCAGCATGCTCGACGGGCTCGATTCATTGCGCGCCGAGACCGGCCCGCTGGAACGAGTGGTCATGATCGGTGGGGGATCCCATTCGGCGGCGTATCGACAGATTCTGGCGGACCTCTGCGACCTGCCGGTTCTGGTTGCGAACGGCGATGAAGCGGTTGCCACAGGAGCGTGCGTCCAGGCCGCTGCGATGCTCGGCCAGGTGGATCCGGCAGTGATCGCGGCTCGGTGGCGGCTCGGTGGCGGACGCGCCGTGGAGCGATCGAGCGCGGCCACGACAGAGGTGGTCGAGGCGGTGCGCGACCGATACGCACGGCTACGCGATCAGACAGCGTGATCTGGTGATGACGTCGTGACCAACCCGTTCGAGGTCCTCGGAGTCGGGCCCGATGCGACCCTCGCCGACGTCCGCGCTGCTCGCCGTCGTCTTGCGTTCGACAGGCACCCCGACCGGGGTGGCAGTGACGAGGAAATGCGCGATCTCAACATCGCATTCGACGCAGTGGTCGGGCACCTGACTGGTCGGCGACCATTGCTCGCGACCATGGCTCCAGCGTCGGAACCAACGAAACCCGCAGCCCCCTCGACGCGCTCGTCTCGACCGTCGCGATGGGTCGGCAGGGCTCAGCAGGACGTGCCGTCGTTCGTGATCGACGCTCTGCCCGTCGAAGCCTTCGAGGCGCTGCTGATCGTCAGTTCGTGGATCGGCGAGGTTCTGGTCGACGATCCTCCGTATCTGCTCGAGGTTCACCTGATCGAGCCCTCGCCGTGCTGGTGCCGTCTCGATCTCGTCCCCGATGCGGGCGCCAGCACGATCAGCCTGACTGTCGCCCAGATCGGCGATGCACCGGCTCCTCTGCTCGACGATGTCCGCGACACGTGGGTCTCCAACCTCAACAAACCAGGCGCCTTCCCCTAGAAACTTTCGCGAGCGCTTTCGTCCCCTATAGCGCGTATTTTGCCGCAAACTCTTGCAAGCACCCGGGCATCCATCGTTGTGCTTGCAAGAGTTTGCAGTTGAAAGTGCGCTATCGGGGACGAAACCACTCGCGAAACCCCCGGGGGGCTGGGGGGG
>JAYTOM010000525.1:0-5493 GCA_043747765.1 Actinomycetota bacterium
GTCCGGCGTACGGACGACTGCGTAGCCGAAAGCGAAGCCGAGACCCGCGGCCAGGCAGCACGCTCCAACACTGATCAGCGCTCGCCGCCACGGCCGCAACACACGTGGGCGGGCAAGCCAGGGCTGGACACCGTACGTCACGAGATTCTGGTACCCGTGTGCGACACGATCAGACGCCCGGGATCTCCCCAGGACGCTGATCGGCAGTTCGGTGCCACCGGCTGAATCTTGGTTGACCCCTTGCTATCCACTCAGCTCGATACTCAGCGAAGGACTGAGGGTCTGAGGTGCCCGGGTTGTCGTCATTGCCGAACTCGAAGCCACAACACGGACAAACCTCGTAGGACGGTCGACCGAAAATATCCTCGTACGGCGGAATCAACGCATCGACCTCATCGACAGGCCAGCATTCGTATGGCTTCACCGTCAGCCCGGCCGTGCCGCATACCGGACAGGTGAAGATGCATGCAGCCTCGCATAGACAGCCGTGCCGATCGGCAGTTCGGATCGGGATCAGTCGAGGCCGAGAACGGTCAGGATCGCTTCGTCTATCGCCCACATTTCCGACGAGGTGAGACGGCCGACTCGACGCCCGAGGCGCTGCACGTCGACGGCGCCGAGCTGTTCGACCAGCACACGAGTCGAGCCCCCCGATACCTCGACCTCCGGGCGGAACGACGCCGGCCGGGCGCTGCGAGACGTCGGAGCGACGACCACCACCGAACGGGGGAGCAACGCATCCGACTGGACGACGAGACCATACCGCTCGCCCTGCTGCTCATGTCCAAGACCCTTGGGTACCTTGAAGCGGTAGACGTCACCCCGCTGCACGCATTGCCTCCATCATCGAGGCCACGGCGAGCATCTCAGCACGATCATCGGCGTCCACCTCGAGGGCGGCAGACTCTCGAGCAACCTCGTGACGCCTTCGCATACGCTCTGCGGACGCCAGGAGCGACATCCGGATCGCCTCGGACCTGCTCAGGCCCGTCGCTTCGAGCATGCGCAGTGCCTGTTCTGCGTCATCATCGAGCCGGACCGAAATTGCTTTCGCCATACGTCAAGTATGACAGAACGTCATACTCAACACAACCGCATCGGGATAGCGCCGAATGCCCGCTCCGCGCTCGTTCTGTCAAGCGCGAAGCGGACATTTCTGACTATCGGGATGCGCCGGCGATGAAGGTGGACACGATGTAGGTGGCGTGTCGGTCGAGTGACACGCGGGCCCGGTCGTAGCGCATCGTGGTCCTCGGGTCAGCATGGCTCGCGGCTTCTTGGACATCACAGAGCGCGACGCCGGCATCGAGGGCGGCGGTGATGAACGCGTGACGCAACGTGTGCGGACCGACGCGCTTGTGGATCCCTGCCCGTCGGGCGATCCGTCGCCCGACTCTGGCGGCGCCGTGACGGTCGAGTCGTCCGCCGGTGCGGTCGCAGAAGATCGGTCCTTCGCGGCGTTCGCCGACGGCGAGATCGACCGCGCGGGCGGTTCGTGGTGCGAGAGGGATGGTCACGGTCTTTCCGCCTTTGCGGTGGATGACGAGGGTGCGGTGACCGCGTTCGAGACCGAGTTGTTCGATGTTCGCTCCGATCGCTTCGGAGACGCGCAGCCCGTTCAATGCGAGCAACGAGATCAGCGCGTGATCGCGAGCGCCGGCGAGGCCGGCCGCGACGAGCATCGCGCCGACTTCGTTGCGGTCGAGTCCGGTGGCGTTGGACTCGTAGTCCAGGCGTGGTCGACGTACGTGTACGGCGGGTGACCGGTCGAGCAGTCCTTCCTCGACCGAATACCGGAACAGGGACGTGATCGTGCACAGCCGGCGTGAGATCGTCGCCCGCGCCCGGCCGAGCGTTTCGAGGTTCCGGGCGAACGCTTCGATGTCGCTGCGGGTCACGCTGAACAAGCCGGAGTGGCGGTCGTGACACCGCTGCGCGAACTGGCGGAGATCGAGTGCGTAGGCGTCGCGGGTCAGGCCGGAGTAGCCGCCGAGGAAGCCTGCGAGTGTTCGCAGTTCGACCTCGGTGAACACGTCAGCAGTGACCACGCTCAACGTCGTGGAATGAGTCATCCTCGGGTTCCTTTCAAAACAGGCCAGAACCGCGACGTCCGTCACCGGACGAGGCGACTCTCAACCAGGCGAACCCGACACCGTAGAACCCGCCCAGCCCCACCAAGACCAGTCGGCCCTTGCATAACCGCGCCAGAGCGAGCAATCTGCTCGCATGCGACGGGGCCGCGCGTTCGCGTTTGTTGGTGCGATCGGCCTGCTCGCGGGGTGTAGCCACGAGTGCAACAAGATGGGGTGCACCGCTGGCGTGAATGTGTGGATCCCGAACGCGTTCCCGGTGGCACAGTTGCCCGTGGAGGTCACGACTTGTGCCGACGCGGTGTGCAACACGGCCACCTTCCCTGCTGGCTCGGCGCAGGGACAGACAACCTTCGTCGTGAGCGGGATGGTGATCCTGAACGAGACGCGCGAGCGAGACGTTGCAGTGACCGTGGAGGTGAAGTCGATGACAGACGACGTGATCCTGGTGCAGGCATCGGGTCCAGCGCACCTGCGTCGCTCGCAGCCCAACGGCGCAGGTTGCGAGCCCGTGTGTTACGGCGCTGCCCTCACGTATCCCGGGACGGACACCCTCCTCCAGAAGCCCTGACAGTTACCGCCCCGATCTGCCGCTCGGCGCTTTACGTCTACATCGTCAACACATGTTGACGACGTGCGGTGGCGGGCGTAGCGTTGAGTCGTGGACATCGATCCAACAGCACGCAAGCAGCGCGTGCCCGACGACGACATGGTCCACGCCTTCCGGCACCACTGGAGGGCCTACGAGACGAACGATCCGGATGTGACGATGTTCATCGGTCCCTCAACGGCGGGAGAGCCGTTGGAGATCGGTGTCGTCATCGACGACGGGGGCATGGCGATTATCCACGCGATGCCCGCCAGAGCCAAGTTCCTGAAGGGATGGTGGACACCATGAGCGAAACAAGAGCGAAGCGAGCAGCGACTCTCGAGGCGTGGGCCGACAACGTCGACGAGATCGACCTCGTCCTCGCCAACACCGACGCTCTCAAGGCAATCGCGGTGTTCGCCGACCGCCGCGATCGCGTCGAGGCGGCCTTGACCGAAGCGGTGCGCGCTGCCCGGCACACAGGGCGGTCGTGGAACGAGATCGGCACGATGCTCGGCGTCACCAAGCAGGCCGCTCAACGCAAGTACTCCAAGCTCGCCAGCTAGCGCGGAACAACTACAGATCGGCGCTACTCGGTTCTGCGAGTGACCAGCTGCAACTCGACCATCGTCCCGTCGAGGCGGAACGCCCGCTTGTGAGGGAAGCGCTTCGCGACGATCTCATCCTTGGAAGTCAGCCAACGATCGAGGTCCGTGATGTCGGCATCGGTGACGACAAGGTCCACATCGGAATGCGGCCGAGGCGGTTCCAGCCCCAGGAATTCGCGACTCCACCCACCGACCAACGCAACCTTGAAGCCCGCAGCCTCGACCAGTCGGAGAGCGCCTATCGCCCGGTTGCCACTGTCGTTCACACTCCGAGCGTAGGTCAAAGGTGTCGTGCAGATCTGCCGCTCGGCGCTCGTCGTTCTGCACTTGTGATCTCGCTTGCGTTGAGAGCGTGGAGCGGGCGTTCGGCGCTTCAAGAGATTGGAACCTGGGCTCTCGTTGTAACGTCGAAGCATCATGCGTCGCTGTGCTTTCGCGCTGCTCACCTTCAGCATCGCGGCTGGCTGCGCGTCCGCGGGCTCTGCGGAATCGTCCGTTTCAACCACTCAGGCGAACGCAGCATTGTCGACGACATCAGTACAGGAAGCGGCGTCGCCGGCGGCAGCGACCTCTGCACCGATTGTTGTCGGCGACACCGCTACGTCGGCGAGCCCGCCGAGCACCACCGGCGTCATCGCGTCATCGTCGACACTCGGCCGCTCGACATCCACGACCGCTGCGCCGACGACCACGACTCAGCCAGCTCCGCCGGTGGAGCCGTCGATCGAAGCGACCGTCGCGGTCGGTGACGGCCCGAAGCCGATCGTTACCACGTACAACCGGATCTGGGTGGCGACTCCAACGGAGATCTTGAAGATCGACGCGACCTCGAATACGGTCCTGGCTCACCTCGCTCGCGCGGGCACGATCGCGATGACGGTCAACCCGTACCCGAGCGGACCCCCGGACGCGCCCGAGCCGCTGTTCGCGTGCTCGACGCAAGACACTGTCGAGATCGACAGCGCCAGCGCGACGATCGTGGAGACCTACCCGTACGGGTGCACCGGCATCGTCTATGGACCGAACGCGTTGCAGGTCATGAACGGCACAGAGGTGGTCGAGATCGTCCCCGGCGGTGATCTCATCGCCGACACCCCCGTCGGCGCCGGCGGCGCCGGGCTCGGCTACACCGACGACGCCGTCTGGGTCGCGGACACGACCGCGGCCACCGTCACCAGACTCCACTCCGGGTTCCACACCATCGACGCGACCGTCGCGACACGCGCAGCGACAACCAACCAGGTGCTCGGAACCCACGCCGCGATCTGGGTCACCACAACACCAAACAAAACGACAGCGGATCAGACATCGTTGATCCGGATCGATCCGGCGACCAACGAGATCGCCCAGACCTACGCGGAAGGCATCGACGCCGACGGTCTCGACCTGTCCGGCCGATTCCTGTGGGTCACCGGCAAGGACAGCATGTTCATCGTCGACACCGCCACCAACGAAGTCGTCGCACGACCACAACTCTTGACCGGCGCCAGCAGCGGTCACGTGGTTGCCGCGAACGGCAGCGTATGGATGACCATCGACTCACCAGGCGCGGTTCTGCGGATCAATCCGGGCTCATTCGGTGACGCCGAACCCACCACACAAACCACGCCCACCCGCATCGAGGTCAACACCGGATGCCCATCAACGATCGGCGTCAGGTCATCGTTGCAAGGCACCCCCTTCGCCAACCCCGACACCACCGTCCTCGCCGATCAGTTCGTACCCGACGCACCGAGCGGCGCGCTCATCTGCCGATTCGCTGGAGTCAACTTCGCCCAGACCGGACACGGATCAGTCGGAGTGATCGGCGGGAACCTCACCGGCTCCACCCAGATCGACGCGACTGCCGCAACCACACTCGCCAAGACAGCCAACGACGTCCAGCCGGCGCCGTTCGCCGTCTCTGGCTGCATGCCCGCTGACGTCGGCACCCGCTACATCGTCATCGCCTTCACCTACACCGGAAAACCCGACGTCGACCTCTGGTACATCGACAACACGTGCCCAAACCTGTCCAACGGCACCAAGAACGCCGGCCCACTCGTCAACGGCTACGGCCGACAATTCGCCACGCTCATCGCACCAACCTGAACCACAAACTCGGACCATCGCAGCGATGAACCTCGTCCATTGCACAGCGCCCAACCCATCGCTGCAGGAACGACACGAGGCGCTTTTCTTGCTGTGATCGGTCAGACATGGCAAG
>JAYTOM010000526.1:0-3244 GCA_043747765.1 Actinomycetota bacterium
ACGTCGCCACGCTACGAACTGTTGCTGTGCGGCTCGCCCCCGGGCATCGTCGTCGGCGAGAGCGGCCTCGGCCTCGTGGCCGCCAGCACGATCCCGAAGAAGGGACCGATCGATGTGCTGCTGATGCCGGGGGGAAACGGCGTCTACGCCGCCTGCGACGATCATGATCTGCTGACGTCACTGGCCCACGCAGCGCAGCGGTCGAGGCGTGTGGCCACGGTCTGCACCGGAACGTTCCTCGGCGCCGCAGCCGGTCTGCTGGACGGGCGTCGAGTCACGACGCATTGGGCTCGAGCAACCCGGCTCGCTCGCCAACACCCGTTGCTCGACGTCGTTCCCGATGCCATCTACATCAACGACGGCAACGTCTGGACGTCGGCCGGTGTCACGGCGGGCATCGATCTGGCCCTCGCAATGGTCGAGGCCGACCACGGGGTCGATGTCGCCCAACACGTCGCCCGCCGCCTGGTGATGTTCCTGCGTCGGCCCGGTGGTCAATCGCAGTTCGCCGCGCCGGTGTGGGACAGGCCGGCGCGAAACCAGGCCGTGCGCCACGCACAGGATCTCGTCAACGCCGATCCCGGCGCCGATCTGCGAGTCGGCGCACTCGCCGAAGCCGTGCACATGAGCGAGCGGCATTTCACGCGGGTCTTCGCAGCCGACGTCGGCGAGCCACCGGCCAAATACGTCGAGCGGATCCGGGTCGAGTTCGCCCGCCGCCGCCTGGAGCAGCGGGGCGCCATCGTCGCGGCGGTCGCCGATCAGTGCGGCTTCGGTACCCCTGAGACGATGCGGCGTTCGTTCATCCGTCGCATCGGCATTGCACCCGACGACTATCGGCGGCGCTTCGCGGACACGTCCCCGCCACCGCACGCCACGCGGCAAGTCACAGAGCGAGCCACGCAACAAGCCACAGAGCGAGCCACGCAACAGGCCACACCGGACACCACAGGACGACAAGGAATCTGACATGCAGATCGCGATACCCATCTTCCCCCGCCTCACCGTGCTCGACGGCATCGGCCCGTACGAGGTGCTGCAGCGCGTACCCGGCTTCGACATCCACTTCATCGGCCACGAGACGGGCCCTGTTCGCAGCGAGAACGGCTATCTCGGATTGATGGTGGACGAGACCTTCGAGGACCTGCCGCATCCGGACATCATCGTGTTTCCGGGTGGCTTCGGGACTCGCGCCCTGATGACCGACGAGCGCGTGCTGAGTTGGCTGAGCGCGGCGCACGAGACCTCGAGCTACACCACCAGCGTGTGCACCGGGTCGCTGGTGCTCGGCGCAGCCGCACTGTTGAACGGCCTGACGGCCACCACGCATTGGGCATCGATGGACCGCTTGGCGACAACCGGGGCGATCCCGACCGGCCAGCGCGTCGTCGAGCATCTCGACCAGCGGATCATCACCGCCGCGGGCGTGTCGAGCGGTATCGACATGGCGATCCGCCTGGTCGAGCTGCTCGTCGACGAAACCGCCGCGAAAGCATGTCAGCTGATGATCGAGTACGACCCCCAGCCGCCGTTCGACTGCGGCGCACCGGAGAAGGCCGACGACGCGGTGATGACCAGGGTCATCGAGTATTCAGCGGCCCGCGATTGATGATCGGAGGTTTGCGCCAATGGAGGTTCTCTGACGCACCCGGGTGCGTTGGAAACCCTCCGGTGCTGCAAAACCTCCGAAATCAGCTGATCTTGAGGCTGGCGCTGAAGACCTTCTTCGGCTTCAGTTCGGTGGCAATCCTCTTGGCCATCTGCTCGAAGATGACGGCAGCTTCGCTGGTCGGGTCGACGGCGACGATGGGACGACCGTCATCGCCGCCTTCGCGCACAGCGTTGAGAAGCGGCAGCTTGCCGAGGAGCGGCACGCCGAGCTCATCAGCAAGCTCCTGACCGCCCCCACTGCCGAAGATCTCGTAGTGCTTGCCGTCGTCGCCAGTGAACCAGCTCATGTTCTCGATGATGCCCTTGACCGGCAGATTGACCTTGGCAGCCATCGCTGCCGAAAGGCGAGCAACCTTCTGCGCTGCCGGCTGCGGGGTGGTCACGACATAGACCTCGCCGCGCGGTAGGTACTGACTGAGCGAAAGCGCGATGTCGCCGGTGCCCGGAGGCATGTCGATCAGCAGAAAATCGGGCTCGTCCCAGAACACGTCGGTGAGGAATTGCTCGAGCGCCTTGTGCAGCATCGGCCCACGCCAAATGACCGCCTGGCCCTCTGGTACGAAGTAGCCGATCGAGATGCATCGAACACCCCACGCTTCCGGCGGGATCAGCATCTGGTCGATCGCGACGGGGTCGCGGTCGGTACCGAGCATGCGCGGAATGCTGTAACCGTAGATGTCGGCATCGACCACGCCGACCGAATAGCCCTGCTTGGCCAGCGACACGGCGAGATTGGTCGTGACCGTGCTCTTCCCGACGCCACCCTTTCCGGATGCGATCAGCAGTGGACGGGTCTTCGAGCCGGTCTCGGCGAACGGGATCTTGCGACCCTCGGCGTGGCCGTGGGCTTGGCCCTGCCCGGCGGTACCCGACGGGTTGCCGTGCAGCTTGATGCGCAGGTCCTCGCGCTCCTGGTCGGTCATCACCGTGAAGTCCAGTGCGACGGCGGCGACGCCGAGCGGCAGGAGCGCACCGGTGACCCGGTTCTGGATTTCGCTGCGCATCGGGCACCCAGCCACCGTGAGCGCGATGAGGACGACAACCGAACCGTCACCGCGAACCTCGACGTTGCGGACCATGCCGAGATCGACGATCGAACGATGCAGCTCTGGATCCTCGACCGGGCGCAGCGCTTCGATGATCTGGTCGTTGGTGGGCATGATGCTCCGTTTGCTCGTCTGCCTGCTCGGCATGTGGCTGGTCGTGCTGGTCGTGCTGGTCGTGCGTGCGGCAATTACCACTCCGCACATAGGTAGAATACCTGGGTGGCTTCCAGCGCACATGCCCCCGTTTCGGCTTCGGCTCCCGGGTCAGCTCGCGCACCCGACGCGTTCAGCGCCCAGGTCAACGCAATCACGTCGGCATTCGGTGATCCCACCAGGCGAGGGATCTACCTCTACGCACGCGAGAACAACGGCGGCGTCACCGCAGCTCAAGTGGCCGAGCATTTCGGCCTGCACCCGAACGTCGCCAGACATCATCTCGACAAACTCGCTGGCGGCGGCTACGTGGACGTTGCCGTCGAGCGCATGGAAGGTGGCGGCGCCGGCCGCCCGTCGAAGCACTATCGCGC
>JAYTOM010000527.1:0-15644 GCA_043747765.1 Actinomycetota bacterium
GGGCTGACGATCACTGCGATCATGCGAACGGATTCACAGTTTCGCGCCATCGCCGAATCGAACCCGTTCATCGCCGAACGTCTCCCTGACGACATCAGCAAGCTGTACGTCGGCTTCATGGACGCGCAGCCGGCCGCGCGGGACGTCGACATCTTCACGACGTCGCCGATCGGCGCCGACGACGTGCGTGTCGTCGGCAACGAGGTCTACATCCGGTATGCCGTCGGAGCGGGTACGACCAAGTTGTCCGCCGGCGTCTGGAACAAGCTCGGTGTCGAGGCCACGTCCCGTAACTGGAATGTGACCACCAACCTCGCCCGACTCGCCACTGACCACTGACCCGACCACAACTTCTGCGAGTGAAAAGGACCTCATACTGGTATGAAACCGCTCGCGAAACTTTCGGTTCAGGGGGTGGCGGCGAGGGTTTGCAGCGCAGTGACGAGAAGATTCCGCTCGCAGGCATGGACCCGCGCGGACAGTGATTCGACGGTGTCGTCGGGCAGGATCTCGACCTCGGCGGTGGCGATCAACGGTCCGTCGTCCATGCCCTCGTCGGGCACGTAGTGGACCATCACGCCGGTTCGGCTGACGCCGGCGGCGAGGGCCCGCTCGATGGCGTGGGTACCCGGGAACTCGCCCGGAAGCGCCGGATGCAGGTTGACGACCCGACCGGGGAAGCACTCCAGGAAGGCCATCGACAGCATTCGCATCCACCCGGCGAGAACGACGAAATCCGGTGTGGCCAGCGCAACGGTCGCCGCGAGTCGGGCATCGAAATCAGGGCGCGACTCTCCGGCCGATGGGCCGATCACCGACGTCGGAACACCGTCCGACGCGGCGCGTTCGACGACGAACGCGTCGGACCGGTTGCACACCAGCGCCACGACGTCGGCATCGAGCCGCCCTTCGCGTGACGCGTCGACGAGTGCCTGGAAGTTGCTACCGTTTCCCGACGCCAGGACGACAAGCCTGATCGTCATCGAGAGCGTGTCACACGAGTCGGACGTGTTTGTCGCCGGCGATGATCTCGCCGATGATCCACGTCGGATCGCTGATGGCGTCGCGCAGTTCGGTCACTCGGTCGGCGTCGACGACGATGACCATGCCGATGCCCATGTTCAGCGTGCGGTACAGCTCGTCCTGCGGAAGCCCCGAGGCAACGTCTTGCACCAATTGGAACAGTGTGGGCATCGGCCACGACCCGAGTTTGATCGACGCATCGCAATTGGCGGGCAGTACCCGAGGGACGTTGTCGATCAGGCCGCCGCCGGTGATGTGGGCGAGACCCTTGATCAGACCGTGGTCGCCGAGGGCCCGCTGCAGCGCATCGAGGTAGCTGCGATGGGGGACCAGCAACGCTTCGCCGATCGAGCACTCGAGTGGCGCAGGTTGGGCGTCGAGCGGAAGCCAATCGAACAACGTGCGCAACAACGAGTATCCGTTGGTGTGCGGACCGGACGACAGCAGACCGAGGAGCACGTCGCCCGGAGCGATTGTCTGCAGCGGGAGCAGCCGATCGCGCTCGACCACTCCGACGAGCGTTCCGGCCACGTCGAACGCGCCGGGCATGTACACGCCCGGCATCTCAGCGGTCTCGCCGCCGAGCAGAACGCAGCCGCCCGCAGCGCAGGCCATCGACATTCCGCCGACGACCGCCGCGACCTGTTCGGCCTTGATCGACGACGAGGCGAAGTAGTCGAGGAAGAACAGCGGCCGAGCACCTTGGACGAGGACGTCGTTGATGCAGTGGTTGACGATGTCCTGACCGGGCACGTCGTACCGTCCCGCGCGCGCCGCCAACTCGACCTTGGTGCCGACGCCGTCAGTTGATGCAACGAGCACGGGGTGCTGCATACCCATGATGGACGAGAGATCGAACGTGCCGCCGAAGGCACCGATCCCACCGAGCACCGAGGACGTGTGCGTGCTTTCCACGCTGGCTTTGAGCTGGTCGACGGCGCGGGTGCCCTCGTCGATGTCCACACCGGCGGCCGCGTACGAGGACAGCGATGCGCCGTGGGCGCGCCACCCGATGTCGTGGCGATAGCGAGCGTCGGCCGGGGCGATGTGCCGGACGTGGTCGTAGGCCAGAACCCGCGCTTCACCGAGCGACGGCGCGACACCGACGACGGTGTACTCGCGTCCGCCGGCGGTCCCGCGGAAGACCAATGTTGCTCGCCGGCCACCGCCAGTGTCGTTGCCCATGTCATTGCCCATGTCATTGCCCATGTCGTTGCCGGTGACATTGCCGGATAGCGGGCCGAGCACCGCGCCGGATGATGGATAGTCGGCGGCAGCGATGACCACGCCGAGAGCTGCACCGGGGTGGATGGAGATCGGTGTCGACGCCAACTCACCCGCACAGCAGGCCTGCAACACAGTCAACAGATCAGAATTCAAGAGCGGCAACAGCACCTGCGCCTCGGGGTCGCCGAAGCGGCAGTTGAATTCGAGCAGCTTCGGACCATCGCTGGTCAGCATCAGACCGGCGTAGAGCATCCCGATGAAAGGTGTACCGCGCTTGCGCATGTGATCGACGACGGGCTGGATGAACGTTGCTGCCAGCTCGTCGCTGTCGAACGCCAGCGGTGCCGGTGCGTACGCGCCCATCCCGCCGGTGTTCGGTCCGGTATCACCTTCGCCGAGCCGCTTGTGGTCCTGGGCGATGGGCAGTGACTTCGCTGTCGTACCGTCGCAGAACGCGAGAAGCGAGCATTCCGGCCCACGCAGACGTTCTTCGAGCACAACTCCGCCGCTGTGGAAGAACGAGCGGATCGCCGCTTCGCAAGTGTCGTCGTCCAACGGAACGGCAACCCCTTTGCCGCTCGCCAGACCGACCTGCTTGACCACGATTGGTCGGCCGAGGGCCTTCCACCAGGTGATCGCCTCGTCGGTCTGAGCTGCGGACGCGAAACTGGCGAACGCAGGGGACGGCAACTTCAGTTCCTCTGCGATCTGACGGGTGAATGCCTTGTCCCATTCCAGTTGGGCGGCCGCTCGTGTGGGGCCGAAGGCCGCGATGCCGGCACTCGACAACGAGTCGACCAATCCAGCGGCGAGCGACACTTCGGGGCCGACAATGACGAGATCGATGCCCTGCGCCACCGCGAAAGCGGTCAGGCCGTGCACGTCGTCGACAGCAAGCGCAACCCGACGTCCCGGGGTTTCGTCGTTGCCGGGTGCGATGGACAACGAACCGCATCGCGGCGAGCGATGGGTGGCCCACGCAAGGGCATGCTCACGCGCTCCGCCGCCGACGATCAGCACATCGATCTGGTCGTCAGGACTCACGCAAGTACGCCTTCGAAGTTGAGCTTGCCCTGCGCATCGTTGACTTCGATCGGATAGCGACCGGTGAAGCAGGCATTGCAGTAGCCGGACTCGCGATCGATGGCCTGCATCATCCGGTCGAGTGACAAAAAGGCCAGTGAGTCGGCGCCGATCCGTTCGCGGATCTCGTCGACAGTGAGGTGCGCTGCGATCAGTTCGTTGTCGTGCCCCATGTCGACGCCGAAGTGGCAGGCGTGCGTGATCGGCGGACAGGTGATGCGCATGTGCACCTCTTTCGCGCCGGCCTTGCGGAGCAGTGCCACCAGGGGACCGGCTGTGGTACCGCGCACCAGCGAGTCGTCGATCAGGATCACACGTTTGCCGGCCAGGTTCGCGCCGAGAGCGTTGAACTTCAGGGCGACGCCACGTTCGCGCATTGCCTGGGTCGGCTCGATGAACGTACGACCGATGTACCGGTTCTTGATCAGGCCGTCGTTGTACGGCAAACCGCTGCGTCGGGAGTATCCGATCGCGGCCGGGATCGACGAGTCGGGAACGGGCACCACGACGTCGGCCTCTGTCGGCCATTCGTCGGCCAGTTGTTCGCCGAGACGCTGACGGACGTGATGTACGTTGCGTCCGTCCCACTCGCTGTCCGGTCGGCTGAAATAGACGAATTCGAACGAACAGTGCGCGCCGACGGTCGGGGCCATTGCCTGGCGGCGGTGGATGTCGGCGCCCATCAGGGTGACGATCTCACCGGGCTGAACTTCACTGATGTCATCGCAGCCGAGCGTCTGGAGCGCACAGGTCTCGGATGCAACGGCCCATCCTCCGCGTGGCAGCCGACCGACCGAGAGCGGGCGGAAGCCCCATGGATCGCGCACTGCCAGAACTCTGTCGTTGGCGAGGATCACCATCGAGTAGGCGCCCTTCCAGGCCGGCATGGTCCGTTCGACACGCTCCTCCCATGTGCGCCCGCCCGCAGCTGCGAGCATTAGCGTGAGCACCTCCGTGTCGCTCGTCGCGCTGAGCCCGAAGCCCCGGCCGAGCAGTTCTTCACGCAGTGAAGAGGCGTTGACGAGGTTCCCGTTGTGGGCGACAGCGAGCGTGCCGTGCATCGTCTCGACCAGGAACGGCTGGATGTTCTTCAGCGTGGATCCACCGGTGGTGCTGTACCGGGTGTGGCCGATCGCGTGATAGCCGGTCAGCGGGGCGAGAACCTCCGGCGTGAACACCGTGCTGACGAGACCCGCCTCTTTGTGGGTGCGGGCGCGCACGCCGTCGCTGACGGCGATGCCCGCCGCCTCTTGGCCGCGGTGCTGCAGTGCGAAGAGGCCGAAGAACGCCATCTGCGCCACGCCTTCACCGTGTGGCGTGGAGATGCCGAGTACACCACACTCCTCGTGCGGAGCATCGTCAGCCTGCATGGCGTCTCGACTCCTGCGGCCGATCATGACCGGCGTCTCATCGGGGAACATGATGGATCTCCGCATCTGCTGCCGTGACCTTGTCGGCCTCGCCAGCTTTGTGCGCGGCGACTCGCTGGCGCAGTTGTGGATCGTACAGGGCGGCGATCTTGGCTGCGGCGAGGCCGGCATTGGCGGGGTCGAGCACGACCAGCGGAGCGACATCGCTGGGCATCCTCAGGCTGGACCAGACGTCTTCGGGCATGCTCAACGGCGGGCACGAGATGACGGGCGAGATGACCTTTGCGTCGACGAACGCGGAGAGGGCATTGCTCCGACCGGCAATGGTCACCCAGATGATCGGCCGCTCTCCCGACTCGTACTGCTCGATGATCTGCAGGACGTGTTCGGGGGTCTTGTGGGCCGAGCCGATGCGCTGGACGTGATCGACATCGAGCTTGGTCAGCACAGCGGCGATCTTCGCGCAGTGTTCGCGGTCGGCTCCCGACCCCATCAGGATCACGACGAGTGGCGTCACGGAGAAGGTGACTGGTGTACTCACAACACGCCGACCTTGTGGAGAGCCTCGGTCATCCGCGGCTCGACGGGATAGGCACCCGGCACGAACGTGCGGCAGGTCAGACGCTCGAAGGCGTTGATGTAACGTGCCGTCGTCTGTGCCGTCACGTCGGGGCCGAGGTCTGGTGACGGTCCGTCGCCTTTGTACCCGGCAGTAATCAGGGCTCGTCGGATCGGCTCCTTGTCGAGGCTTTCCGGATCCTCTCCGTTGGCGATCCGTTCGGCGTACGTGGCCGCGACCCAGAATCGTGACGAGTCGGGTGTGTGCATCTCGTCGATGATGATCAGCTGGCCGGCCGGATCGAGACCGAATTCGTACTTCGTGTCAGCGAGGATCAGACCGGCGTTGGCGGCGATCTCCTGGCCGCGTGCGAACAGCGCAAGTGCAGCCGTCTGCACCCTGGCCCACAGATCTGCTGCCACCAAGCCGTCGTCCACGACTTGCGCGCACGTCAGTGCTTCGTCGTGGGCACCGCCTTCGGCCTTCGTGGTCGGCGTGATGATGGGTGTGTCCAGCTGCTGATGCTGTTGGAGACCATCGGGCAGTTCGTACCCGTAGATCGTCCGCTCGCCGTCGGCATAGCGCTTCCACAGCGACGTCGATGTGACGCCGGTGATGTGCCCGCGCACGATGACTTCCACCGGCAACGGTTGCGCCGACACACCGATCGTGACGTTCGGGTCGGGCACGCCCCGAACGTGGTTGGGCACGATGTCGGCGGTGTTGGCGAACCACCATGCGGCGAGTTCGTTCAGCACCTGGCCCTTGTACGGTACGGCGGCCACGATTCGGTCGAAGGCCGACAGGCGGTCGGTCGTGACGAACAGACGCTCATCGTCGGGTAGTTCGTAGGAGACGCGGACCTTGCCGACACGTCGGTCGGCAAGGTCGAGCACGATGTCCGTGAAGGGCACCGGTGCGGTGGTCGTGCCGGTCGGGGAGATGCTCATCAGTTGTCCTTTGCGTGGTTGACGCCCGCCTCGAACAACGCCCCGCCGAGGCCACCACGATGGCCGCGGAGGTATTGGGGATGCTGACGAGGGAGCACGTGATTTTCGGGGTGAGGCATCAAGCCGATGACGAGACCGGTGCTGTCGCAGATGCCGGCGATGTCGTCGACCGAGCCGTTCGGATTCGAACTCGTGTAGCGGAACGCGATCTGGTCGTCGGAGCGCAGCGCGGCAAGTGTGTCGCTGTCACATGCCAGGCGTCCTTCGCCGTGGGCGATGGGGCAGTGGATCTCGTCGGTCAAGGGCGCCGTCCAGATGCACCTTTTCGACATCGGCTGCAGGCTGACCCAGTTGCACACGAACCGGCCAGCGGGCTGACCGTTTGCGGCGTTGGCGCCGAGAGCCACCTCCATACCGCCTGCGGGAAGAAGACCCGTGCGGATCAGGACCTGGAATCCGTTGCAGATGCCGATCACGGGTTTGCCCGCTTCGACGAACGTCGCCAGTTCCTCGCGCAGACGCGTGACGAGTTCGAGCGCGAACAGTCGGCCGGCGCCAAGAGCATCGGCGAAGGAGAACCCCCCCGGGATCACCAACATCTGCGCCTCGTGCAGACGTTTCGGATTGGCGAAGACCTCGTTGAGCAGTGACCGCCGGGGGTCGGCGCCGGCAAGTTCGAGGGCGAAGGCAGCGTCGCCATCGCGGTTCGTTCCTGGCGCACGCAGAATGAGGGCGACAGGCCTGCTCATCGACCCCCTCCGGCGATCGTCGGCCCGTCGAGGGCAAAACCGTTGAACGCCTTGACCAGATCGTCGATGCCGACCGTGAAATGCGGCTCGACGACGAGATCGGAACCCGTGGTGACAGTGCCGATCTCGACCGCGTCTGCGGGAAACATCGCCAGCAATGCATCGACGTCGGCCGGCTGGACTTCGCAGATGATCCGACCGTTCGATTCGCTGAACAGGGCAACGGTCGGGTCGGCGTGAGCACGATGCAGATCGAGGTCGACACCGAGCCGACCACCGATCGCCATCTCGGCCACCGCAACGCCCAGCCCACCTTCGCTGCAGTCGTGCGCCGAGACGATCAGCGCCTGCTGCATGGCGATGTGCAGAGCGGTGTAGCGGGCCATTGCACCAGCATCGGGCGATGGCACGGCTCGACCATGGGTCGCGTGATCGTCGGTGAGCATCAGCAGGTGGCTGCCACCGAACTCGGGCAGCGTGCGGCCGAGCAGGACCAAGATGTTGCCGGGTTGCTTCAGGTCCGACGTGACGGCCAAGGCCACGTCGTGCATCGGTGCGACCGCAGTGATCACCAACGTCGGAGGAATGGCCCGGCGGGTGCCGTCGGCGGTCAGGTACTCGTTGTTCAACGAGTCTTTACCGGAGACGAACGGCGCGCCGTAGAAATGGGCTGCGTTGACGCAACCCTGCACGGCGGCGACGAGTTCACCGAAGGTGGTCGGACGACTCGGGTTGCCCCACGAGAAATTGTCCATCAGCGCAACGGCGTTCGGGTCGGCGCCCGTGACGACCACATTGCGGATCGCCTCGTCGACGACAGCCCATGCCATGTGTTCGGGATCGTGCAGGCCGTACCACGGGTTGACGCCGATGCCGATCGCGATGCCCGACGTGTCAGCGGGGTCGGCCAGAACGACACCGTCGCCGGGACCGTCGTTGTGCACGCCGGTCAGCGGACGCACCACTGTGGCGCCGAGGATCTCGTGGTCGTAATGACGGATGATGCTCGCTTTGCTGGCGATGTTCGGATGGGCGAGCAGGGCGAGCAGCGTGTCCCGGGGGGAAGGACACGCTGGTGCCATGATCTGGGCGGCGACGCGTACCGGCGTCGGCATCGTTGCCCGCAGACGGCGCCGCGGGCGGCCGTCGTGGAGGAAGGTCGTGTCCAGTTCGATCACCGGTCGACCCTGGAAGCGAACCACGAGTCGACCATCGCCCGTGAACGAACCGACGTCGCTGAGCTCGACGCCGTGCAGGGCCGCCAGCTCGGCCAGCGCATCGAACTGGCTCGGCGCCACGGCCACCACCATTCGTTCCTGCGCCTCGCTGAGCCAGATCTCCCACGGCGCCAGACCGGCGTACTTCAGCGGCACCTTGGTCAGTTCTACATCGGCGCCGGTGTGCTCGGCCAACTCGCCGATCGCCGACGACAGACCGCCCGCACCACAGTCGGTGATGGCCGAATACAAGTCCCACGCGTCGACCAGCAGATCGCTGATGAGTTTCTCGATGATCGGGTCGCCGATCTGCACACTCGCGCCGGCGACATCGCCGGTCGTGGCGTCCATCTCCATCGACGAGAACGTCGCCCCGCGAATTCCGTCGCGCCCGGTGCGGCCGCCGAACACCACGATGCGGTCGCCGGCATGCGGCCCCGTGAGTGGGGGTCGACCAGTCGGGGAGACCCCGATGCATCCGGCGAAGACGAGCGGGTTGGACACGTATGCCGGGTCGTACAGGACTCCACCAGCGACGGTCGGCAGGCCGATCTTGTTGCCGTAGTCGGCCACACCCGCGACGACTCCTTCGATGACGCGACAAGGGCTCAACACGCCGTCCGGTAGTTCGTCGTCGGGCGTGTCGGCAGGCCCGAAGCAAAGGATGTTCGTGCAGGCAATCGCCCGATGGTGCGCGCCGATGATGTCGCGGATCACGCCGCCGACACCGGTGTTGGCCCCACCGAACGGCTCGATCGCCGATGGATGGTTGTGTGTCTCGCACTTCAGGGCGTACGTCCGGTCCGGCCCGAAGCGGACGATTCCGGCGTTTCCGTCGAATGCGGAGACGACGAAGGGCGCGTCGATCTCGGTCGTGCTGCGGCGCAGGCGGGCCAGCAGCGGTTCGGCGATCGTGCCGTCGTCCAGCAGAACATCGGCTCGAAAGCTCTTGTGTGCGCAGTGCTCGCTCCAGGTTTGGGCCAGTGTCTCCAATTCGGCATCCGTCGGTGACCTGCCGACACCGGCGAAGTGTTCGCGGATGACATGCAGCTCGGCGACATCGAGTGCCAGACCGCGCGAGCGGCTGAGCGCGGCCAGACCGTCGTCATCCGCAGGAAGATCGATGTACTCGGTGGCTGCATCGACGGTCGCGCCTGCTGCGAAGCCGGGCTCGACGGCACGGCCGACCGCCCACCGCTCGATCACGGCGTTCGCCCACCGGCGCCGGATCTCTTCGTCGGTCGGTACGTCGCTGATCAACTCGTTGGCTTCGCCGGTCGCTTCGCCGGTCGCTTCGTCGGTCGAGATCGGTGCGACGTCGACCAGGCGGCCGACCGAGGCATCGGCAACGGTGATACCGAGCAGCGCCGCAGCATGGATGACCTGGGCCGCAGCGGTGTCGGTGACCCCGGGGAGGAGCCCGATATCGAGCTGGTGGGCCAGGATCGTCGGGTCCCACGACCCGGTTTCCAGGAGTGGGTCGATCAGCACGGCTTCGAGACGTTGCCGATCGCGTTCGGGCAGTTCACCGGCAATCGTGATGGTGGTTGCAACGCCTGCGGATTCGTGCGGACGAACCGTGAGACGGTGCCGTCCGCTGCTCACTGCAGCGTCCGAAACGGCCATCACCCGACCATAGACAGCGGTGCGCATCGGTCGTCGCTGGATGAACGAAAAGTCAATTCGATCACGTCGGCCGAAGCTCGCGACGCTCGAACGTGATCGCTTCGACGAACTCGACGTCCACCTCGACGCCGAAACCGGGGGCGGTCGGGACCGTGATCAGACCGTCGACGAGATCGAACGGCGCGGTGATGTCGCGGGTCCAGTAACGCTTCGTGGCCGAGATGTCGCCCGGGAGGGTGAACCCGGGGAGCGCGGCGAGGGCCAGATTCGCGGCGCGGCCGATGCCCGTCTCCAGCATCCCGCCGCACCAGACGGGCACCCCTTCGTCCAGGCACAGGTCGTGTATCGCAACGGCAGCGAGGTACCCACCGACCCGCGCCGGCTTGATGTTGATGATGTGTGCCGCTCCGAGCACCAGCGCCGAACGGACGTGATCGATCGAGCGGATCGCCTCGTCCAGACAGATCGGCGTCGTGATCCGGCGCGCCAGCTCCGCGTGACCGACCAGATCGTCCTCGCCGAACGGTTGCTCGATCAGCACCAGTCTGAATTGGTCGAGCAGTCGGAGATGGTCGATGTCGTCGATCGAGTAGGCGGTGTTCGCATCGACCTGCAGCATCAGGTCGGGATGGGCCGACCGGATCGCCCGAACCGGCTCGATGTCGAAACCCGGTTCGATCTTGAGCTTGACGCGGGTGTAGCCCTCGTCGACATAGCCGCTCACCACGGCCACGAGTTCGTCGACCGTGTCGGTGATGCCGACCGAGACGCCCACCGCGACGGCGGCACGGGACGATCCGAGGTACTGCTGGAACGACAACTCGTCGGCGCGTAGTTGTGCGTCGAGAACGGCCATCTCGAGCGCCGCTTTGGCCATCCGGTGTCCCTTGACCGGTGCCAGCACAGCTGCGACCTGTTCGGCCCGCACTCCATTGGACAGTCCACCCGCCGCCAGGTCGGACGACGCGGCGAACAGCCGCGGCACGAGATGGTCACTGATCACATGATCGGCTGCGTCGAGGAACTCGCTGAGGTACAGCGGCTCCGACTCGATCGAGCACTCCGCCCAGCCCTCGCCACGGCTGGTCACCACGCGTGCGACCATCACCTCGCGTACGGTCTCGGTCCCGAAGCTCGTGCGAAACGGCCGAACCAGGGGCATCTTCAGTCGCCGCAGCTCGAACATCTCGAGGACCGAGCCGTCTCCGACGTTCGCGGTGGAGGTTTCCATTGCAGCCACTGTTGCAGGTCGTCAGACTGTGGCCCATATGAGCAGTGGCTACGGCGACTCCACCCGAATGGAGCGCATGGAACAGGGCGTGGAGCTGATCGCCGTCGCGGCCCCCGAGCAGTGTGAGCAACTGGCCCGGGTTCTGGCCGATGTGTGGGGTCTGTACGAGTCGAGCGCTGTGGCGTCGGCGGACACACTGGTCGCGATGGCGCGTTCAGGTTGTTACGTGACCGGTGTCCTCGTCGACGGCCAGATGATCGGGGGAGGTTTCGGCTGGCCCCATCACGTCGGTACACCGCGCGGTGGTGAGTGGCGCCTGCACTCGCACGTGATTGGTTTCCTCGACGGCTTTCGTGCGCTCGGACTCGGTGCGCGGATCAAGCAACACCAACGCGAGTTCGTCCGAGCCTCGGGGATGGACGCGGTGGAATGGACCTACGACCCGCTGCACGCCGCCAACGCGCGCTTCAATCTGGCCAAGCTCGGCGCACGCGTTCTCAGTTTCCACCACGACTACTACGGGACGCTCGATGACGCATTCAGCGGTGGGCTCGGCTCGGACAGGTTCCTCGTCCGCTGGGGTCTCGATGACGAGCCGGCGGCGCAGGCCGAACCGGTTGTCGATGCACCTCCGCGCCAGCGGATACTCGCGGTCGGCACCGACGGCGCGCCTGTGGTCTCGAGGCCGGGCGCGACGGTCGTCTACGCGGAGTTGCCGGTGAACATCGTCAACATTCGCAAACGGGATCCCGGCCTCGCCACGGAATGGCGCGATGCGTTCGCCATCACCGTTGGCCGAGAGGTCAGCGCGGGCGCGCGGGTCGTGGGCATCGGACCCGAGTTGGCGTACGAGATCCGCCGCTGATCAGGTCTGGCGGGGCAGCAGTCGCTGGGCTGCGGCCTCGAGCTCGGTTGTCCAACCCTGTGGACCATGTGGTTCGACGATCGGGAGAACGACGAACTTGGTTGTTCCCACATCGACGAACTGGTCGATCAATGCCAGAAGTTGGTCCCATCCCTGCGGGACGAGTCGGCGCGGATCGGTGATGTCCGGACGACGGGCGGCGAGTCCGGCGACGAGTGCGTCCGGAAGCGGACCGTGGGCGTACGGGATCAGCGCACCGTAGTGGTCGTCGGGAACGACCCGTTCGTGCTCGGAGGCAACCTGCTCGATCACGGGGCGGGCCGCCGCGACGTCGGCGGGGGTGATGAACGACGGCAGCCATCCGTCGGCCATCCGGCCGACGCGCTTCAACTCGGATGGCGCAATACCGCCGAGCCAGACCTCGAGTGGCTTCTGCAACGGTTTCGGCAGAACGCGCAGCTCGGTGTAGTCGAACCGCTCGCCGTGGAATGTGGTGGTCTCGTCGTTCCAGCAACTTCTCATCACGGTCAGCGCTTCGTCGAAGATCTTGGCCCGGTCTTTGCGATCGACCGCGAACGCCTGCTGCTCGTGGGGGTTGGCCACGCCGAGTCCGAACGCCGGGAGCAGCCGACCGCCGGACAGGCGATCGAGCGTTGCCAATTCCTTGGCGAGCACGACGGGATTCCGGCCGGGCAGGACCATCACGCTCATGCCGAACTTCAGCCGCTTCGTGCGACCGGCTGCGAACGACATCGCGACCAGCGGATCGGGTGCCTCACCGCCGATTCGCTCGCTCAGCCACAGACTGTCGAATCGCAGGCGTTCGAGTGCGTCGACCACGACCGAGAATCCGCCGTCGTTGAGTCGCGTCCCGGTTCCGAACCCGTACCCGATTCGCACCTTCATCGCCGGCTCCGGTTTGTCGGATGAAGTGTCAGCCACGGACAATCCTGGCAATGATCTCAGCGGTCTCCACCGGCATCGAGGCAAACGGGGAGTGGTCGGCGTCGAGTGTCTCGACGTTCGTGCAGCGGGCCGCCATCACATCCTGGTTGGAGAGCGCGACGGCAGCATCGGCAGTGCAGCGCACGTACGTGCTGGCGATGTGGCGCCACGACGCACTGCTCGCCGGCTGCACCACCGTTGCGATCGGCTGTGGACAGAGCCGGGCGACATGGGCACCGGTGACCACCGGGTCGCAGTTGCCGTAGAAGGCATCGTGAGCCCGGTCGGCGACGATCGTGGTGACCCCTTCGCCGACAACGATGGCTCCACTCAACACTGTCGGATCCTGCGGCAGTGATGCGGACAGACTGATCACGCTTTCGCCGACGTCGGTGACGAAAGCTGCGATGTACACGAGGTGGGTGACGTTGTGCGGAGTGCCGATTTCGGAGATCACTGCTCCGCCGTACGAGTGACCGACGAGCACGATCGGCCGCGCGATCGAGGCCACCAGTGCCGACACGGCGGCTGCGTCGCCGGCGAGATCACTGAACGGCTCGATCGATGCCCCGTGACCGGGAAGGTCGATGGCCAGCGAGGGTATGCCTCGGGAATCCAATTCGACTTGCAGAGCTGACCAGCACCACGCGCCGTGCCAGGACCCGTGGACGAGAACGACGAGCGGTGGCTCAGGTGGTTCCATCGACGCATCGTGTCACATCGACGGTGCGCATCAGGTCAGTAGGAGCGAACCCGGGCCGGAACGAGTGTCACCCGGCGGCGGTTGCTCGGGCGCCGGTTGGTGACCTTCCAACTGGCCAGGAACGCGACGGTCATCACCGTAACGACGACGGCGTCCTGACCGAGGTGGAACACGCCCACCATCACCCACGCGAGCAACGCTGCGGAACCGGTCACTCCGACGACGACATGGAGCAGACGTGCCGTTCGACCGCTGCCCGTCCGATACGAACCGGCCTGGATCAGGCCTCGGGGAGCTGCGGTGAGGATGTTCATACGAGTTAGACGTTTCTGTACCCGAGTTCGATGTCGTTTTGAACGTATTTCTCGAAACTGCAACATTCGATGGCGTGTCGTAACTTCACGACATGACATCCACCGAGATCGCGAGCTCCCCAGCCAGTTCTGTCGCCAATCCGGTTGCCAGTTCCGGCGTCGATGTGGCGTCGCTGTTCCGTCTGGACGGCCAGGTGGCTGTCGTCACCGGAGCGTCGTCGGGCCTCGGCGCCCGATTCGCTCGCGTCCTGCACGCGGCCGGGGCCACGGTGGTCGTCGCGGCGCGTCGGGCCGATCGTCTCGACGCTCTTGTCGAGCAATTGCCCGGTGCGGTCGCGATCGCCGCGAATCTATCGTTGGCCGAAGATCGCCAACGTCTGATCGCGACGACGCTCGAACGTTTCGGAACGGTTCACGTGCTGATCAACAACGCAGGAATCTCCACACCGACCCGACTCGCCGACGAAGAACTCGACTTCTTCCGCCAGGTGATGGAGATCAACGTGACCGCTGTCTGGCATCTCAGCAAGCTGGTCGCCGTACCGATGATCGCCCAGGGTTACGGCAGCATCGTCAACAACGCGTCGATGCTCGGCCTCGTCGCGTCATCGCCGATCCAACAGGCCAACTACTGCGCCTCGAAAGGCGCAGTGGTGAACATGACGCGCGAACTCGGTGTGCAGTTGGCGCGCAAGGGCGTCCGTGTCAACGCGCTGTGTCCCGGTTGGTTCGAGAGCGAGATGACGGTCGGGATGAGCGACGAGGGGGCGCAACGGTACGTCGCCCAGAATTCACCGATTCCGCGTATGGGCCACGCCAACGAGTTGGATGGTGCCCTCCTGCTCCTTGCCAGCAGGGCGAGCACGTTCATCACCGGACAATCACTTGTCGTCGACGGCGGCTGGACGGCCCGCTGACGCTGTGTCATCCGGAGCGGTTCGGGATGGGGTCAGATCGGTGGGGTCAGATCGGTGGGGTGCGGTGGATCCACGGGGTTGCGGCTTCCAGTTGCGCAGCGACTCGGATGAGGAGATCCTCGCGGCCGTAGGCGGCGACCAACTGCACACCGACCGGGAGCCCCGCCTCTGTCCAGTGCAACGGCAGGCTGATCGCGGGCTGGCCGGTGGTGTTGAACGGGGGCGTGAACGGCACGAATTGTCCACTGCGGATCAGTGCGGACATCGGATTGGCTGCGTCGTTGCCGATTGTGCCGAGCGGCAGCGGGACTTCAGCAAGCGTCGGCGTGATGAGCACATCCCAACCAGCGGCCCACCATCCTTGGACCGCGCGTCGGTATTGGGCGACGGCGGCGAGCGCGAACGAGTATTCAACCGCCGTGAAGTGCGCGGCGAAGTCGGCTTGCGCCCGGTTCATCGGCTCGAACTCGTCATCGGTCAACGGGCGTCCGACGATCGCCTCGAACCGGCGCAGCGAAGTGCCCATGTTGGTACTCCACAGCGCGCCGAACTGCGCGCCGAAGCTGGTGTCCTCGAGTGCCGTTGGCCACGATGATTCGACATGATGGCCGAGCGATTCGAGAAGTGTGGCCGCATTGCGTGCGGCGTCAGCGCATTCTGCGTCGACCGGTCCCCCCTGAGGATGATGGTCGAGCAGCCCGATCCGCAAGCGCCCTGGGTCGGCGCCGACCTCATCGGCGTACGGCCGACTCGGCGACGGAGCAATCACGGTGTCGCCGATACCGGGCCCGCACGTCGCATCGAGCAGCGCGGCGGTGTCCCGAACGGTTCGGCTGACGCAATGCTGCACGCTCAGTCCGCTTTC
>JAYTOM010000528.1:0-6515 GCA_043747765.1 Actinomycetota bacterium
GTCCGGCTGAGTGAGGCGCGGCGACTCGCCGTGTACATCGCAGTCGGGATCGGGCTGCACAACTTCTCCGAGGGTTTAGCGATCGGCCAATCAGCTGCAAAGGGAGAGATCTCGTTGGCACTCGCGCTGATTGTCGGATTCGGTCTACACAACGCAACCGAAGGATTCGGCATTGTCGCTCCCCTCGCCGGCGAGCAGGAACGACCATCATGGCGATTCCTTATCGCGATGGGCCTCATTGGAGGTGGCCCAACGCTTGTCGGCACGATCATCGGGCAGAGCATCGTCAACGACACCCTCTTCCTCACGTTTCTCGCCCTCGCCGCCGGTTCGATCCTTTACGTCGTCGTGCAACTGTTCCGCGTGGCGTTCAAGCTTGGCCACAACGAACTGCTCATGGTCGGTCTCCTCGTTGGCCTCCTCGCCGGCTTTGCAACGGACTTCGTCTTGGTCGCCGTGGGCGCCTGAATCTGAGGGCGTCGCCGGCTGCAATGTCGGTGATCAGTCAGGCGAGTTCTTGCCGAGAACCGCGGAAGATCAGGCCGACGACTCGAGCCCTTGCGCCCCGGGAGCATTGTCACGACAGGTCCTTCACCGTTGCGAGCCCACCAGAGATCTGTGCCGTCACTCGCCCGAGATATCGCGTTCGGATCGTCTGCCGATCGGGGGCTTACCGTCTCGCACTTCGATCCCGACGACGAGCGCTGAGGCGAGGATCACCGGCATGAGCGCCGATCGCGGCGGCGTTACGCCGGCATCGGCGTTGTCGATCTCATCGCGCAATCCGTGTCACTCACAGGCAGGCGACGGTCAGGATCAACACGGGGAGAAGGCGAGGACTCCTCGTTCTCGTGGGAGGTCGGATCGGCGAATGGCTTCTACATCACTCGTCTGTGGAGGTGGGGCGGCCGGTCAGCCGAACCATCCGTTGACGTCGGCGACGATGTGTGTTGTGGCCTGTCCTGTGATGCAGATCGTTCCACCGGTTCCGAGTTTGGATATCACGAGGTTCGGGATCGTCTGACCGTGGGTGTAGTTGAGGTTCGATGCGAGTGGCTGCGGCGCGTCGCATGGCCAGATCGTCAAGTAGCCGTCGGCGGCAGGATCGGTGACGGTGACGTTGATGATGACGGCTGTAGCGCCTCCCGGGATCGCTGACGTGCCGGCGCCCGCGATCTGCAGTGTCAGGGTCAGTCCTGCGTCCAGCTTTCCGGCTACTGCGCCGACGCCTTCACGGGTGTCTAGGAGTCGTTCTGGTGCAACAGCGCTGAACGCTGCTGTCTGTGCGAACCAGCCGTTGACATCAGCGACGATGTGGGCTGTCGATTGACCGGCGATGCACAGTGAGCCAGCCGAGCCGAGCTTGGCGATGACGAGGTTTGCGATTGTCTGGCCTTGCGTGTAGTTCAGATTCGAAGCCAGAGGTTGCGGCGAACCGCAGGGCCAGATGGTGAGGTAGCCGTCGGCGGCAGGGTCGGTGACGGTCACGTTGATGGCGACCGCCGTGGCGTTTGATGGGATACTTGTCGCTCCGGCACCGGTGATCTGCAGAGCCAGAGTGGTCCCGGCCTGAAGCTGTCCGGCAGCCGCCCCGACACCCTCGCGGGTGTCCAGAAGTCGTTCGGGCGCCACGGGTGTGTAGGTGGCCGAAGGTGAGAACCAGCCATTGATGTCGGCCACGACGTGCGTCGTGGCTTGCCCGATGATGCAGACGGTTCCGCCGGTGCCGAGTTTGGCGACGACCAGGTTCGGGATCGTCTGACCAGCGACGTAGTTCACGTTCGAGGCGAGCGGTTGCGGGGATCCGCAGGGCCACACGGTGAGGAACCCGGGAGCGTCCGGCTCGGTGACCGTGACATTCAACGCGACGGCGGTGGCCGACGTTGGGACGTGTGTCGTCCCGGCTCCGGTGACCTGAAGAACGAGTGTGGTGCCGGCGCCGAGCTTTCCCGCAACGGCTCCGACTCCGATTCGGGTGTCGAGGAGACGCTCTGGTGTCACCGGGTTGTACGCGGGGGTCGGAGGGTTCGCGGGGGTCGGCGGCTGCGGTGCCGGTGGGACTGGTACGGTCATGACTCTGACGCGTTGGGCGACCTGGTCGACGATATAGAGCTGCCCGATGGGCCCAAGCGCGATGCTTGTGGGTGTGGTGAAGCGGGCTGATGTCGCAGGGCCACCGTCACCGGACGAGCCGGCGACCCCGGTGCCCGCCACGGTGGACATCTGCGTGGTTGCGGCGTCGTAGCGGCGAACCGTCCGCTTGGCGTAGTCGGTGATGTAGATGTTGCCGGCAGCGTCCACGGCGATGTCGAACGGATCGATGTTCGTCGTCAGACCGGTGTGGTCGCCGTTGTATGTGGTGGCTCCCGTTCCGACGACGGTCGTGACTTGGCCCGTGGCAATGGTGATCTTGCGGACGATGGCGTTCGTGTTGTCTGTCATGTAGATGTCACCCGCGACATCCACGGCAATGAGTCCGGGGTCGAGGTTGGTCGTTGCGATGGGTCCGTCCCCGTTGTACGTCAGTGTGCCCGTTCCGGCGATGGTGGTCAGGGTGCCGGTCGCGATCGTGAGTTTGCGGATCAGGCCGTGCGGGCGGTCGGCGATGTACAAGTCGCCGGCGGAGTTGATGACGAGGTCCGACGGTGTCACGTTCTTCGTAAGGGCCGGCCCATCGCCGTTGATCATCTGCCCGCCTGTTCCGGCGACTGTGGTGACGGTCCCGGCGGCAACGTTGACCTTGCGAATGAACGCGTATTTCTGTTGTGCGACATAGACGTTTCCGGACGCGTCAGCGACAATCGAGGAGAGTTGCAGGTTCGTGGTCGCGATGGGTCCGTCACCGTTGAATTGGGTTAACCCGGTGCCGGCGACCGTGGTGATGATGCCGGTCGTCTTGTCGACGCGGCGCACCCGTGCGTTCGTCGCGTCGTTGATGTACAGATCTCCGTTCAGCCCGACGGCAACTTGGGCGTAGTGGCCGAGGATCGCGTTCGATGCCGGACCTCCGTCGCCGGCGAACGGGAACCCGACCCCGGCGAAGTGTGTCATGGTGACGTTCGCGCTGCCCACACCGGTGATGGCACGGATCGTGCTGGATTGATCTGTGACATAGACCGTTGTCCCGACGACCGCCACACCGGTCGGGTAGCTGACTGTCGCGTTGGCAGCAGGTCCGCCGTTGCCGGTGGAGGTGCCAACACCAGTTCCTGCGAGCGTGAAGATGGAGTTGGTCAGCAACCCGATTCTGCGGATTCTGTGGTTGCTCTGGTCGGCGAAGTAGACGAAGTTGTTCGAGTAGGCGAGTTCTTGTGGTTGGTTGAGTGTCGCCGTGTTCGCGGCACCATCCCCGTTGAAGCCGCTGCCACTGGTGCCCGCGATCGTCGTCACGATGCCCGTGGTTGCGGTGAGTTTGCGAATCCGGTTGTTGTTCGAGTCGGAGATGTACATGTTGTCGCCGGCGTCGAAGGCGATCGACTCCGGGAAGTTGAGTTGTGTGGCGGTGCCCTGCAGGCCATTGCTGTTGAAGCCGGCGGCTCCTGTTCCGGCGACTGTCGTGATGATTCCGTTGGCGGCGACCTTGCGTATCCGGGACGATCCGGCGTCGGCGATGTAGAGCAGGCCGGTTGAGTCGAGTGCGAGACCGACCGGGAGGTTCAACTGTGCTGTCGTCGCCTGTCCGCCGTCGCCGGTGGTGCCAGCCACACCGGTTCCGGCCACGTTGACGATGACGCCTGTTGCCTTGATGATCTTGCGGACGTTCGAATTGATCGGATCAGAGATGTAGAGGTCGCCGTTTGCCGCGGCGACGATGAAGCCGGCGCGTAGCGACGCGTCGACGGCGAGTCCACCGTCGCCTGTCGAGGTCGTCAGTCCAGTTCCGGCGATCGTTGTGATGACGTGGGTTGTGCCGTCGATTCTTCGGACGCGGCCATCATCCGGGAAGTACAGATTGCCGGCGGCATCGCTGGCCAGGATGCTCGTCTGTGCGTATGCGGTTGCTGCCGGTCCGCCGTCGCCGATGGTGCCGACGGCGGTTGCGATCGTCCCGAGCGCCGGGGCAGCATTCGCCGTCGCTGCCGATGAGGTGATCGCGGCCAACGAGATCGACGTGGCGAGGACGGCGTGAACAGCACGGCGGACACCCTGATGCTGGCGGCTCCCCTGCCGGCTCACTTCTGACGTCCGCTCGAAGCGGCTCGTGGGACCGCAATGGTGCGGTTGCCGGAAGTGCTCGTACGGGTGTGTCGCTCGAGTTGGCTCTGTGGAGGTGACCATCTGGTGTTGAACGCTTTCTCGATGCATTGGACGGACTGTGCCCTTCGAATCGCGAAGGGAATTGGACTCAGTTGTGGCGTGACGGCGCTTCACCAGGTCGAGGCACTTCGTCGACCGCTACGTGGCGAACGGAAACGCCCCGATCCTCTGAGGTGAGGTGGGAAGTGCATGAAACGCGCATGTTGTCGAGAACGTCGCGCCTGACGAAGCCGCCTCGGTGCATACGCCAGCCGCCGGGCCTCCGCCGCCGATTGTTCCGACGGTCGCGATCGTCTCGGTGGCTGCAGCGGCGTGCGGAGTGGGGTCGGGTGCGCTGCATGGCACCAGTAAGACGCTTCGTGCAGCTGTCCGCATGAGTAACGAGTACTCATTTGCCAGGATCTGCACCGGATGATGATCGACCAGACGGTCACGATGCTTTGCGAATCCGTTCATCGCGCAGTCCATCGCTTCTCGCTCGGTCAACTACGACTGCCGTGGTTCAGTGCGAGCGATGATGAATGCCTGCGGCGGCGACTCATGCGTGAATTGGGGTTCCCGTAGAGCTCGAGTGTGGACCTTCAAGCCCGTATCGCTGAGGGTTCGAATAACGACGTCGGGGTCGTGTCGATAGGGAAGCGAGCGGAAGGTTCGTGCCGTGAGCGTCAGCCCGGTATAGGCCCTCACCCTGGCCGGCCTGAAACTCCAGCAGGAGGTAGCCGCCCGGAGCCAGTACACGACTGAGCTCCAAGCAGACGTCGTCACGATGCTCCGATGGCGTGTAGGTGAACGATTACCAGCACACCGCGCCGGCCAGCGAGGCGTCGGCCATCGGGAGCACTGCCAGTTGGCCCAGCTCGAACTCGATGGTTGGGTGAGCGTTGCGCGCAGCTTCGACCATCGCCGCGGAGACGTCCACACCAATGACCTCGAACCCATGGGTGGCGAGAAATGCCGCCACCCGCCCAGGCCCACAGCCGAGATCTGCGACGCGACCGGCAGGCGCGTCCGCCATCAACTCGACGAACGCCGCCAGCAACGACCGATCCACGGGCCCCTCGGTCGCCGCGCTGATCTCAACGCCCGCGAACCGGCCGTATCCCTCAGCGGAGGCGTCGTAGACCGCGCGGGCCATATCAACGTGTGCCGAGTCACTCGCATCCCGAACCGTAGAACGGCAATACACCTCGATTGGCACCCCGGCCGTTGCTCGTGGTCGCTCACGTCGGTACGCGTCGCGCCGCCGCAGGATCGAGCATCGGCGCGGCCATCGCGGCGGTTGCCTTTGGGCGCTTGCCCAGCGATCGCACGTAGCCGGCGGTGGTCGCCTCGCCTTTGTGGCCGACGTACCTCGCGATGTCGCTGAGGTCGAGGCGGGCTTCGGCGTAGAGCACGGTCACTGCCGGACGCCTTCCGGTGTGCGTCGCGATCCCCTTTGGGTCGAGGCCAGCTCGCGTTGCCGCACGCGTCACGGCCTTCGTCGCGGCCTGTCGGTTGACCAAGCCGCCGCGTTCGTTGGTGAACACCTGCGACACCGGTTGGCCTTCGTAGGTGTGCGTCGGCCACGGCCCCCGACCTGCCAGTGCAGAAGTTCGACCACTCCGGCCGACAGGTGATGGGTGCCCGATGCGCCGAGGTTCTTCGTCGGGCCGAGCACCATGGCGACCTTGTGGACGTAGATCCCGGCTCGCCGCACCACAGCGATGCCGGCGTCGAGATCGAGGTCCTCCCACCCGAGCCCGAGCGCTCGGACACGCGCCAGCACTGCACGAACAGCAGCGCCACGACTGCGCCGAGGCGATCGTCCGACGCCGACTCGACCAAGTGGAGCGCGTCGGCGGACACCAGCGCGCGTCAGGCCCACGCACCACCTTCGGCGCTGCATTGCGATCGACGGGGTTGGATGCGCTCAGCTCGCGGACCACGGCCTGCTCGAGCACCTGGTGCAACGTCACCCTCACGTCCGCAACGGTCCCCGACGCGAGCCCGGACTTCAACAGGTCGGACTGCCAACGCGCGATGCGCTCCGGCTTCAACGATCGCGCCGGCAACTGGCCGATCGTGTTGGAGATCCGATCGACGCGCTGGCTGTATGTGCCCAAGTCGAGGCTCGCACGCGATGCCGAGCCACGACGTCGAGCCACCACTCCGCCAGCTCAGCCACGGTGGCATCGCGGTGGAATGTCGACGACTGGATCTGCGTCAGATCCTCCAACTTCACCGCCCTACGAGTAATCGCTTCCTCACGCGTTTTGCCA